>DASZUD010000344.1:0-15608 GCA_035548155.1 Polyangia bacterium
GGTTTCCGCGTCGCGCTCGTGCTGCGCGGCGCCGCACTGCCCGCCGACGGAGGCCCGGCGCAGGCGACGCGCATCCTGCGGGCGCTCGCCGTCGTGGAGCCCGCGCCGACGGACGCACCGCTCGACGTCCGCCGGTCCGGCGCCGCGAGGCTGCACGTGCGCCCAGGCGCCGCCCCGGAGCTCGTGCGAGCGCGCGGCGACGCCCCTGTCTCCGCCGGTCCGCGCGCGCGGAGCTCGTCGTGAGATTCCAGGCGACGCACAAGCTGGTGACCTACCTGCTGGTGCTCACGGCCTTCGCGGCGCTCGCGACGACGGGCGCCGTCTCGGGAAAGATGGCGTTGCTCTTCCTTGGGCTCGTCGCGGTGTCCTCGCGCATCGAGGCGGGCGGCGCCAAGGCGGCCGCGTTCGATCGCCGCCTGCCCCTCGCGCGGTTCGTCGTGGGCGTCGTGTTCCTGCAACGCACCTGGGTCGTCGCGCGTCAGCTGCCCGCGCCCGACCTCGTTCCGGTCGTCGAGTTCGTGCTGGTCGCGCTGGCCGCCAAGCTGTGCTATCGCCGCAACAACCGCGACGACGTGCACGTGTTCGTGCTGACGTTCCTCATGGTGCTCGCGGCGGCAGCCCTGGGCGGCAGCGCGCTCTTTGCCCTGGCGTTCCTCGGGTACGTGCTGGCGGCCACCTGGGCGCTCGTCCTCTTCCACCTGCGCCGCGAGATGGAGGAGAACTACCTCGTCAAGCACTCGGCGCAGGCGCCCAGCCAGAAGGTGGGCGTGGCGCGCATCCTGGCATCGAGGCGTGTCGTGGGCGGCTCGTTCTTCGTGGCGACGGGCGGCGTCGCGGCCTGCGTGGCGCTGGGCGCGTTCGCGACGTTCGCCCTCGTGCCGCGCCTCGGGGCCGGCTCCGTGCTGGGCACGGCGCACGCCTCGGCGAACGCCGTCGGGTTCTCCGACGACGTCACGCTGGGCCGGCACGGCACGCTGTCGACCGAGAACGCGTCGGTGGCCTTGCGCGCGGCGATCCCCCGCGTCGCAGCCCTGCCGACGCAGGAGGCGCGCGACCGCGCCGCGAGCGAGCTCTACTTCCGAGGCACCGTCTACGACGCCTACGCGGCGGGACACTGGACGCGCAGCCGCGCCCCGGCGCTGCGCACCGTGCTGGGCGAGCTGGATCGGCGCGTCGTCATCCACGACGGCTTTCACGGCGGCGGCGCTGTCGCGGCGGCGCACACGACCGCGCCGCCCCTCGACGCCGATCCCGAGCTCGACCGGCAGGTCATCGACGTCGTCAGCCTGGCGGCGCCGGTGGCGTTCGCCGTCGATCGCCCGGTCGCCTTCGAGCTGGAGGAGCCCGCGGCCGGCGCGCCCATCGCGCTGCAGCTCGCTCCGCGGTGGTCGGGCGAGGTCGCGCTGCACGTCGCGCCGCCCGGCTCGGCCCCCGTGGCCGAGCTCGCCGACGACGCGCGCACCGAGCTGCGGGCCGCCCCCGCGGCGCGGTACATCGCCTATTCGCGCCGCGCTCCCGATCCGCAGGGCCACGCGCCGGCGGCGCTCTCGGCGGAGGCGCAGGCGGCCTACCTCGCGCTGCCGGAGGGCCTTTCCCCCCGCGTGGCCGAGCTCGCGCGCACGCTGACCGGGAGCGGCGCGCCGGCGAGCGCCGTCGATGCGATCGTCCGCTGGCTACGCGACACGCACCGCTACACGCTCCGTCTGCCGCGCCCCGCGCCCGACGTCGATCCCGTCGAGAGCTTTCTCTTCGAAAACCCCGAGGGCCATTGCGAGTACTTCGCGACCGCCACCGCGCTGCTCCTGCGCGCGGCGGGCGTGCCGACCCGCTACGTGAACGGGTACCTCGGCGGCGAGTGGAACGACGTGGGTCACTACGTGGCCGTGCGCGACAACCGCGCGCACTCGTGGGTCGAGGCGTTCCTGCCCGGCCGCGGCTGGGTGCGCGTGGACGCGACGCCGCCGCTCCCGGCTGCGGCGCACGCCGGGCGACTCGGCCAGCTCCTCGACGCGCTCGACTTCAAATGGTCGCGCTGGGTGGTGGGCTACGATCTCTCGCGTCAGCTCGCGCTCGGCCGTCGCGTGGCGCGCGCCGTCGGCCTGGAAGCGTCCGACGCCGCAGGCGGCGAGAGCCAGCGCCGTGGGTTGCCGTGGCTGACCCTGGCAGCGGTCGCCGCCCTCGCCCTTTTCGCCGCTTCGCGCGCCGCCTTGCGCCGTCGGGCTCCCCGGCGCGGCCTCGCACGTCCGCAACGCGCCGCGAGCCTGCCCGTCCAGCGCGTCTACGAGCGCGCGCTCGATCAGCTCGCGCGTCAGGGCTGGCCTCGCGGCCGCAGCGAGACGCCCCGCGAGTACGCCACCCGCTTCGCCGCGGGCGGCCTCCCAGGGAGCGAGGTCCTCGTCGAGCTGACCGACGTCTACACGGCGGCCCGCTTCGGCGGCCGCACCGTCGCGCCCGATACGCTGCGGCGTCTCGCCCGCAGCGTGTCCACCCTCGGGCGCGAGGTCGCGGCGCGCGGGGCGTGACGCTCGCCGATTCGTGTCTTGCCGATCAGTTGCCGTTCACGGCTCGGCCCCCTAGGATGCGCTGCGTGCTCTGCCAGATTGGCAAACTCATGCGTCCTCGACCGCCATCGCGACACATCGCGCGTCCAAGCGCGCGTCCCGCGCGGGGCATGGGCAGGCACCGTGCTTGCATTCCCGCAGCGCGGATAACCATGCGTTCTCGCGGACAGCTCTTCTTCGCGGTCGGCCTCGGCCTCTTGGCGTTCCTCGCCGTGGCCCGACCCGCCGCCGCCCAGATCACCGGCACCGCCGGTACGCTCGGAACCACGACGACCACCAGCGCCCTCGCCGACGGCGACATCTTCATCGGCATCCAAGCGACCGAGAACGCCAACCTCTCCGACTTCGATCTCGCGCGGTTCTTCAACGTGGCGCGTTGCAACTGCAACACGCCGGTCTTCGTCTACTACACGCTGACCCAGACGGGGTTCGCGAAGCGGGGAGTCACGCCGCAGGGAACCGTCTCGTTCTGGGTCGGATCGCAGTGCAACGATCCCCTCCTGCAGCGCACGAACTGCCAGTTCCTCAAGAGCGATCAGATCGCCACCTTCATGCAGGCCGGGCGTGAAACGATTGCGACGAACGCGCGCGTCGTCAGCACGAACTCGACGATCGCGACGACCAGCCTCGACGGCGGCGTGATTCAGAACGGCGTCACGCCCAACACCGATTGCACGAGCCCGACGAACGGGTTCAACCAGACGGTCTGGGCGATCTTCGACTACGGTGCGGACGGCACGATCGACTACTCGGCGACGCGGGCCGTGTTCGTCGACCTGACGCCGCCGCCCACGCCGACGAACATCGCCGTCACGCCCGCCGACGAGGCCCTGAACATCTCCTGGACCTTGATCGACTACAGCACGAACATGGATCTGCAGGGCTATCAGGTCTTCTGCCAGCGCGCCGGCGGATTCCAGGTGTTCCCGAACAACACCTTCAGCTCGGCCGTCGTGTCGTGCGCGACGACGGCGAACACGGGCGTCGACGGCGGCGTCGACCCGAACGGCGTGACCGGGCTCGACTCGCTGTTCGCGTGCTCGCCGCTGCTGAACCGAACCGTCGACACGTTCAGGGTGAAGGTCTTGCAGAACAACATTTATTACGGCGCGACCGTCGTCGCGATCGACAACAGCGGCAACGCCATCTCGCCCGTGCTCGCGGGCCAGAACTTCACGCAGCCGCAGAAGACCAACACGTTCTGGGACGTGTACCGCGACGGCAACATCACGAACGGCAGCGGCGGCGCGATGGGCACGGCCACTCCGGGCGCCGCGAGCGGTGGGTACTGCTCCGTCGCGGGCGGCCGCGACTGGGCGGCCGGGCTGGGCGCGGGAGCCGGCGTACTCGGCATCGCCCTCGCGTTTGCCCGCGCGCGCCGGAGACGCTCGTGAAGGCTGCGGTTCGCTCCTTGCGGGTCGTCGCGTTCGCGTCGCTCGCGGTGCTCGCGTGGCCTGCGGCGGCGCGCGCGCAGACCAACATCCTCGAGGAGGCGCCCGCCGAGACGCCGTACGGGAACCGCTATCATTCGCCCCAGCACTTCGCCTTCGAGCTGAAGTTCGGGCCCTTCCGCCCCGACGTCGACTCCGAATTCGCGAACAACGCGATCGTCCGCACGCCCTACGCGTCGTACTTCGGCACGAGCGACCATCTCCTCTCGCAGATCGAGTTCGACTGGCAGATCCTGCACCCGTTCGGCTCGATCGCGCTCGGCGTCGGCATCGGGTACTTCTCGGTGACCGGCACGGCGCCGCTCGCCAACGGCACGGGGATGCTTTCGGGCGACACGTCGTCCTTCCGCGTGATCCCGACGTCCCTTTCGGCGGTCTATCGCTTCGATCGCCTGCTCGAGGATCGCAACATCCCGATCGTTCCCTACGGCAAGCTGGGCCTCGACTACTCGTTCTGGCGCATCACGAACGGAAACGGCGACGTGGCCCACGATGCCGCGGGCAAGGTCGGCGAGGGTGGCACGCTCGGCTGGCACGGCACGCTCGGCGTCGCGCTGGTGCTCGACTTCCTCGATCCCGAGGCCGCCCGCGAGTTCGACTCCGACCTCGGCGTCAACCACACGGCGATCGCCTTCGAGTTCACCCACGCCGACGTCTCGGGGCTCGGCCAGTCTGGCCGGCTTCACGTGGGCGACACCACCTGGGCCCTCGGGGTCCTGCTCGAGTTTTGAGCGACCAGCCGACACCACCCGCCGAAGGCGCGAGCGGAGCTGCACCTCCGTCGCGTGTCCTCCGCGCGGTGGTCTCCTACGACGGGACGGACTTCTTCGGCTGGCAGCGCCAGCCCGGGCTGCGCACCGTTCAAGGCGTGATAGAGGACGGCATCCGTGAGCTTCTGGGCGAGGAGGTGTTCGTGCGCGCCGCCGGCCGCACCGACGCCGGCGTCCACGCCGACGGCCAGGTCGCGAGCTTCGCGCTGGCGTCGCGCATCCCGCCGCACGGCCTTCTGCGCGGGCTCAACTCGATTCTCCCCGCCGACGTCGCCCTCGTCGAGGTCGCCGAGGCGGCTGCCGACTTCGACGCGCGCTTCTCGGCGCGCGGCAAGGTCTACCGCTACACGGTCTTCAACCACATGGTCCGCTCGCCGCGGCACGCGCGCGTCGCGTGGCACGTGCGTCGCGCGCTGGACATGACGGCCATCCGGCAAGCCGCGGCGCTGCTCGTCGGCGAGCACGACTTCCGCGCCTTCCGCGCCTCCGACTGCGAGCGGCGCACGACGCGCCGGATCCTGCGCCGGCTCGAAGTCGACCGGCAGGGCGCGATCCTCACCTTCGACGTCGAAGCGACGGCATTTCTCAAGAACATGGTGCGCATCCTCGTGGGCACTCTCGTCGACGTCGGCCGCGGGCACCTCGGCCCCGAAGCGGTCGCCCGCATGCTGGAGACCGGCGACCGCGCCGCCGGCGGCATGACGGCGCCGCCGCAGGGCCTGACCCTGCTGCGCGTCCATTACTGACCCGCGCGCGCAAGGCGGGGCGGACGGCGCACCGCCTGCTGGCTCAGCGGGCCTCACCGTCCCCCGCCGGAGCGAGGGGCTGAGGCGTGAGCTCTTGGCCGAGCATGTCGGCGATGCGCGCCCGCGTCTGCAACAGCAGCGCTTGCCGTTCCTCGACGCCGGTGCCTTGGGTGCGAATCGGCTCGCCCACCTCGATGTCCACGACGCCCGGCCGGATGAGCAGCGAGCCGCGCGGCATGACCTCGCGCGAGCCGCGGATCGCGACGGGCACGACGTCCGCGCCCGAGTTGAGCGCCAGGTGGAACCCGCCCTTCTTGAAGGGACCCAGCCGCCCGTCGCGCGAGCGCGTGCCCTCGGGGAAGATCACGACCGAGCACCCGCCGCGGATGCGGTCGGCCGCGTGGTCGATGGTCCGCCGCGCCGAAGTCGCGTTCTGCCGGTCGATGAAGATGAAGCGCCCCGCCTTCATCGCCCACCCGAAGAGCGGGATGTTCCCCAGCTGCTTCTTCGCGATGAACCGCAGCGGCACCGGGACGGCCACGAAGATCGCCCAGATGTCGACGCTCGACAGATGGTTGGGCATCACGACGTAGCTGCGCTTCGGGTCGAACGTCGCGTGCGATCGGATGCGCAGCTTCACGCCCGCGCTGCCCAGCACGGCGCGCGACCAGACGCGCGCCACGGCCAGCACGGAGTCTCCCGAACGATCGAAGAGCCCCAGCAAGACGGAGATGATCGAGCCCACGATCGTGAGCACGACGAACACGAGACCGGACAGAAATGGGCGAATCACGGCGTATCCGGGGGACATGGTATCGTCCCCGCGTGGACTTCCGGAAGACCTACTACATCCTTCCGAACCTATTCACGCTCTCCAGCGTCTTCTGCGGTTTCGTCTCGATCTCCCTCTCCGCGTCCGGCCAAGGCGGGGTCGACCTGTACCAGGCGGCGCTGGCCATCTGCTTCGGGTTCTTCTTCGACACCGCCGACGGACGCGTGGCGCGCCTCACGAAGACCCAGACGGACCTCGGCCGTGACCTCGATTCGCTGGCCGATCTCGTGACCTTCGGCGTCGCGCCCGGCCTTTTGGTCTACAAGTGGGGCCTCACGAGCTTCGGCCGCTGGGGCATCTTCGTGGCCGGGCTCTACGTCTGTGCGGGAGCGATGCGCCTCGCGCGATTCAACGTGCTGTCCCGACGAGAAGAGGCCAAAGCGGGCGGCCCCAAGCCCCCCGGCAAGTACATGCTGGGCCTCTCGATCCCCGCGTCCGCGAGCGTGCTGGTGCTCATGGTCATCGTCCAGCACAACGTGGGCCTCTACGCCTGGGTCGGAGAGGGCTTCGTCGCCGTCGTCGTCCTCGCGCTGTCGTACCTGATGGTCTCGCGCGTCCACTTCCGGTCGTTCAAGGACGTGCGGCTCACGAAGCGGACGGTGGGCCTCATCCTGCTCATCGTCGGGTCGGGCGTCGTCGTCGCGCTCGCAGGCGTCGACAAGGCGGTCGTGTTCCTGTTCCTCGTGACGGCGTACATCCTGCTCGGCTTCACCGAGACGATGATCCTCATCAAGCGCCACTTCTCGGCGCAGCGCCAGCTGCGACACGCGAAGAGCGCCGCGGCGGCCTCTTCGTCCACGGCAGCCGCGCCCGACGTGGACGACGACGAGGATCCGCCGACCGACGACGACGTTCTGCGCGAGCTCGGCGCGTTCGACGACGCCGAGCCCCGAACCTGACTCCAGGACCTATCGCAGGACCTGTCACCGGGACCTGCGATCCGAATAGCGGCGATCGCTAGTGGCGCTTCGAGACCGCTGACTCTGAGGTCGCGCCGCCGCCGCTGTCGTCGAGCTCGACGAGGATGCCCCACAGCGCGCCCACCATCGGCCCCAACACGACGGGCACGTCGGGGATGGGCTTGTCGGGCGCGCCGAGCTTGGCGGCGAAGTCGAGCCGGATCCCGTACAGGAACTTGTGCGCGACCCAGTAGAGGCCGATCCCGACGACGACGCCGAAGATGCCCTTGAGCAGCGGCGTCCAGATCGTCTCCTGACGCCAGGGCGGCCGGCCGCCGAGGATACCCACCAGCGCGCCAATCAGGCCGTAGTCGATGAACGCCGGCAGGCCGCCCATCACCATGCCGATTCGCCAGGAGAGCGCGCCCACGCAGAAGCCGATGATCCCGCCCTTGAGCAGACCGGTGACGACGCGCATGCCGAGAGTATAGCAGGCGTCGCGGAGGGCGCCTTACGGGCGCTCCCTGATCAAGGCGAGCGGAGCGAGGCCTCGCCACGTGGAGCGAGGGGCTCCCGGCGACGCCTCGCGCGGCGAGGGCGTGAAGGGGCCGAAGGTGCGAGCGGCAGCGAGCCGCGCCCCCGTTCAGATCAATTCCGGGCGACCGCGCCGGGCTGGATGTTGCGGAGCGCCGCGAGCCGCGGGCGGATCGCATCCAGGAACCCCGCGCGGTCTGCCACCGGGGCGTCCCGGTTGATCTGCATCTTGTTCGGATCGACGAACGCGCCGTTCTTCGTGACGCTGAAGTGCAGGTGCGGGCCGGTCGACAGGCCCGTCGTCCCGACGAACCCGATGACGTCCTTCTGCTTGACCATCTGACCGACGTGCAGGCCGCGCGCGTAGCGCGACAGGTGGTAGTAGCGCGTCGCGATACCGTTCGAGTGGGCGATCACGATCGTGTTGCCCGAGCCGCGCTTCATCCCGACCTCGACGACGCGCCCGCTGGCCGAGGCCCACACGGGCGTGCCCACGGGCGCCGCGTAGTCGATGCCGAGGTGAGCCTTCTCGACGTGCAGGATCGGGTGGAACCGCTTGCGATCGAACTTCGAGCTGATGCGCACGAAGCGCAGCGGCGTCTTCAGCATGGTCTTCGAGATCGCCTGGCCGCGCTCGTCGTAGTAGTGCCCGGGCTGCTTGCCGCTCCTCCCCGCGAAGTAGAACGCGCGGAACGTGCCCACCTTGCCGCCGTACTCCGCGGCCAGCAGCTTGCCGTATTTGTAAAACTTCCCGCCGAGGAGCTGCTTTTCGACGACGACCTTCCAGTGATCGCCCGGGTGCTGGTCCGTGTAGAAGTTCACGTCCCACGCAAACAGCTCGACGAGCAGGCTCACGAGCGACGTCGACTCGCCGGCTTTCTGCACCGACTCGTAGAGCGAAGACTCGACGACGCCACCGGCCTCGATGATCTTGCTCTCGACGGGCTGCTCGGCCTTGTGGGCCGTCCACGCGCCGCTGTCCTGCCGCTCGACGATGTAGCGGAGCGCCGCCGAGGGTTGATACTCGAACGACTCGGGCGCCCCCGACTCGTCGAGGCGGACGAAGTACTTCTGCCCGCCCTGAATCGTCTTCGGATCGACCAGCTTCGAGAGCGCCGCGACCACGCTCGGCGCCGAGGGCCCGAAGCCTTCGCGCGAGAGCACGGCGCCGAGGGTCACGTTGTTCGCGAAGCGACGCTCGATGGCGCCGTCGCCGCCCACGGCGCTCTCGCCGTCGTCCTCGGGGGGCGGCGCCCACGGCACCTGGTAAGGCGCGTGCGCGGGCGCGTGGGCTGGTGACGCCGCGACGGCAACGACCTGGGGCGCCGCCGCGGCCGGCGCGCTGGCGGACTCCGGCGCCGGCGCCGCGTTGGCGGGCACCTGAAAGACCGGAGGGGCCGCAGGCGGCTCCGCCTTCGCCGAGGGCGCCGCGGCCGGAGCCGCGGGGGCCGCGACCAGGACAGGAGCAGCAGCGGCGGGCATCGCAGGCGCCTTGGCAGGCGCAGACGGCATCTTCGCCGGGACCGGCGCTGCCGAGGCCAGCAGCGCGTGACCGCGGCTCGCGTCCTTCGCGAGCAGCTCGTGCCGCGTGCTCTCCATCGTCTTCGACGTCGACTGGAGGTTCAGCACGTCACGCGGCGCGGTTCCCCTGTTGAAGAAGAACACGTAGACGTTGATGCCGACCAAGCCGGCCAGCACGACGCCGAGGCGCAGCGAGTTGCGCAGCTCCGCCTTGCGTCGCTTACGTCGTCTGGGTGCCAATCGCCAACAACCTTGCTCGGGTGCGGGCCCGGGACCGGGCGCGTTCCCCCTGGTACCACGAGCCCTGGACGGAAATCAAATTCCGCCCGGATTTCGCTGAGATCGACACGTCACCGAAACATGTCGCGCCTCGGAGGGGCGTCAAGCGGCTCCCGCGCCGAGGACGCGTCGAGCGGCTCCCGCGCCGTGGACGCGTCGAGCGGCTCCCGTGCCGAGGACACGTCAAGCGGCTCCGTCCGCGAGGGCCGCGCCGCGCGCCTTCGGCGCGGGCTCCGGCGCACGCGCCCGCCGCAGCATCTCCGCGGCGTGCGCCTTCGCCTCCGCCGAGGGATTCGCGCCGGCCAGCATCCGGGCCAGCTCGGAGGCCCGCTCGGTCTCGTCGAGCGCCTCGATGGTCACGCGTGTCTTCCCGCGCTCGGCCGTCTTGACCACGCGCACGTGGGCGTCCGCGAACGCCGCGACCTGCGGCAGGTGCGTAATGACGATCACCTGACGATCGCCCGCGATCTTCTTGAGCTTTCGCCCGACGGTCTCCGCCGTACCGCCGCCGATCCCCGCGTCGACCTCGTCGAAGACGTAGGTGAGGACGCGGTCCCTTCGCGCGAGGGCCTGCTTCACGGCGAGCATGACGCGCGAGAGCTCACCGCCCGAGGCGATCTTGGCGAGCGGGCGCGGCGGGTCCCCGGGGTTCGGCGCGAAGTCGAACCGCACCTGATCGGAGCCCGCGGCTCCGAGCTCGCGCGACTCGATCGACATGTAGACCCGCGGCGTCGAGAAGCCGAGCTCGCGCAGCGTCGCGGCGATCTTCTTCTCGAGCCCCGCGGCGGCCTTGCGGCGCGAGTCGGACAGCGCCTGCGCGGCGACGCGGGCGCGCGTCTCCGCCTTCTCGGCCGCCTCCTTGCGCGCCGCGAGCGCCTCGTCGAACGAGCCGAGGTCCCCGAGCTCGCGCGCGAGCACCTCCCGCTTGGCGGCCAGATCGGCGACCGTCCCGCCGTGCTTGCGGCAGAGGCGCTGAAGCAGGTGCAGGCGCTCCTCGATCTCGGCGAGCCGAGCGGGATCGGACTTGATGCCGCGCGCGTACCGGCCAAGATCGCGCGCCACGTCCTCGACGACGACGCGCGCGCTCTCGAGGCGCTCGTAGAGCGGCGCCAGCGCCGGATCCATGTCAGCGAGGGGCGCGAGCTCGTGCGCGACCGAGGCGAGCCGCTCGGCGACGGCACCGTCGCTGGCGTAGAGCACGTCCTCGCCCCGCGACGCCACACCGAAGAAGCGCTCCGCGCCCTTGAGCCGCTGGACCTCGACGCGCATCTCCTCGTCCTCGCCAGCGACGGGGCGCGCGGCGTCGAGCTCGCCCAGCTGGAAGCGCAGGAGGTCCTCGCGTTCGGCGCGCCCGCGCGCATCGGCGGAGAACGCCTCGAGCGCGCCGCGCGCCTCGACGAGCGCCGCGTAGGACTCCGCCATCTCGGCGCGCGCGTCGTCGTTCTCGGCGAACGCGTCGAGGATCGCGAGCTGGCTGCCCGGATCGGTGAGCGACTGCTGATCGTGCTGCGAGGCGACGTCGATGAGGCCCGCGACGTGCTTCGCGAGGTCGCCGGCCGTCGCCAGCCCCCCGCCGAGGTGAGCCCGGCCGCGGCCCTGCCGCGTGATGACGCGGCGTACGACGAGCCCGTCATCCACATCGACGTCCAGATCGGCGCGCCCGTCCGCCTCGAGGGCAGCGCGCGCCGGATTGCCGGGCGGCAGCGCGATGATCGCCTCGACGCGGGCCTCGTCGCGCCCCGTCCTTATCACGTCGACGCCGGCCCGCGCGCCGCGCAGTAGACCCATGGCGTCCACGAGGATGCTCTTGCCGGCGCCCGTCTCGCCGGTGATGACGGTCATGCCCGGCCCCAGCGTGAGGTCGACCTCGTCGATGAGCGCGAACCCCGAGATGTGCAGGTGAGTCAGCATGAAAAATCTCGCGAGGCGGGAGCCTAATCGGATCCGCGGCGGGTTGGTTGCCGAATCGCGGGCCCCGCGTTCAGCCCTGACGCTCTCCCCAGGACAGCTTCTGCCGAAGGATCCCGAAGAACGGCGTCGGCGAGCGGAACATTCGGAGGGGCCGATCGGCGCGCCGCACGTCGATCCACGCGCCGTGCGCCAGCTCGTAGCCCCACTGGCCGTCGACGGTCAGCGTGGCGGGGCCGCCCGAGACGTTGCGGATGCGCAGGTTCGCGTCGGGCCGCATGACGAGCGGACGATGCGTGAGCGTGTGCGGACAGATGGGGGTCATCACGAGCGCCTGCACGTCGGGCGTCAGAATGGGCCCCCCGGCCGCCAGCGTGTACGCCGTCGATCCCGTCGGCGTCGAGACGATGAGGCCATCGGCTTTGTAGGCCGTGATGGAGGCGCCGTCGAGGCTGGCCTCGAGATCGAGGAGGCGCGCGAGCGCGCGCTGTGTGAGCACGGCGTCGTTGACGGCGGAGCGCGTCGCTAGGACGCCGTCCGGAGACGCCACCGTCACGGAGAGGCGCAGCCGCTCCTCGACGGGCAAGTGGCCGCGACACGCCTCAGCGAGCGCGGCCGCGGCCTCGGCCTTCGCATAGTGCGTGATGAACCCGAGGCTGCCGAGGTTGACGCCGAAGAGAGGCACGCCGTGGTCGGCGACGAGCCCTGCTCCGAGAAGGAAGGTCCCGTCGCCGCCCAGCACGACGAGGGCGTCTATGGCGCCGCCCAGCTCCTCGGCCGACACGATGCGCGCGCCTTCCAGCGCGTCGCCATCCTCTGCGAGCGCGACCAGCGAGCACCCCTGCCCTCGCAGGAGCGCTCCTAGGTCGGCCGCAATCTCTTTGGCCTCTGGCTTGCCGCGTTTGAGCAGGAAGCCAAACCGCATCGCGGCGAGAGGTTACTGCGGGAGCATCTCGTAGAAAACGGTAATCGACAGACAGTGGAACTCGCTGTCCGAGCTCTGCGTCACGATCTTGTCGAGGATCTTCGCGCGGGGATTGTCGCGAATCCACCGCGTCAGCACGTCGCCCAGCTCCTCACGATCCTTGGCCTTCGTCGCAGTGAAGACCTTTGCCCCCATCAGCATGTCTCTCAACTCCTTGAGCGGAACCCCGCCTCGTTGCATCCCGTTCGCCGTAACCACGACGAAACGTTTGGGTTACATAGCGTGTTCATGAATGTTGTGCAAACACAATTTAGTCAAGCGTAATCATTGATGAATCTCCGTAATACACCGTATGACATTTACGCGATCGACCAGGTAGAAAGTGGTTCCGTGGAGCACGAGAGAAGCGGCCTCCGATTGCAATGAGGACAAACCCTGGAAGGGCCTCGCGTGGCCACGGAGGCGAATCGGAAGGATCGCGCTTGACGAGGGTTGTCGCCCGATGTCAAATCCGCCCTTCGCACCGCGAACCGCAACCGAAGGAGACTGCTTGGAGACGCTGCTCGGCCGACCGCTCGAAGTTGAAGTGAGGGACTCTGTTGACAAAGCCCTCAAGATCCTGAAGCAGAAGATGTCCAAGGAGGGCATCCTTCAGGAGATCAAGCGTCGGCGTTACTACGAGAAGCCCTCGGTCAAGCGGAAGCGGAAGATGCGCGAGGCCCGCAAGCGGCGGCGCCGCGAGGCCAAGCGCCGCGTCGTTCGCTGAGGCCGTTCGTCGAGATGGGCGCTGACGGCCTGGCGAAGCCGCCGCCCGCGCCCCCGGAGCCGGGACTCGCGACGCGCGCGGCGCATGTCGCACGCGAGGGCTCGCCGCTCGGGCCGTACGGTGAGCGGCCCGCGAGCCCGGCGCTGTATCAGACCAGCAACTACGTGTATGACGACGCCGCAGGTGCGGCGCGCGCCGCTGGTGGCGAGTCGTACATCTACACACGCCACGGCAATCCCACGACGGACGCGTTCGCGCGCGCGGTGGCGGAGCTCGAAGGTGCGGAAGGCGGCCTCGCCTTCGCGTCGGGAATGGCGGCCGTCACGACGGCGCTCCTCGCGGCGAGCGGCGGAGGCGAGGTGCTCGCGTCCGAGGGGATCTATGGCGGCACCACCGACTTCCTCACCGGGCTCGGGCCACGCCTGGGGGTGCGCGCCCGTTTCGCGCCGGCGTGGGACGCCGACGCGGTCGCGGCGGCCATCGCTCCCGAGACGAAGGTGCTGCTGGTCGAGACGATCTCGAACCCGCTCCTTCGAGTCGCGGACATCCCCGCGCTCTCGGCGATCGCCCGCGCGCGGGGGCTGACCTTCATCGTCGATTCGACCTTCACGACGCCTTGTCTGACCCGGCCGCTCGCGCGCGGGGCCGATCTGGTCGTGCACAGCGCTTCGAAGTACCTCGCCGGTCACGGTGACGTCATCGGCGGCGTCGTCGTCGGCGGCAAGCGCGCGCTCGAGCCGCTCGCCAAGGTACGCACCGCCCTGGGCGGCACGATGGATCCCTTCGCCGCGTGGCTCGCGCTGCGCGGCGTGCGCACCCTGCCCTTGCGCGTCGAGCGCCAGTGCGCGAGCGCCGCGAGGCTGGCCGCCGTGCTCGCGTCGCTGCCGGACGTCCTCGCGGTCCACCACCCCAGCCTACCCCACCACCCGGATCACGCGCGCGCGCGGGCCCAGCTGGCCGCGGGGGGCGCCATGATCACGATCCAGCTCCGCGACGGCGCGGCGGCGCAGCGCTTCTATGATCGCGTGCGCGTGTTCACGCGCGCGGCGAGCTTCGGCGAGGTCGTATCACTCGTCACCCACCCCGCCTCCTTCTCGCACGGCGCGCTGCCGCCCGAGGAGCGCGCGCGCCTCGGCATCGACGAGGGCCTTCTGCGCCTGTCGGTGGGCATCGAGGACGCCGGCGATCTGGAGGCCGACCTGCGACAGGCGCTGTCATGACGACCAACAAAGACAAGATCTGGACGGAGCTCGCGATCGAGGTGGCCGCGGAGGCCGCCGAGCTGGTGGCGAGCGAGATCTCCGAGCTGACGGGCGGCGTGGAGATCCGCGACGCGGGCACGCTCGTGCGCGCGGGCGCGGGGCGCGCCGAGATCGTCACGCAGTGCGAGCCCGAGTCCGCCGACGAGGTGCTGGCCGCGGCCATGGACATCTGCGCGCGGGCGCGCGACGCCGGGCTGCCCGTCGATCCCGTGAGCGTGCGGCGGCGCGAGGCGAACGAGACGGAGTGGCGCGACGTCTGGAAGCAGTACTTCCGCGCGACGCGCGTGGGCCGAACGTTCATCGTCCGCCCCAGCTGGGATCCGGGCACGATCGCCGACGGCGATCGCGTGATCGACCTCGATCCCGGCCGCGCCTTCGGCACGGGGGGACACGCGACGACGCGGCTCGTGATCGCGCTGGCCGAGGAGGTCGAGGGCCGGCCCGTGTCGCGCTTCCTCGATCTCGGCTGCGGCTCGGGGATCCTTTCGATCGCGGCGGCGCGCTTGTGGCCCGGGGCGCAGGGCCTGGCGATCGACGTGGATCCCGAGGCGACGGCCTGCACCGACGAGAACCTCGAGCGCAATCGCGTGACGACCGTCGAGACGCGTGCGGGCACGCTGGCCGACGCGCCGGCGCCGTTCGATCTCGTGCTGGCGAACATCCAGGCCGACGTGCTGCTGCCGCTGGCGCCCGAGCTCGTGGCCACGCTCGCGCCGGGCGCGACCGTCGTGCTTTCGGGGCTGCTGACCGATGCGACGCCGCCCGTGCTGGCCGCGTATGTTGCCGCGGGGCTGCGGCTCGAGAGCCGGCGCGACGAGGACGAGTGGACGGCGCTGCGCCTCACGGCGCCCGGCGCCGCGCGATGAGCGGGCGGCGGCTCTACGCCGCACCGGAGCGCCTCGCGGGCGGCCGGCTCGTGCTCACCGACGAGGACCACCAGTACGTCGCGCGCGTGCTGCGCGCGGGCGTGGGCGCTCGGCTCACACTGTTCGACGGCGCGGGCACCGAGGTGGACGCCGAGGTCGTGCGCGTCGGCAAGCGTGACGTCGAGCTCGCGCTGGGCGCGCGGCGGCCGGGCGCGATCGCGGCCGCGCCGGTCGCGATCACGCTGCTGGTCGCCGTCCCGCGCGGCGAGCGCATGGACTTCCTCGTCC
>DASZUD010000345.1:0-16591 GCA_035548155.1 Polyangia bacterium
GGGCGGCGCGCGCGCACGGCCTCACGCTGCGGCCGCTCGGCCGCGAGCCCGCGCTGGGGCCGCTCACCGCCGATCTGCTGCGCGCCGAGCGTCACCTCGCCTCGCGCTCCACGCTCGAGGTCCGCGAGCTCCTGGCGATCGACGGCCGCCTGCGCGGCGTCCACGCCGAGGAGCTCGCCGCGCTGCTGGGGCAGGGCCCGCGCACGCGCCTCGGCGCCGAGGAGCTCGCCGACTGGATCGCGGCTGTCGAGGCCTCCGCGCGCGGCGAGGGCGCGGCCTGGGTGGCGCCCTCGCTGATGCTGGCCGACCTCGACGTCGACTTCCCGGTCGAGCGCGACGCGCTCCACGCGATCTTCGCCAACTTACTCCGCAACGCGCAGGCCGCGGCCTCCCCCGAGGGGCACGTCATCGTGCGCGTCGAGCGTGCGCGCGACGTCACGGGCCGCCAGGTCGTGAGTCTGCTCGTCGGCGACTCGGCGGCCGCGTCGCTCACGCTCGAGGCCATCGAGGGCCGCGAGAGCGGCCGCGGCCTCGCGATCGTGCGCGATCTCGTCCGGCGGTGGCGCGGGCACCTCGTCGTCCGCGCCGAGGCCGCTCCCTTCACGAAGGTCGTCGGGGCATGCTTCCCGGTGTGAACGCCAGACCAACCTCCAAACCGATCTTCGTCGTCTGCGAGGACGGCCGCGAGTACATCGAGCGCTTCCAGCGCTTCCTCGGCGAGGGGTTCACGTTCGTCCCGGCCGGCGACTTCGCGGCGGCGCTCGCCGCGTGCGCGGGCGCGGGCGCGGCGGGCCTCCTCCTCGACCTCGACTTTCGCCGCACGCCACCCGATCGGCTCGTCGACGAGGCAGGGCACCCGCTCGAGGTCGCCGACGAGGGGACGCGGCGCCGGTTCTCCGACTCGCAAGGCATCTACGTGCTGCGCGCGTTGCGTGCGCGCGGCGTGACGCTGCCCGCGATCCTCTTCGCCGATCTCGCCGACGACCAGCAGGCGCGCTTCCTCGAGCGAACCTTGGCGCCGCTGACCGTCCTCGCGAGCCACGTAGGGCTCGGCGAGATCTCGGCGCTGCTCGCGCGCCTCGGCGCTCCCGCTACTTGACGCGCTCGGGGGCGTCGAGCGCCGCCTCGAGGATGCGCAGCGCGCGCTCGACCTCTCCAGCGGGCCGCCGCGCCAGGTAGCGCGACACCTGCTCGGCGGCCGCGAAGGCGCTCGCGGCGTCCGACGCCGGCCCCTGCGGCCGCTCCTCCTCGAACTGCAGCAGCTCGCCGGGCTCGACGTCCAGGCCGGCGGCCAGCCCCGCGATGACGTCCAGCGTGGGGTTCCCGTCGCCGCGCTCGATCTGCCCGACCAGCTTACCGCTGACGCCGGCGCGCTCGCCCAGCTTCTCCTGCGTCATCATGCGCAGCTTGCGCAGGGCGCGCAGGCGGCGCCCGAACAGGACGCGGACGTTGGCGCGGCGACCTCGCGGCATGCCCGCATGGTCGCCAGCGGCTCGTGTGACATACACCCATCATGATTCCCGCATTGCCGGATGATTGACGCCAGATAGGAAGTATGATTCCTATCTAGTCGAGTCGGCGGTGAGGGAGGTCGCGACGTGGCTGTCAGTGACGGGTACGACGACGGAGTCTTCGAGGAAGCGGAGGAGCCCACGCCCGCGTGCGCCGAGCGCGTCGTCGCGCGCTGCCTGCCGTGCCTCGGGCTCGGGCGCATCCGCCTCGTCGACGGGCTCGTCGAGGCGCGCTGGCGGTGTCCCGTGTGTCGCGGCGCCGGCGTCGCGATCATCCGGCTTCGTGCCGGTCGCGAGGCGTTCGTCGCCGACGAGATGGTGGTGGCCGATACGGGCCGGTGTCGCGGGGCGTTCCGGATCGGCCGCCGCGCGCCGTTCGGGCGCGTCGTCTGCCCGGAGTGCAACGCGCGCTTTCGCCCGTTGCCGGGCCAGCGCGTTCCGAACCACGTCTCGGAACGCCGGCGGCCGCGCGTCTCTTGAGGGCGCGCTTCAGCGCAGTCTAAAGGCGGCCCATGGCCAGCATCGCGAAGATCAGCGCGCCCAGCGCGACGCGGTAGACGACGAACGGGATCGTCGTGCGCGTGCGCAGGAATTTCAGCAGCCACGCGATGCTCGCGTAACTGGCGACGACGGCGGCGATGAGGCCCACCGTCAGCGTGAAGCCGCTGATGTCGTGCGCGCGCAACACCTTGGGCAGCTCGAAGACGCCCGCGGCCGCGACGGCCGGCACGCTGAGCAGGAACGAGAAGCGCGCCGCCGCGGGGCGCTCGAGCCCCACGCCCATCGCTGCCATCAGGGTGATGCCCGAGCGCGACACGCCCGGCACGAGCGCCAGCATCTGCGCGCAGCCGATGATCACGGCGTCGCGCAGCGTGATGTCGTCGAAGTCGCGCGACTTGCGCGCCGTGCGCTCGACGATCGCCAGCGCGAGGCCCACGACGATCTGCGCCGCCGCGATCACCCACAGCGCGCGGAACGAGCCCTCGACCTTGTGCTTCAGCAAGATGCCCGCGATGCCCACGGGGATCGTGCCGATGACGATGTAGCCGAGCATTCGCGCCGGGGGCTCGGGCGGCTGCGAGCGATCGGCCAGCCAGCGCTTCCCCGACGCGACCATGCCCACGAGGTCGCGCATGAAGTACCCGATGACGGCGGCGAGCGAGCCGAGCTGCAGCACGGCCGTGAACGCCGCGCCCGGATCGTCCCACCCGGCGAGCGCCGGTACGACGCGCAGGTGCGCCGTCGACGAGATGGGCAGGAACTCGGTCACGCCCTGAACCACTCCCAAGACGACGGCTTCGATGATGTTCATGTGAAGATCTCTCCCGAGAGAACGCGGTGAATCTGCCCTGCGTCGTCGCGCAGACGCAAGGCTCCGTCCGTGTCGAGGCCCAGCATCACGCCCTCGAGCGTGGCAGACGACGTCCCGGGCGTGCTGACGGTGCAGCGCTCGCCGAGGGGCGCGAAGTCTTGCCACGCGTCGCGGGCCGCAGCCACGCCTCGTTCAATGTAATCCCCGTAGAGCGCCTCGAAGGCCCCCAGGATCGCGGCGAGCACGACCGCGCGGTCGAAGGCGCGCCCCGCGACCAGGCGCAGCGACGTCGCGCGCTCCGCGAGCTCGGGCGGAAAGGCGAGGCCGTTGACGTTCAGGCCCAGCCCGACGACGACGTGCCCCACACGGCCGCCCTCGCTCGACATCTCGGTCAGGATCCCCGCCACCTTGCGCGGCGCGCCCGCGGCCAGGAGCTGCACGTCGTTCGGCCACTTGAGCCGCGGCAGAAGGCCCAGCGCCGCGAGGCCGCGCGCCGCCGCCGCGCCCGCCAGCAACGTCAGCGGCGGGATCTCGTGCGCCGGCCGCGTCGGGCGCAGCAGCATCGACACGTAGAGGTTCTCGCCCGCCGGCGAGTGCCACACGCGCCCGAGGCGCCCGCGACCCGCGGACTGCCGCTCGGTCGCGACGACCAGCCCTTCGGGCGCGCCGGCCTTCGCGCGCGCCGCGGCGAGGTCGTTCGTCGAGCCGCACTCGGCGTGCCACTCGTACGTGCGCCCGAGCCAGCGCGTGTCCAGCGACGCCGCGAGGCGCTCTGCGGCGAGGTCGTCAATCATCGGCGGCCGGAGCCTAGCACCGCCGCGCGCCGCGGCTCGCGCTAAGTGGTTCTTTCGCGCTCGGTGGGCCGGGGCGTGCCCTCGACCGGGCGGATGTCGCACGAGAAGTCGATCGCGCGAGCAGAATGCGTGAGCGCGCCGATCGAAATGACGTCGACGCCCGTCTTGCTGATGTCGCGGACGCGATCCAGCGAGACGCCGCCCGAGGTCTCGATCACGGTGCGCGGGGCGCGCTCGCGGATGCGCTTCACGGCCTCGGTCATCTCGCGGATCTGGAAGTTGTCGAGCAGGATCACCTCGGCGCCCGCCTCGAGCGCCTCGTCGAGCTGCCCGAGGTCGTCGACCTCGACGCAGACGCGCAGCACGTGCGGCGCGGCGGCGCGCGCGCGGCGCACGGCCTCGCGCACCGAGCCCACGAGCGCGACGTGGTTGTCCTTGATGAGGATGCCCGAAGACAGATCGGCGCGGTGGTTGGCGCCGCCGCCCGTGCGCACGGCGTACTTCTGCAGCGCGCGCGCGCCCGGCGTGGTCTTGCGCGTGTCGGCGATGCGCACCTTCGCGCCCTCCGACGCCGCGACGAACGCCTGGGTCAGCGTCGCGATGCCCGAGAGGTGCTGCAGGAAGTTCAACGCCGTGCGCTCGCCGGCCAGCAGCGCCTGCGCCGGCCCGCGCACGCTGGCGACCAGGGTGCCCTTGGCGACCGGATCACCGTCGGCGACCTTGGCCCGCACGCGCGTGCGCCAGTCGAACCGCGTGAACACCGCCTCCATGAGCCCGAGCCCGCACACGACGGCGCGCTCGCCGGCGACGATGTCGGCCTCGGCCTCCTGCGTCTCGTCGATGACCGACGCGCTGGTGACGTCGCCGCGGCCCACGTCCTCTTCGAGGGCGAGATCGAGCAGCCGCTGGACGGCCGGGGTGTACCAGGGAGCCGAATAGACGCTCACGCGCGCACCTCAATCGGAGGTTTGAACCAATCCTGAATCGGCCATCCGCGCTTTTTGGCGGCCAGCCGCAGCCGCGGATCGGGGTTGACGATCACGCGGTTGCCCACGCGTTCCAGCATGGGCATGTCGGTGTACGAGTCCGTGTAGAACCAGCTCTGGTCGAGGTCGAGCTCGTGCGAGGCGCCCAGGCTCTCGGCCCAGTGGATCTTCCCCGAGCCCACGCAGGCCGGCCCGACCAGCCGGCCCGTGAACATGCCCGACTCCACCTCGAAGGTGGTCGAGAGCACGTGGTCGATGCCCAGCGTCTTGGCCAGCGGCGCCGTCACGTAGGTCGGCGACGAGGAGAGCACCGCCAGCACGTGCCCCTCCGCCCGGTGGCGTTCGATTTGGCGCAGCGCGCCAGGGACGACGAGCGGCAGCACGTCGTCCTCGACCCAGCGGCGGCAGCGCTCGGCGAACTCGTTCTCGGACTTGCCGCGCATCTGCTCGGCGACCTTCGCGGCGATGACCTGCAGGTCGATCAGGGAGAGGTGGTACTTGGCCATCCAGCCCATGGCCCGGATCGCGCGCAGGAGGGAGATCTCGCCGCGGCGGCGAAGATCCCGGAGAAACAGCCGGCCCGTATTGCACGCGACCAGCGTTCGGTCCACGTCGAAAAAAGCACCGATACGCGGCATGGGTCGTAACAGTGTATCGCACTCGATGCGTGTAAACCGGCGGGAAGTCGATTTCCGGGCCGCCCCGGAGCGCGGGCCAGCGCGCCGCGTCGGACGCCGGTTTGACCCCGAAGAGCGGGCGAGGTAGGAAAGGCGCTCGCAAATGCGTCTGACAGGCGGGCTCAACGGGGGGAGGCGCCTCATCGCCCCTCGCGGCCAGCAAACCAGGCCGACGGCGGCCAAGGTTCGTGAGGCGATCTTCAACATTCTGGGTCCGCCCCCCGAGGGCGACGTCCTGGACCTCTACGCCGGCACGGGCGCGCTGGGCCTCGAGGCCCTCTCGCGCGGCGCTCAGGCGGCGGTGTTCGTCGAGCGCGAGCACGCGGCCCTGAGCGCGCTTCGCCGGAACATCAAGGAGCTCGGCCTCGAGGGGCGGGCGACGGTGCTGCCCGCCGACGTGCCCAAGGGGCTGCGCCGGCTCGCCGCGTCGGACGCGAAGTTCTGCTGGGTGTTCCTCGACCCGCCTTACGTCAAAGAGACGGAGGGCGTGCTGGCCGAGCTGTCGGGCAGCGATCTGCTCACGCCGTGCGCCGTCGTCATCCTCGAGCACGATCGCCGCAACCGGCCGCCCGACTCGGTGGGCACGCTGTTCCTCACCGATCGCCGCCAGTACGGCGACACCGAGCTCTCTTTCTTCCGACGCTCGGGATCGTAGCGCCGGGGCGGCGCGGAGCGGGGAAGCATGACGAAGCTGGCGGTCTATCCGGGAACGTTCGACCCCATCACGAACGGCCACGCGGACATCCTGCGCCGCTCGGTCGGGCTGTTCGACCGCGTCGTCGTCGCGCTGGCCGAGAACGTGCGCAAGGCGCCGCTCTTCTCGCTCGACGAGCGGCGCGCCATGATCCTCGAGGCCGTGGGCCGCGACCCGCGCGTCGAGGTGGACGCGTTCTCGGGGCTGCTGGTCGAGTACTGCAAGCGCCGCAACGCGCGCGTCGTCATCCGCGGCCTGCGCGCGCTGGCCGACTTCGAGTACGAGTTCCAGTTCGCGCACATGAACCGCCACCTCGCGCCCGAGGTGGAGACGCTGTTTCTCATGACCAGCGAGGAGAGCTTTTATGTATCCTCCTCGCTCGTCAAAGAGGTGGCCCTCATGGGCGGAGACGTCTCGCGGATGGTTCCGCCCGCCGTCGTCGCCGCCCTGGCCGCCAAACGCAAACAAGGAGTCGCTCCGTGAAGCTCGCCCGCAGGTTGTCCGTCATCGAACCGTCCCCGACCCTGGCCGTCTCCGCCAAGGCCGCGAAGCTCAAGGCCGCCGGCATCGACGTCATCGGCTTCGGCGCGGGCGAGCCCGACTTCGACACGCCGGCGTTCATCAAGGAAGCCGCCAAGAAGGCGCTCGACGCGGGCGCGACGAAGTACACGAACGTCGAGGGCACGCCGGCGCTGCGCAAGGCCGTCGCGAAGTGGATCGGCGACGCGCACGGCATCGCCGTAGACCCGAGCGAGGTCATCGTCTCGTCGGGCGCGAAGCAGTCGATCTTCAATGTCATGCACGCGCTCATCGACGACGGCGACGAGGTGATCATCCCGACGCCGGCGTGGGTCAGCTACAACGACATCGTGAAGATGGCGGGCGGCAAGCCCGTCACCGTCCCGACGAAGGCCGAGGAGAACTTCCAGGTCCGCATCGAGGACGTCGCGAAGGCCGTCACGCCGCGCACGAAGATGATCATGGTGTGCTCGCCGTCGAACCCGACGGGCGCCATGTACAGCGAGGAGACGCTGCGGGGCCTCGCCAAGCTGGCCGTTGAGAAAAATTTGTGGCTGCTCACCGACGACATCTACCGGATGCTCGTCTACGGAGACGCCAAGTTCTTCCAGCCGGCGACGATCAGCCCCGAGGTGCGCGCGCACACGATCATCATCGACGGCGTGTCGAAGGCGTTCGCGATGACCGGCTGGCGCGTCGGCTTCACGGTGGCGCCGAAGCACGTCGTCGAGGCGATGGCCACGATCCAGGGCCAGTCGACGACGCACGCGGCGACCGTGGCGCAGGCGGCGTCGGTCGCGGCGCTCGAGGGCCCGACCGAGGAGCTCGAGAAGATGCGCCAGGAGTTCGACAAGCGCCGCAAGGTGATGGTCGCGCGCCTGCGTGAGATCCCGGGCGTCAAGTGCGTCGAGCCGCAGGGCGCGTTCTACGCGTTCCCGGATCTGTCGGCGTTCATCGGCAAGAAGACGCCCGAGGGCAAGAAGATCGAGAACGACGTGCAGCTGTGCGAGTGGCTGCTCGAGGCGGCCAAGGTCGCCGTCGTCATGGGCTCGGCCTTCGGCGCGCCCGGCTTCGTGCGCCTGTCGTACGCGACCTCGATGAAGAACATCGAGGAGGGCGTGCGCCGCATGGCCGAGTGGCTGCCCAAGCTGTCGTAGAATGCGTCGTCGTCCGCGGAATCGGGCGGGCGCTCAGGTCGCCAGACTGAGATCGCCCGCCCACACCGCCGCGGCGAGCAGCAACGCGTTCGTCGTGGCGTGCGCGAGCGCGGCGTCGGCGAGACGGCCGCGCGCGCGGTAGGTCAACGCGTAGGCGACGCCCGCGAGGATCCCCGCCCCGGCTCGCGCGTGCAGCAGGCCGAAGGCCAGCGACGAGACGCCGATCGCCAGCGGCGTGAGCGCGCGCCCCGGCACCGCTTCGAACGCCGCGCTCGTGAGCCGGCGCGCGAGGAATCCACGGAACGCCAGCTCCTCGCACGACGGAACGATGAGCGCGGTCGTGAGCAGGCGCAGCGCGAGCGCGGGCGCCGAGACCGTGGCCAGCGGAATCGGCGGGCCCACCGGGCCGGTCACCTTGGCGAACGCGAGCCAGAGCGCGGCGACGAGCGCGCCGGCCGCCGGGGCGAGCCACGACGCGCGCCACGGGAGCGCCGGGCGCCCCTCGCGGCGCCGGTAAACTGGCCAGTAGGCGGCGAGCGCGCCGGCGCCCACCAGGGGCCGCAGCGCGTAGAGCGGCTCGTGCCCGGGGCTCGAGAACGAGCGCGCGACGAGCCCGGCCGCGATCATCGCCAGGAAGGGAACCAAATAGGGCGCCACCGGGTTGCGCTCGCGCGCGAGGGGCGCGGCGGCGACGGGCGCGGAGCCTCCGCCCGACGCTGCGGCAGTGGAGAACACCGGTGAGCGAACGGCCAGCGCGATGATCGACAGCGCGAGCCCACAGAACAGCAGCGTCCCCGCGTAGGAGTGGAAGCCGCCCTGGCCGATCTCGGGCGAGACGTACGTGCCGACGAGGACGAGGGCCACGAGGCGCGCGATGTTGGCGACGAACGAGACCGCGGCCCCCGCGGGGAGCAGCCACCACGCGCGAGGGAACCGGAGGCGATCGCGGAAGAACCACAGCGCGGCCAGCAGAAACACCGCCGTGAGCCCCATGCCTTCGTAGCCCGAGCAGAGGGGCGCGATGTCGACGACGAAGGCGCGCGTGCCGAAGGCCAGGGTCGCCGCGTCGCTCACGGGATCGCGCACGAAGAGGCCCAGCGCGGACGACGACAGCGCGAAGGTGAGCTTGCGAAGGGGAAACCAGAGGCCTTGGGAAAGCTTGCCCACGCCCAGCGCCGTGCCGCCCAGCGCGGCGGCGAGCGCGGCCGCGCCGCCGTGCCGGCGCGCGAGCGCGGGCAGCATTCGCGGCGGCACGAGCGTGAGCGCCCACGTCCCCAGCGTCAGCGGCAGCAGCGCGAGCCACGCGCCAACGAGCGCTCCCGCGCGCGCCGGCGGTGCGGCGTGCCCGTACAGCAGCGCGGTCACGAGCGCGAGGATCGCGTACGTCGCGAGGTGCGCCAGCAGGTACGGCCGGTAGCGATGTGCGGTGAGCGGGCCCGCCCAGGCAGAGTCCGGCCCGACGCCTCGCTTGATCCGCGGCCCGGCCACGAGCACCAGGCACGCCAGGATCACCGACCCGACACGCACCGCCGAGCCGGCGTTCCTCACGAGGAAGAGCGCGAAGCTCGGCGGGAGACCGTCGAGCGCATCGGAGTCGAAGGCGATCCCGAGCGCGAGGCCCTCCGCGACGAGGAGGGCGAGCAGCGCGGCCCAGCGACGGAACGGCAAGACCACGCTCCGTCGCTCGAGCCGCGCGCCAGCGTTACTGCGCCTTGCGGACGCGCCGCGCGTTCAGCAGCAGCGCGCCGCCCGAGAGCAGCGCCGCCGCCGAGCCGAGCGCCGCCGGGTCGATCTCCGGCGCGCTGAACGGCAGCTTCGGCTGCTCGGGAATGCCGCCGCGGTCGCACTCCCGGCCCGCGGACGCCGGCGAAGCCAGCAGCGCGACGAAGGCGAACGGAGCGACGACTGAGAAAAGGAACCGTCCGACGAGTTTCATTGCTTCCCCCCTGTGTTGAACCGACCCTGGACGCACGAAGCATCAGATGACTCGTCGGATTCCCGCGGAATCCCCCGACGTTTCGGCGTCCCCAGCCCCAGCAAGGAGTTAAGACCTTCGTTCGCCGTCTACAAGACGCTGGGCGCCATTCGGCGGCGAGTCGATCGATCTCAGGGCGCGCCCTCGCTCGGGCGCGTCGCTCAGAACTGCGTGACGACGCGCTTGCGGCGCAGCTTCTCGACGAGGGTCGTCCGGTTGAGACCGAGGAGCTCGGCGGCGCGGTTCTTGTTGCCACCCGTGCGCTCCAGCGCCTCGCCGATCATGCGATCCTCCACCGCCTCGAGCATGGCGCGCAGGTCGGTGCCGTCCTTGGGCAGCTCGGGGATCTCCGTGCCGCTGGCCGGCGTCGCGCGCGGCGTACGAATCTGAGGCGGCACGTCGGGCAGCGTCAGGACGCCCGTTCCCTTCACGATCACCATGCGCTCGAGCACGTTCTCGAGCTCGCGGATGTTGCCCGGCCAGTGGTACGCCTTGAGCGCGGCCATGGCCTGCGGCTCGATCCCCGACACCTGGCGGCGGTGCCGCTCGTTGGCGCGCACGAGGAAGTGCTCGCACAGCCTCGCGATGTCGGAGTTGCGGTTCTTGAGCTTCGGCAGCTCGACCGGGATCACGTTGAGCCGCCAGTAGAGGTCGGCGCGGAACCGCCCGTTCGCCACCTCGGCCTCGAGGTTGCGGTTCGTCGCCGCGAGGATGCGGACGTCGACCTTGGTCGGCGTCTCCTCGCCCACGGGGTAGAGCTCGCCGTCTTGTATCAGGCGCAGCAGCTTCGCCTGCACGCCCAGCTCCATCTCGCCGATCTCGTCGAGGAAGATCGTGCCGCCGTCGGCCTGCGCGAAGCGGCCCGTGCGCGAGGTCGTCGCGCCCGTGAAGGCACCTTTGACGTGGCCGAACAGCTCCGATTCGACGAGCGTCGGCGGGATCGCCGCGCAGTTCACGGCGACGAAGGGCTTCGAAACGCGAGACGAGCCCGCGTGCAGCGAGCGCGCCGCCAGCTCCTTGCCCGTGCCCGACTCGCCCGTGATGAGGACGGTGCAGCGCGTGTCGGCCACCTGCGACAGCAGCGACAGCACGGGCACCATCGCCGGATCGTCGCCCAGCAGCCACGGCGCGACCCGGTTGCGCCACATGCGCGGATCCTCGCCGGGCGTCGGCGCGGCCGTCGGCTTGAGCACCGACGAGACCGCGTCTTCCAGCGTCTGCAGGTCGAACGGCTTGATGAGGAAGTCACGCGCGCCCGCGTGCATGGCCTTCACGGCGTCCGGGATCTCGGCGCTGCCGCTCATGGCGATTACAGGCGTGCCCGGCGCCAGCGTGCGGGCCGCGCTCAGGAGCTCGAAGCCGTTGACGCCCGGCATGCGGATGTCGGTGAGCACCATGTCAAAGCGCTCTTGCTGCAGCTTGGCAAGGCCGCCCGGCCCATCGGCGGTGACCACGTCGTGGCCCGTGCTGCGGAGGATGCGGCCGAGGCTCCGGAGGAGCGCTTCTTCGTCATCGCAGAGGAGGATCTTTCCCATCGGCTGCTACTTGCTCCCGTGTATGACGAACGAACGAGTCGGTGACATGGCTGCGGCTCAAGTTTCTCACGAAAGCGCCGACGTCGGCGAGTTTTTTGCGACGCTACCTACGTCAGGCGGCCTACATTATCCGCCGAGTATAAACGACCGGTGAACGACCGGGCGGCCGGCGGGGTGGGGGAGCGCCCGACGACGGGGCCTTGATTGTCCCGACCCGACCATCTAAACCGAACTTGTGAAGGATCCCGCCCGCACACTCCTCGGCCAGATCGAGCGCGAGGTCAGCTCTCTCCCCGGCGCGACTCTGTATCCGGGGGCGGGCTCGGACGCGCGAGCGCGGTTCGAGGCGGCCATGGGGCAGCCGCCCCCGCCGGGCCTCGAGGCGTTCCTGGCCGCGCACGACGGCGGCGTTCTGGGGCCGGACGCGCGCATCCTCACCATCGAAGAGGCGGCCAAGCGCCGCCGGCCCGCGGACCGGCAAACCGTCCACGGCGGGTTGCTGGCTGGGCTCTGGCCCATCATGGAGCGGAGCGGGCGCCGCTACGCGCTGGACGCCGAGGAGGCCTCGCCCGACGGGGAGTGGCCCGTGGTCGAGATCAACGACTCGGGCATCGACCGCGTGGGCACGTCGTTCCTGCGCTTCGTTCACGTCGTTTGCGCCGAGCTGGCCGTCGGCAGCGTCGCCGAGGACCGCGCGGCGATCGCGCTGGGCGAGGAGCGCTGCCGGCGCGATCCGGGCCACGCCGACAACTGGCTCGATCTCGCGGAGCTCCTCGAGCAGGCGGGGCGCGAGGCGGAGATCGACGGCGTGCTCGCGTCGGCGCTGCGCGCGGCGACGCCACCCACGCCGGCGCTGCTCCTGGCGGTGGGCATGCGCGCCGTGCGCGCCTCCGACTGGGAGGCGGCCCTGCGCAACTTCAGCGACGCCATCGCGCTCGAGCCCATCGGTGCGCGCGACGACGACGCGCGCCTCGACGCCGCGGCGCTGGTGTTCGTGCTGGCCACCGATCGCGGCGACGCGACGGCGGCCGCCGAGGCGCGGCGCACGCTGGGCGCCGCCGTCGCGGCGACGGTCTCGTTCTGGCGCGGCGAGGCGCTGACGGGCGCGGCGGCCGACACGCCCACGCCCGTGGGCAAGCTCGCGCTGCGCATCGTCGCGGCGCTCGAGCCGCAGGATCCCGACGTCGCGAAGCTGCGCGCCCCCACGCCGGCGCTCCGCTCGGCGCTGCGCAGCCTGCAGGCGGCGCGCGAGGAGCTGGAGCTCGGCCGGCCCGCGCAGGCCGCGCGCACGATCCGCGACGCGCTCGCGACGCCCGAGCTCGCCGAGCTGGGCGCCGCGCACGCGCTGCACGCCGAGGCGCTGAACGCCGCGCGCGATCGCGGCGCGATCGAAGCCGCCGAGAAGGCGACCAAGCTGAACCCGTACCTGGTCGACGGCTGGCGGGAGCTGGGCGATGCGTACCTCGAGGCGAACGATCTGAAGAAGGCCGAGCACGCCTTCCGCCGCGTCGTCGAGATGGACGGGACGTACGGGCTGGGCTTTGCGAAGCTCGCGCAGGTGCTGCTGGAGCAGGGGCGCACGCTCGAGGCGCTCGAGGCGATCACCGAGGCGGGTGAGCGCGGCGGAGATCCCTTCTTCACGGCGGCGATCCGCGGCGACATCTACGCCGAGATGCAGCGCCACAGCGAGGCGGCCGAAGCGTACGACGAGGCGCTGGACATCGAGCCGCAGGATCACTGGGCGCTGCACCAGGCGGCGCTCGAGCACGGCTACGCGGGCAACCCCTCGCGCGCGACGGCCCTGTTCGAGGCGGCCCTCGAGCACGACGCCGACGGCTGCCACCAGACGCTGGTCGACTACGCCGACCACCTGCGCAAGCTGGGCCGCATCGGCGACGCCGTGAAGATGTACCGCCGCGCCGTGGCCGCCGTTCCGACCGATCCGGAGTGGCGCCAGGCCCTGCGCGAGGCCGAACGCGAGCTCCTGTCCGCGCCCAACTGAGGTGGCCCGGCGCGAAAGGCGGGCGCCGGACGAACGCAGAGCATCACGGGCGGGGGCGGCACGCCATCGTGCTAAAGAAGCTTCCCCACCAACCCACTATTCTTGTATAGTAGACGAGTTTTCGGTTTTGTAGACAAAAGTCCCGAGGCAACACAGGACGCATGGACCATCTTGATCAGCTCGAGCAGCAAAGCGTCTACATCCTCCGCGAGGCGTTTCGGCACTTCGAACGGCTCTGCATGCTGTGGTCGATCGGCAAGGACTCGACCGTCATGCTGTGGCTCGCGCGGAAGGCCTTCTTCGGGCACGTGCCGTTCCCGCTCGTGCACGTCGACACCAGTTACAAGCTGCCGGAGATGATCCGGTACCGCGACAAGCTGGCGTTCGAATACAAGCTGCAGATGGTCGTGGGGCAGAACAAGGCCGCGCTCGACGAGGGCGATACGTTCCCCATCAAGCTTTCGAAGCGACCTGAGATGTCGAAAGAGGAGCAGGCGAAGAATAGGACGGCCTGCTGCCAGCGCCTGAAGGCCGACGCGTTGGGCGCGACCCTGCACGGCACGGGCACACGCATGCGCATGAACCTCGAGACGGGGAAGTACGAGGTGGACCCGGACAAAGAGGCGTACACGGGCGTCATCGTGGGCGCGCGCGCCGATGAAGAGGGCAGCCGCTCGAAGGAGCGCTACTTCTCGCCGCGCGACAAGCACGACAACTGGGACGTCGGCGATCAGCCGCCCGAGTTCTGGAACCAGTTCAAGACGGACTTCGCGCCCGGCACGCACGTGCGCATCCACCCGCTGCTCGACTGGACCGAGCTGAACATCTGGGAGTACATCGAGCGGGAGAACATCCCCACGGTGTCGCTGTACTACGACCAAGGCGACGGCACGCGCTACCGCAGCCTCGGCTGCGGGCCGTGCCAGGCGCCCATCAAGAGCACGTCGAAGAACGTGGCCGACGTCATCGCCGAGCTCAGGAGCGGCTCGCTGCGCAACATCGCCGAGCGCTCGGGCCGCTTGCAGGACGGCAAGCACGGTTTGGAAGAGCTTCGCCGCAAGGGGTACATGTGATGGCCAGCGTGAACAACCAAGGTGAGCGCAGCTCGGCTCCGCCGAGCGAAGCGAAGGGGGCGCGGGGGGACACGAGCGGCAGCGAGCTGTCCCCCCGATCCGATCGAACCCAGATGAACGTCGTCATCGTCGGTCACGTCGATCACGGCAAGAGCACGGTGGTCGGGCGCTTGCTGGCCGACACGGACGCGCTGCCGCAGGGCAAGCTGGACGCCGTTCGCCGCGAGTGCGAGCGCACGGGCAAGCCCTTCGAGTACGCCTTCCTCCTGGACGCGCTCGAAGACGAGCAGGACCAGGGCATCACGATCGACACGGCCCGCTGCTTCTTCAAGAGCAGCCAGCGCGACTACATCATCATCGACGCGCCCGGGCACATCGAGTTCCTCAAGAACATGATCTCGGGCGCGGCGCGCGCCGAGGCCGCCGTGCTGGTGATCGATGCCAAGGAAGGCGTGCGCGAGAACAGCCGCCGCCACGGCTACATCCTGTCGATGCTCGGCATCCGCCAGGTCGTCGTGTGCGTCAACAAGATGGACCTCGTCGGCTACGACCAGAAGCACTTCGAAGGCATCGAGAAAGAGTACCGCGGCTTCCTCGAGAGCATCGGCGCCGTCTCGCCGAAGCAGTTCATCCCGATCTCGGCGATCGAGGGGACGAACCTGGCGACGCGGGAGACGTCCGGCAAGAAGACGCCCTGGTACAAGGGGCCGACGCTGCTCGAGGTGCTGGACACCCTGCCCAAGGCGCCGCCCAAGGTGGATCAGCCGCTGCGCATGCCGGTGCAGGCGGTCTACAAGTTCACGAAGCAGGGAGACGATCGCCGCATCATCGCCGGGCGCATCGAGGCCGGCCGTGTGAAGGTGGGCGACAAGGTCGTCTTCTCGCCCTCGAACAAGGTCAGCACGATCAAGAGCATCGAGGGCTTCAACGTCCAGCCGCGCAGCGAGGTCGACGCGGGCTGGTCGACGGGCTTCACGCTCACCGAGGAGATTTACATCACGCGCGGCGAGGTGATGAGCCACGTCGCGAAGGCGCCGCAGGTGGGCACGCGCCTGCGCGTCAACCTCATATGGCTCGGCAAGAAGCCGTTCGTCGCGGGGCGCGACTACAAGCTGAAGCTGGGCACGGCCGCGCTGCCCGTGCGCATCAACAAGATCAACAAGGTGATCGACGCGTCCGAGGCGGGCAGCACGCTGGCCAAGGATCACGTGGGTCGTCACGACGTCGCGGATCTGGTGCTCGAGGCGCGGCAGCAGATCGCCTTCGATCTGACGGCCGACTGCGAGGCCACGGGGCGCTTCGTCATCGTCGACGAGTACGATGTCGCGGGCGGCGGCATCATCACCGAGGCGATCTCGGACGACCTGCGCGACCTGCGCGACGAGGCGCGCACGCGCGACTTCAACTGGGTGCCCGGCGGCGTCACGGCGGGCGAGCGCGCCGAACGCCACGGCCACCGCGCGGCGCTGGTGATGTTCGTCGGCAAGACCGATGGCGGGAAGCACCGCCTGGCGCGCGCCGTCGAGAAGGCGCTGTTCAAGGCGGGCCGCGCGGCCTACATGCTCGACGGCACGAACGTGCTCCTCGGCGTCGACAGCGATCTGTGGGTCGACGCCGCGAAGTCGGAGCTCGTGCGCCGCTTCGGCGAGGTCGTGCACATCCTGCTGAACGCCGGCCACATCGTCGTGTCCACGACGAACGTCATCGGCGGGGCCGACGCGACGGCCGTGCAGGCGCTGATCCCCGACGCGCCCCTCGTGCTGGTCGAGGTGGGCGCGGGCGACAGCGCGCAGCCGAGCGACCTCCTCGTTCGCGAGGACGAGGCGGAAGCCGACGTCGTGGCGAAGGTCACCGCGCTGCTCGACGCGCGGCATATCACGAAGGTTTGAATTCGACCTTCACGGGAACCCGCAAGGGTTCCCGAGCCCTCCGCGCTCGCGGCGGGAGGCGAAGCGTGCCTACGCTCGAGTTGCTTGGAACTTCTGATCCGCGACGCGGCTACTGCGGGAGGCTGACGATCGTGCAGTCGTCCGCGGCGCCCGTCGTCGCTGACGGCGCGTGCGTCGTCCAGTAAAGGCGCCCGGGCCCGACCGCGAACGACGCGGCGCCGGGCTGGTCTTCGGCGACGACACGCGGGAAGTCGGCGCCGGCCTCCTCGCTGAACTTGGCGAGCGCGATCTGGATCGTGTTCGCCGTCGGGCCGCCCTGGAAGTCGCCGCCCTCGCCGAAGTAGACGAAACCGCCGCCGCTCAAGACAAAGCCGGTGATGACGTTGCCGCCCAGCGAGAAAGCCACCTGGCGCGAGGTCGTGGTCGTGGTGCCGTTGACGGGCTTCGCGCTGATGGTCGTGTTGTCG
>DASZUD010000346.1:0-4355 GCA_035548155.1 Polyangia bacterium
CACCGGTGCCCGTCGTCCCGCCCGCACCGGTGCCCGTCGTCCCGCCCGCACCGGTGCCCGTCGTGCCACCAGCGCCAGTCCCCGTCGTCCCGCCCGCACCGGTGCCCGTCGTCCCGCCCGAGCCCGTCCCCGTCGTGCCACCAGCGCCAGTCCCCGTCGTGCCGCCCGAGCCAGTGCCCGTCGTCCCGCCCGAGCCGGTCCCCGTCGTGCCGCCCGAGCCAGTGCCCGTCGTTCCGCCGGCGCCACCGCCACCGGTCGAGCCACCGTTGCCACCGTTGCCGCCGGCGCCGCCCGCGCCCGTCGAGGGGGACACGCAGACGCCTTTGATGCAGGACTGGCCGTTGTTGCAGACGACGTTGTCGCAGGGATCGATGCAGGCGCCGAACGAGCAGACCAGATCCGTCGGGCACGTGATCAGCGAACACGGATCGACGCACGTGCCGGTCGAGCACACGAAGATGCCCGGGCAGGTCATGTTCAGGCAGGCGTCGACGCACGAGCCGCCGACGCACTTCTTGCCCGCGGCGCACGTCACGCCCGTGCACGCGTCGACGCACGCGCCGGCGACGCACTTCGTGCCCGTTCCGCACGTGACGCCCGTGCATTCGTCGATGCACGACCCCGAATTGCAGCGCAGGCCCCCGCCGCACGAGACGCCCTGGCACGCGTCGACGCACGCGCCGCGGAGGCACGTCTGCCCCGACGGGCACGCCATGCTCGCGCACGGATCGAAGCAGTTGCCCTGGCGGCACGCGAAGCCGGCGTTGCACGTGACGACGCTGCACGCGTCGACGCACGAGCCAGCCTGACAGACCTGACCCGAAGCGCACGTCACGCCCGTGCACAGCGGCACGCACGAGCCGCCCGCGCACTTCTGCCCAGCGCCGCACGTCACGCCGATGCACGGATCGACGCAGCTGCCGCCCTGGCACAGCTGCCCCGCCGGGCACGTCGCGCCCGCGCACGAGTCATGGCACGTCCCGCCGCTGCAGTACTGGCCGGCCGGGCACGTGACGCCGACGCAGTCGTCCGCCATGCAGCGATCGTCGGGCTGGCACGAGAGGCCGGACGCGCAGCGCTGGCACGTGCAAGCCAGCTTGCAGACGCCGTCGACGCACACCATGTTGCTGTCGCACGTGACGCCCGAGCACGGGTCGACGCAGCGGCCCGCGCGGCACACCTGCGAGTGAGGACAAACGACGCCCGCGCACGGCGCGATGCACGTACCGCCCACGCAGCGCTGACCGCTGGGGCACGTGACGTTGTCGCACGCCGGCTCGCTGCAGATGCCGTTGCCGTTGCACGCCTGGCCGACCGGGCACCCCTGCTCGACGCAGCGGTCTACACACGCGCCGCGATCACAGACCTTGCCGGCCGCGCAGAGGTTCGAGCCGTTGTCGACGGTGCCGTCGCAGTCGTTGTCGAGGCCGTCGCACGTCTCGGCGCTCGGCTGCGTGGTCTGCACGCACGTCAGCGACCCGCTGTGGCACTGCTTGATGCCGGCGGCGCAGACGCCCTTCTTCCCCGTGTCGCAGGCGTCGCCCCCGCCCTCACACGTGATGCCCGTGATGAAGAACACCTTGTCGTTGAAGTCGCCGTCGTTCGAGAAAGACGTCGGCGAGGACGCCCCGTCCTCGAACGCCAGGTAGTACGCGTTCGGCGTCACCGTCGACTGATAGACGAGCGCCTCGACCCAGTGCTCGCCCGTCTGGTACGTCGGGTTCCACTTCGACTCCGAGTAGTGGTACTGCGTGCAATTCGACGTGTCCCAGATCGCGAAGCCGATGAGGCCGCCCGCGTAACGCGCGTCGTTCTGGATGTCGCCGCCGGAGAACTGCGTGTTGAGCGCCGCGTTCCGCGGGACGAGCTCGAAGATGTCGGCAGGATCGGGCGGCGTCGTGCGGTTCGGATCGACGTTGTACCAGCCGAGCGCGCTGTGGCAGCCGGCCTGCGAGAGCACCAGCGTGCCCGTGAAGCCGCACGTGGGCGAGAACACCACGGGCACGATGAGCGCGTCGAGCTTCGAGTCGAGCGCCTCGCTGCGGTCGCTGAACAGCGTCGAAAGCTGCGTCTCCGACCCCACCGACGCGTTGGTCGGGACGACGGTGCCGTCAGGCTCGGTCGTGCTGGCGCGTGCGACGGAGCCCGCGAGGACGATCATCGTCAAGAGGGCGAATGAAGCTACCCGAGCACACGTATGACGCATGGGATGAACCTATAATGTCGACAAATTGGCGAAGGACCTAATTGCTGCGCCGGCGCGGCGAGGTCCCCTCACCGCGCCCTACATCTACGAGGGAGACGACGGCCACGCCCGGATTCCGTCAGCCCGGCGGCCATTCGAGGAAGCGGCCGGCCAGGACGTGCAGGTGCACGTGGAACACCGTTTGGCCCGCCTGGGGTCCGCTGTTCATGACGACGCGGAAGCCCGAGTCGCCGTAGCCGGCGTCGCGCGCCAGCTTGGCCGCGGTCAGCATGAGCTTTCCCAGAAGCGCAGCGTCATCGCCGTCGGCCTCCGCGAGTCGCGCGATGTGGCGCGTGGGGATCACCAGCTGATGGAAGGGCGCCTTGGGCGTGATGTCCTTGAAGGCGATCACCTCGTCGTCGCGGTGGGTCACGGCGGCGGGGATCTCGCCGTCGCGGATCTTGCAAAACAGACAGTCGCTCATGCGGATGACTCCTTAGGGTCGCGGGCGAGATCGTACAAGCGGCGACGAGTTTCGGCGAAGGGTGCCGCCTCGTCGGTGCTCTGGCGGAGGAAGGACGTGATGGCGCCCCAGCGCCCGAGCGCGGCGTCGGTGGCCGGGTCGGCGCCGCGTTGGTAGGCGCCCAGCGCGATGAGGTCGCGGTGGCGTTCGTACGCCGCCAGCCATTCCCGCAGGCGCGTGGCGGCCGCGCGGTGGGGCGGCTCGGCCACCGTGGCCATCAGGCGGGACAGCGACGCCAGCACGTCGACGGCGGGGAAGTGGCCGCGCGACGCGAGCTCGCGCGACAGCACGACGTGCCCGTCGAGGATGCCGCGCACCTCGTCGGCGATCGGCTCTTCCATGTCGCCGCCCGCGACCAGCACGGTGTAGAGCGCCGTGATCGAGCCCTTCGCGCCCATGCCCGTGCGCTCGAGCAGGCGCGGCAGCAGCGCGAACACGCTGGGCGGATACCCCTGGCGCGCGGGCGGCTCGCCGGCCGCCAGGCCCACCTCGCGCTGCGCGCGCGCGACGCGCGTCAGCGAGTCGAGCATGAAGAGAACGCGGCGGCCCTGATTGCGGAACCACTCGGCGATCGCCGTCGCGACGAACGCCGAGCGCAGGCGCACCAGGCTGGGCGCGTCGCTGGTGGCGCACACGACCACCGAGCGCGCGCGGCCCTCGGGCCCCAAAGAGGCGTCGAGGAACTCGCCCACCTCGCGGCCGCGCTCGCCGACGAGCGCGATGACGTTGACGTCGGCCTCGGTCTGGCGCGCGATCTGCCCGAGCAGCGTCGACTTGCCCACGCCCGAGCCGGCGAAGAGGCCCAGGCGCTGCCCCTCGCCCGCCGTGAGGAGCGCGTCGAGCGCGCGCACGCCCAGCGGCAGCGGCCGCGTCACGGGCGCGCGGCGCAGCGGGTCGGGGGCGGCCCGATCCACGGCCCACGGCTCGGCCCCCGGGATCGGCCCGCCGCCATCGGCCGGCCGGCCCAGGCCGTCGAGCACGCGCCCCAGCAGCCCGGGCGCCACGCCGATGCTCAGCGGGCGGCCCGTCGTCGTGACGGTCGAGTCGGGGCCGATGCCCGTGAGGTCGCCGAGCGGCATGAGCACGGCCTCGGCACCGCGGAAGCCGACGACCTCGGCCTCTACGAGCGCGCCGGGCGAGGCAGAGAGGGCCGTCCGTCCCGCCGTCGTGCCGAAGGCATCCACCCGCGTTGCATGCGCGTCGCCGCCCGGCGGCTCGATCCAGCACAGATCGCCGACGCGGATGCCGGGCACGGTGGCGCGCACGACGAGGCCGGTCACCTCGACGACGCGACCCGCCTCGCGCCGGGGCGCCGCGCGCTCGAGCCGGGAGAGCATGCGGCCCACATCGAGGACGTCGGCGTCAGCCACGGGCGACCTCCGCCGGCGCTGACAGCGCCGCGCGCAGCGCCTCGAGCTGCGTCGTGAGCCGCGCGTCGACCCGGCCCACGGGGGTCTCGACGACGCAGCCGAAGCGCTCGAGCGTGGCGTCGGGCTCGACCTCCAGCGTGCCCTCGCCGCCAAGCCGCTCGGCGAGCTGCCCTCGAGCGGCCGCGACGGCGGGCAGATCGTCGGGGTGCACGCGCAGGCGGATCAGGCCGTCGCGCGTGCGGCACGCGGCGACGGCCTCGGCGGTGATGTCCGCCAT
>DASZUD010000347.1:0-6245 GCA_035548155.1 Polyangia bacterium
ACGTAGCGGGCATTGACCGAGAAGCCCGTGAGGTCGTCGATGCGGTGGTCGACGGCAGCCCCGCCCGTCTTCGTGATCACGGGGGCGCTCCAGTTGACCGCGTCGTTCGACACGTCGATGCGGTAGTCCTTCGCGGCGGCGTGCTGCCAGTCGATCTTCACCTCGGTGATCGTCTTGACGGCGCCGAGGTCGAAGTAGATCCACTGGGGATCCGAGTACGCGCTCTCCCAGCGGGTGCCGGTGTTGCCGTCGAAGGCGTTCTTCGCGGCCTGCTTCGGGCTCGGCGAGGCGACGGCCGTCGTCGGCTTGAGCTGCGTCGGCGTGCAGAGCGCTGCGCTCGATGACTCGACGTCGGTCGCGGATTCGTCGACACCGGCGCAGGCGGCCACGCAAGCGGTGGAGGCGAGCACGGCGATCAGGGGGAGTGAGTGACGCACGGTAAGCTCCTCGGGCGGAAAACGCGTGGGACTGCGATATGGGCGGGGCGATATTAGACCGACGGCCGGGATTCGGTCGTGAAAAGTGCGCGCCGCAGCCCGTCACGGTCGTTTCATGACGGTCACTCGGCGATCGGGATGAACTCGTCTTCGTCGCCCGGGACGAGGGGGAAGGGGCCCCTAGGGTCCCCCCGCCGCTCGATCCAGTCGCGCTTGGCGGCCTCGATGCGCGCCTCCGAGCTGGAGGCGAAGTTCCACCACAGGTGGCGCGGCTCGGGGAACGGCTCGCCCCCGACGACGACGAAGCGCGCCGCCCGCTCTCGGCGCCGACGCGGACGTCGACGCCGGGAGTGAGCACCACCATTCGCGCGGACGAGAACGCCGCGCCCCCGCACGATACGTCGCCCGAGATCACGTACACGCCGCGATCGCCCAGCGCGGCGGGCAGCGTGATCGTCGCGCCGGCGTCGAGCGCCACGTCGAGGTACACGACGCGCGAGAGCGTGTGCACGGGCGAGCGGGCACCAAACGCCTCGCCCGCGAGCACGCGCACCGTCGCGCCCGGTTCCTTCACGACGGGCAGCACCTCCGCGGCATAGTTGTGGAAGGCGGGCTCCGTCTCCTCGTGCTCGCGCGGCAGGCCCACCCACAGCTGCAGGCCGTGGACGATCGCGCCGCGGGCGCGCGCCGCCGCGGGGGTCCGCTCCGAGTGCACGATGCCCCGGCCCGCCGTCATCCAGTTGATCTCGCCGGGCCGGATCGTCTGGAACGAGCCCAGGTTGTCGCGGTGGTCGATCTCGCCGTCGAAGAGGTACGTGACAGTCGCGAGGTTCACGTGAGGGTGCGGGCGGACGTCGAGGCCTCGCCCCGGCGGCATCGTCGTGGGACCGAAGTGATCGAAGAAGATGAAGGGGCCGACGGCGCGCTGGGCTCGCGCGGGCAGCACGCGCCGCACGAAGAACCCGTCGCCGAGGTCGCGTTCGCGCGGCTCGAGGACGGTGGTGACGGGATTGGGCTCGGACGCGACGTCGAGAGACATGTGGAAACTCTATCCCTGATTCCGAACACTTGCCGCGGGCTCGCGCGCACGCAACGCACAAAGATCAGCGCCTGGTGTCGATTCCGGCGCGGGTCGTTCGTCGTTCTCTCGGAAGGCTGGAACGACCCCCAACGCCAGGAGAGCGACGATGCGATTCATGATGCTGATGTACCCGAGCGAGCAGGCCGAGCAGGGCGTGATGCCGGAGCCGGCGCTGGTTCAGGAGATGATGAAGTACAACGAGGAGCTCGCGAAGGCGGGCGTGCTGCTGTCGCTGGACGGCCTGCACCCCTCGGCGAAGGGCGTGCGCATCACGTGGAACGCGCAGGGCAAGCCCGTCGTGACCGACGGCCCGTTCAGTGAAGCGACGGGGATCCTGGGCGGCTACTGGCTCCTCCAAGCGAAGTCGCGCGAAGAGGCGATCGAGTGGGCCAAGCGCGTGCCGTCGCGGGGCGCGCGCAAGGTCGAGCTGCGGCAGATCTTCGAGATGACGGACTTCCCCTCCGAGGTGCGGAACGACGCGAACGTGCGCGCCACGGTGGAGCTCATCGAGAAGCAAGCCCGTTCGTGAGGGATGAGCGGCGGCGCGCGCGCCCCGTGTTTGAGGGGCCGCGACGCTTGCGCGCCGCAGAGGCCGTGGTCTGATGAGCGGGTGACCGCCGAAGACGCGACCCGCCGAACCATCGACGCCGTATGGCGCATGGAAGCGCCGAAGCTCATCGCGGGGCTGCTGCGCCTCACGCGCGACGTGGGGCTGGCCGAGGAGCTGGCGCAGGACGCGCTGGTGACGGCGCTCGAGCGGTGGCCCGAGACGGGCGTGCCCGACAACCCCGGCGCCTGGCTGATGACGGCGGCGAAGAACCGCGCGCTGGACCAGGTGCGCCAAAAGAAGATGGCGGCGCGCAAGCACGAGGAGCTGGGGCGCGACGCGACCGCACGAGAGGAAGGCTTCGGCAAGGAGCTGGAGCAGGCGGTGGAGGCGGCCTTGGACGATCACATCGGAGACGACATGCTCCGTCTCGTATTCACGGCGTGCCACCCGGTGCTGTCGACGGAGGCGCGCGTCGCGCTGACGTTGCGGCTGCTCGGGGGCTTGACCACCGACGAGATCGCGCGCGCCTTTCTGGTTCCGGAGCCCACGATCGCCCAGCGGATCGTGCGGGCGAAGCGCACGCTGGCCGAGGCCAAGCTGCCGTTCGAGGTGCCGCGTGGGGCCGAGCTGGGCGCGCGGCTGACGTCGGTGCTCGAGGTCGTGTACCTGATCTTCAACGAGGGCTACTCGGCGACGGCGGGCGATGACTGGATGCGCCCGGCGCTGTGCGAGGACGCGCTTCGGCTCGGGCGCGTGCTGGCGGGGCTGACGCCGGGCGAGGCCGAGGTGCACGGGCTCGTGGCGCTGATGGAGATCCAGGCCTCGCGCACGGCGGCGCGCACGGGCCCCGGCGGCGAGCCCATCCTGCTGCTCGAGCAGAACCGCGCGCTGTGGGACAGGCTGCTGATCCAGCGCGGGCTCGCGGCGCTGGCGCGCGCGACGGCGCTGGGCGGCCCGCCCGGCCCGTACGTGCTGCAGGCCGCGATCGCCGCCTGCCACGCGCGTGCCGCGACCGCCGCCGAAACCGACTGGCGACGCATCGCCGATCTCTACGACCTGCTGTTGCAAGTGACGCCCTCGCCGATCGTCGCGCTCAACCGCGCCGTGGCCGTGTCGATGGCCGACGGGCCGGGCGCCGGGCTCGCGCTCGTCGAAGCGCTCGTCGAGGGGCGCGCCCTCGCCGGCTACCACCTCTTGCCCAGCGTGCGCGGCGATCTGCTCGCGAAGCTCGGCCGGCACGCCGAGGCCCGCGTCGAGTTCGAGCGCGCCGCCGCGCTCACGCGCAACGAGCGGGAAAAGGCGCTCCTGCTCGGGCGCGCGGCCGCCTGCGGCTCTTAGCGCCGGAGCAGGCTGATGAGGATCTCGAACAAGATCAGGACGACGATCGAGACCTCGAGCGTGACGAGGCGCTTGTCGCGCGCGATGTCGGTCACGAGCTCGAGGGCGTCCTGAACGCTGCGCAGCTTCAACTCGAGCGCCTGGTGCCGGTCGACGAGGTCGAACTCGGCGCGCAGCTCCTCGTAGATCTTCTCGGCGCCCGGGTCCTCCCACGCGGCGTCGGGCTTGTCGAAGAGGTGCAACACCGAAAGCACCTCGCTGCGCGTGCCGATCGCGGCGCCGATGAACTTGTGCAGCTTGCGCGTGAACATGGGCATCGTGCCCACCTTCTCGAGATGATCGACCAGGCGATCCGTCTCGGTGAACATCTGGTCGACGATGCGCTCGTAATACTCCATCGCCGCGCTCTGCGCGATCGTGAGCGCCACCACGCCGGCGCGCTCGAACGACAGCGTGTCCAGCACGAGCACGCCGCCCTCGAGGTCGGGCCGCGCGACGGGCGCCTCGCGCACCGAGAACTCCTCGGTGACGACCTGCGCGTCGGACAGCCTGGGCAGCGCGCGGCGCAGGCGCGCCACCTCGGTCTCGCGTCCCGCCTGGCCGACGTCGTGGAAGACGACCGTGCCCGACGGGAACATGTACACCATGCCGCCGGCGGCGGCGGGGAACCAGAGCTGGTGGTGCGTGCGCTTCGCCTCGGGATAGCGCGCCGCGAGCTCCTTCAGCGAGAAGTTCTCGACGAAGGCGATCGCGTAGAACGTGTGGACCTGCTCGGCCACGGGCGTGCGCCCCGAAGGAAGGGGGTCAGTTGACGCCGAGGAGCTCGACGTCGAACACGAGCGTCGAGTTCGGCGGGATGGGGCCCGCGCCGGCGGCGCCGTAGCCGAGGTCCGGAGGGATGCGCAGCTGGCGCTTGCCGCCCACCTTCATGCCGGCGACACCCTCGTCCCAGCCGCGGATCACCATGCCCGCGCCCAGCTTGAACTCGAAGGGCTCGTTGCGATCCAGCGAGCTGTCGAACTTCTTGCCGTCGGTGAGCCAGCCCGTGTAGTGGACCTTCACCGTCTGGCCCGCCTTCGCGACGGCGCCGGTGCCCTTCTTCAGATCCCAGTACTGCAGGCCCGACGCGGTCTTCGTGCCCTTGCCCGTGGTCTTGGCGGGGGCGGCGGGCGCGGCGGCCTGCGCGGCCGTACAAAAGACCGCAGCGGCGGAGACGAACGCAACGAGCATCGTGAGCAGGGCTGCGCGGCGGACGAGGGACATGTCGACCTCCCAAGGGGTTTCGGTGCCACACTTCTTTACGGCACATCGCCCGCGATAGAAACCCCTTTCATGGACCATCCCCCTGCCCCGCCCGGCCCGCGCCCGCTCCGCCGGCTGAAGCTCGCGACCGTCGGGCAGGAGAAGGATTTGGTCTGCGGGATGCTGGTGCCCGCGGACGCGCCCTTGCGAACGACGTACGAAGGGAAGGACTACGTCTTCTGTTGCGAGCGGTGCCGCGAGCGGTTCATCGCGAGCCCGCGAACGTTCCTGGAGCCTCGCGCCGAAGCCCCCGCCGCGGCGGGCACGACGTGGACGTGCCCCATGCACCCGGAGATCGTCCGCGACACGCCGGGGAGCTGCCCGCTGTGCGGCATGGCGCTGGAGCCGCGGTCCCTCGTCGGCGCGCCGAGAGACAACCCCGAGCTGCGCGACATGACGCGGAGGCTGATCGTCAGCGCCGCCCTCACCGTGCCGCTCATGGTGATCGCAATGGCGCACCTGCTGCCCGCGTCTTTGGGGGCAGCGATCGCTCACGCGCGCGCGCTGCCGTGGCTCGAGCTTTCGCTGGCGACGCCCGTCGTGCTGTGGAGCGGGTGGCCATTCTTCCAGCGGATGGCGCGGTCGATCGCCGGCCGGCACCTCAACATGTTCACGCTCATCGGGATCGGCACGGGCGTCGCGTACGTGGACAGCGTCGTCGCCGTGACCTTGCCCGGGAGCTTCCCGCCTTCGTTCCGCGACGAGATGGGCCGCGTGCCCCTCTACTTCGAGGCGGCCGCGGGCATCGTCACGCTGGTGCTGCTGGGCCAGGTGCTGGAGCTGCGCGCCCGCGCGCGCACGGGGGCCGCGCTGCGCGCGCTCTTGGATCTCGCGCCCAGGCAGGCGCGGCGCCTGCGCGCCGGTGCAGACGACGAGGACGTCGATCTCGCCGCCGTGCACGCCGGCGACCGGCTCCGCGTGCGCCCGGGAGAGACGGTGCCCGTCGACGGCGTCGTGCTCGAAGGCGCGAGCGCCGTCGACGAGTCGATGCTCACGGGCGAGCCGATGCCCGTGGCCAAGCAGCCCGGCGACAAGGTCGTGGGCGCGACGATCAACGGCGCGGGCGCGTTCGTCATGCGCGCCGAGCGCGTGGGCCACGAGACCATGCTCGCGCGCATCGTCGATCTCGTGAGCGAGGCGCAGCGCAGCCGCGCGCCCATCCAGCGCCTCGCCGACGTCGCCGCGGCGTGGTTCGTTCCCGCCGTCGTGGTCGTCGCCGTGGCGACGTTCGCGACCTGGGCCGCGGCTGGGCCCGAGCCGCGCCTCGCGCACGCGCTGGTGAACGCCGTCGCCGTGCTGATCATCGCGTGCCCGTGCGCCCTGGGGCTGGCGACGCCCATGTCGATCATGGTGGCCTCGGGCAAGGGCGCGACCATGGGCGTGCTCTTCCGCAACGCCGAGGCCATCGAGATCCTGGGCAAGGTGGACACGCTGGTCGTCGACAAGACGGGCACGCTGACCGAGGGACGGCCCGAGCTGGTCGCGGCGGTGCCGTTCGGCGACGTCGCCGAGGCGGAGCTGATTCGCCTCGCCGCCA
>DASZUD010000348.1:0-26415 GCA_035548155.1 Polyangia bacterium
AGCTCGCCCGGCTCGTCATTTCCAGGTTCATCAACCAAGAGCCGAAAGGAAGAATCACGACATCCACCGCTCGAACGTCGGCCTGAAGTTGCGGGGTCGTTCCATATCAACGTCCTGGTGTTCAGCGGCGGCGCGAAGCGCCGTCCGCTGCAACACCCTGTTGGACGGCCCTCCGCGGATCCGCCGCCCGGGGACCGATCGAGGGGTTCACCTTCGACCCTTTGTCAGGATACGAGCCCTCAGCCATAGCTCGGTCGCGTCCCGCGAGATCTCACCCGAGGCGATGCCCATGAAGAATTCGTAGAGATCGTCCTCCGATGCCTCGAATTCTGCATCGTTTACCAGAAGGAACACCTCCGTGGCGGCCGCAGCCACGCGTTTGTTGCCGTCTATGAATGCGTGTGCCCGTGTGAGATGAAATGCGTATGAAGCTGCGCATCCGACGAGATCAGCGGCGTCGTACCATTGCCGGTTCTCGGCGGATACCAGCGCGGATTCGAGTGCGCCCGCGTTGAGGACACCATGCGCACCGCCAAACTCGTCGATTGCTCGACGATGGATCTCAAGGATGTCGGTCTTGGTGAGAAAAATCATGACGGCTCACTCGGTCCTCTACTTGTAGAAGTCAGGGACAGCACGCCCAGTCGCGCACGCACGAAAGCAAAGATTGCTTCGATCTGAGCCTGAAGTGCGCGGAGGTCTTCTTGGTCGACGGAGGTGGGCAGTTCCAAACGGCCGATGCTGCCTTGCCTCGTGACACGCCGGAACGACTCGGAGTCGGGAAGGGGGGCAACGGGACGCGTCGCCACGCCACTCGAAAATTTGGCGGTGGGCGCTTCGGCGATCGGCGGCGGCTCACTGGCCTTCGGGGCTGGCGAACCACCATTGAGGTTCTCAATCTGAGTCGCAGCATTCGGTTCCCACTGAAGCCGGCTCTTCTCACCGCTGCGCCCGACCACCAACTTCGCCACGCCGGCAGCCTGGCAAATGTGACTGAACACCAGAGCTCCCTCAGAGCGATTCTTGTCCGAGACACCTGTCCGATGACGCCCCCAAAACGCTGCGATGTTGTCGACATCGGAAACATCAACCCGAGAGGCGACGAAGTGAGTAAGAGCGCTCCGGAACGGCTCGAACGCGAGCAGGACTCTGAGGAAGGCTCGCTGGTGACTTCCATCTTGCCGGCCGTACGCCAAATCGCACCCAAGCGCGCTCAGTTCCAGGGTACCGGCTTCAATGAGACCCAAAAGATCCATGCCGGCTTTCACATATGCGGCCTTGCTTCGCAGGGCCGCCTCAAGCGCGCGACTGTCGGCTCCATGGACCCGCAGCGTTTCAACGCCAGTTAGCAGGTCCTCTGAGTGGAACCGATAGGGCAGAGCGGTTTGAAGATCACCGTGACGAGCCGGCTTCTCTGTCGCCATGAGTCCTTAATTACAAGATCGCATCACAAGTCGTCAAGGACTCACAAGAAGGAATCCGCCTCGCAACCTTGACAGCGATCCAGGTCCGTACTATGTACGAACTGGCCCCATGAAGCGACGGATTACCACCTCCGGCAAGTCCGCAGCCCTAGTGCTGTCTCAGGACGTGCTGGGCCTGATGGGCATTGCTGTCGGCGACGAGGTCGATATCTCGCTGGTCGACCGTACACTCGTCGTCCGCCCTGTCGAGGAGAAGAATCGCGAGGAACGGGTCGCCGAGGCGATCGACGTCGTCTTTACTCGGCGGAGAAACCTTCTGAGGCGCCTGGGCGAAGGTCCGGGCTCGAAGCCTGACGAGCCGGCGAAAACCTCCCGTCGAAACAAGTAGGATCTGGCGCTGTCCGTCCAACTCGTATTCTCCACAGTTGGATAACCCTTCGCCATAGCGATGTCGTGGACGCCTTCCGCAACCACTCGCGAGCGATCTCGCGAGTTTGCGACGGCGCGTCTCGCTGGATAACGCGATAAGGGCCGCGGCCAGGGCCGCGGGAAACTGTGACGAGGATCGCGACCGTTAGGTTTGACTACTAACCTACCCTAGCTAACCGACCAGCAACGTCCCCACGCTGCCCGGCTTCGCGAGCGACTCGGCGATCTCACCCGGACCGACGATGTGAACCGCCGCGACGCCGGCCTCGAGCGGCGCGAACGCTTCTTCGAGCTTCGGGATCATTCCGCCTTGGACGGTGCCGTCGGCGATCGCGGCTTTCGCTTCGGCGACGGTGAGCTTGGCCAAACGAGACGCCGCGTCGTCCTTGTTCCTGCGGACGCCGCCCACGGCCGTGCACGCGACCAGCGCGTCGGCCTTCACGGCGGCGGCGAGCTGGCTCGCGACGACGTCGGCGTTGATGTTGAGCGCGCCGTCCGGACCGGCGCCCAGGCACGCGATGACCGGCACGTAGCCGCTCGCCTCCAGCGTCTCGAGCAGCGCGACGTCGAAGCCCTCGACGTCACCGACGAAGCCGAAGTCCACCGGGTGGGGGCCGCCCCCCGAGACGACGCGCGGAGGGCGCTTCTTCGCGCGGATCAAACCGCTGGTGCCGCTCAATCCGAGCGCAGGCACACCGGCCGCGCGCAGCGCCGCGCACAGGTCGACGTTGAGCTTGCCGGCGACGACCATCTTCATGACGTCGAGCGTGGCCTCGTCGGTCACGCGTCGTCCGCCGACGATCTTCGGCTCGAGCCCCAGCCGCTTCGAGAGCTCCGTCGCCTGCGGCCCGCCGCCGTGGACGATCGCGACGCGGCGACCCGCGTCCGCGGCGCGCGCCTTCGCCAGCTCACCCGCGACCGCCGCCAGCGCCGCACCGCCGAGCACGTCGCCGCCCAGCTTTATGACGACTCGACTCACGGCCACGGCCCGGGATCTTCCAGCGACAACCGCTCATCGAGCCCCAGCATCAGGTTCATGTTCTGGATCGCCTGGCCCGCGCCGCCCTTGATCAGGTTGTCGAGCGCGCTGACCACCGCCAGCGTCCGCTTGCCCGTGGCCGGGTCGACGTCGCCCAGCGTAAAGCCCACCTCGGCCGTGTTCGCGCCCGCGACCGCCGCGACCTCGGGCAGCCGGTCGCGCACGAAGCGCACGAACGGCTCCTTCTCGTAGGCGTCCGCGTAGAGCGCGCTCACCGACTCCACCGTCTCGCTGGCGGGCAGCTCGACGAACGACGTGACCAGAATTCCGCGCGACAGCGGCGCCGACACGGGAACGAAGCGCAGCTCCCAACCGCGCGCGCCCGCCGCGGCGAGCGTCTCCGTGATCTCGGGCGTGTGCTGGTGCTCGAGCACCTTGTACGTCTTCAGGTTCACCGCGCGCACCGGGTGGTGCGTGCCCGCCGAGGGCGCGATGCCGCTGCCCGACGAGCCCGTCATGCCCACGACGTGCACCGTGCCCGTGAGCTTCCCCGCGCGCGCGAGCGGCAGCAGGCCGAGCTCGATCGTCGTCGCGAAGCAACCGGGCGAGGCCACGGCGCGCGCCTCGATGATGCGCGCGCGGTTCAACTCGGGCAGCCCGTAGACGAACGTGCCCAGCAGCTCGGCGTGGGGGTGCGCGCCGCCGTAGTACTTCGCGTACGCCGCCGCGTCCGACAGCCGAAAGTCCCCCGACATGTCGACCACGCGCGCGCCCGTCTTCAGGATCGCCGGCGCGTGCTGCGCGCTGACCTTGTGGGGCAGCCCCAAGAGCGCCACGTCCGCGCCCGCGGCGGCCTCGGCCGGCGGCACGTTCTCGAAGCGCAGCGGCGTGCGGCCCGTCAGCGGCGGGTGCACCGCGCCCAGCGGCTCACCCACGTGATCCACCGCGATCACCCGGGTCAGCTCGACCTCCGGGTGGATGAGCAGGCGCCGGATCATCTCGGCGCCTCCGTAGCCTGTACCCCCGATGACGACGGCCTTGAAGCGTTTCACCGCCCCTATTTTACCGGGCCCGCGCGCGCCGCGCGAGCCGCGCCGGTCACCTAGTTGGCGTTGCCGCCGTCGCTGCCGGCGTCGTTGCCGATGTAGACGCTGCCCATGTCCATTTCGGGCGCGTCGACCGCGTCAGATTGCGGACCTGCATCCACCGGCTTGGTGCAAACGCCGTCATCCGTGTCCGTGCAGAACTTCTCTTTGGGGCCGCAGCCCACGGCCGCCGCGCCGAGCGCCAACGCAAGGGCGAACCCAAGACCCAGCGCCGCCAACGAGAACGGGGCGCGCGAGCGAGAGGCGGAATTCATGCGCGCAGATGATCCGGACCTGGTGCCGCGGTGTCAAGGCCGCCCCGCCCGTCCCGCCGGCTGCGAGGCACGAAATGTGAGGTTTTCCGCTGAATTCGCGGGTCAGTAGAGCCCCCGTCGGTTGACACCATGCAATGTGCCCCCTACCCTCATTGTTCCGTGCAGCGAAGCTCGATTCGGTCCCTGGGGTTGTTGATTGGAGGGATCCTTTCACTGGCGAGCTGGTCAGTACACGCCGCCGGGCCGCCGCCGCTGACGTTGCCGGCGGGCGCAAAGCGCGCCATCGTCGCCGGGGGGCCGCCGCCTCCTTTGATGAAGTTGGCCGACGTGCGGCCGGGCATGGTGGGCGAGGCGCTCACCGTGTTCCACGGCACGAAGCCCGAGCCTTTCAAGGTGCGCGTCGTCGCGATCCTGCGGCAGTTCCTGCCCAAGCAGGACGTCATCCTGATCCGCGCCGAGGACCCGCGCGTCGAGCACTCCGGCATCGTCGCCGGCATGAGCGGAAGCCCTGTGTACATCGAGGGCAAGCTCGTGGGCGCGATCGCCTATGCGTGGAGCTTCGCGAAGGAGCCGCTCGGCGGCGTGACGCCGATCGAGACGATGCTGTCCGAGCGCGAGCGGCCGCGCCGCAAGTCGCCCATCGAGCTGGCCGCGGGCGGCGGGGACGAGCGTGGCCTGGGCCTGCCCACGGCCGCAGCGGACGACCGCCGCGAGATGCCCGAGGCGGCCGCCGCGGGCGCGAGCGGAGGACATCTCGTGCGCGCGTCCGTGCCGCTGTCCGTTTCGGGCTTCGGCCCGCGCGCCATCGCCGAGATGTCGCAGCTGCTCGGCCCCGTGGGCCTCGTGCCCACGCAGGGCGGCGGCGGCCGCGCGCTCGGGGCCGGCAAGGTGGAGCCGGGCCGCGTCGAGCCCGGCTCGGCCATCGGCGTCGAGCTCGTACGCGGAGACATGAGCATGGTGGGCACGGGCACCGTCACGTACGTCGACGGAGCGACCGTGCTGGCCTTCGGCCACCCGATGTTCGGCATCGGCGAGTCGTACCTGCCGCTCGTGGACGCGGAGATCCACACCTTCATGCCCAGCCTCGCCCAGTCGTTCAAGATGTCGTCGCCCTTGCACGAGATCGGCGTCCTCGTTCAGGACCGGCAATCGTGCATCCTCGGCAACCTCGACGGCCGCACGACCATGATGCCCGTCGACGTGCGCGTCACGGGCCCCGAGGGCAAGACGCGCGCCTTCCACGCCGAGGTGGCGCGCAACCGCCGCCTCACGCCCACGCTGGCGTCGCTGGTGGTCGCCAACGCGATCACCGACGCCGAGCCCGACGTCACCGACGTCGTGGCCACCGTGAACGGGAAGCTGACGATCCAGGGGCGCGAGCCGCTGGTGCTCACCGACCACATCTTCTCGAGCGAAGGCATCTCGGGCCGCGTGCTGGGCGGCTCGCGCGGGCTGCGCGCGCTGGGCGAGCTGATGTTCAACCCGTTCGAGCCCGTCACCGTCGAGCGCATGGACATCGACGTGCGCGTCGAGCAGAAGCGCGACGTGGCCGAGATCGTCGCGATCTCGGCGCCCACCGACACCGTGCGCGCGGGCGACACCGTGCCCGTGCGCGTGACGCTGCGGCCCTACGCCGGGCCCGAGTACGTCGAGACGGTGGCGGTGAAGATCCCCTACGCCGCGGCCGGCCAGGCCGTGCACATCGAGGCCGCGTCGGGCGTGATGGCGCGCCCCGAGGCCGCGTCCGCCGAAAACCTGGGCACCTACATCGAGAACATGAAGAAGTTCTACACGGCCGCGAACCTGGTCGTGACCGTGCAGACGCCCGACGAGGGCGCCGCCGTGCGCGGGCGCCTGATCCCCACGCTGCCCGCGGCGGCGATGGACACGCTGCGGCCCGCGAACCTCACGCGCCGCGCCGACTCCTACCGCATCGCCGAGCGCACCGTCTTCCCGTCGAAGCGGCTGGTCTCGGGCCGCCAAGAATTGACCATCGCCGTCGTGAGCGACGTGCTGGGCCACAACCGCTGATCTCAAAGGACCCCGACCAAACGATGATTTCGAAGATCGCTCGCCGTTCCGTCCTCACCATGGTCGCCGCCGCGCTGGCGACGCTGACCGCCGCGGGCTCCGCGCGCGCGTCGGCCACGCGAACCTTTCATCAGTCGACCGCGAAGGACTTCGAGGAAGGCGAACCCTCGGGCAGCATGATCCAGCCGACGGGCGAGGTGGTCCCCGGCATGAAGGCCAGCGCCGTCGACGCGCCCGCGGCGTTCACCTGGTGCTCGGCGCTCTCGCGCGACGGCAGCGTCGCGTACTTCGGCGGCGGCGACGACGGGAAGATCTACGCCGTCGAAACGCGAGGCGGCAAGGCGGGCGAGAAGGCGCGCCTCGTGGCGACGCTGGACGCGCCGTGGGTCACGGCGCTGGCGGTGCGCGCCGACGGCTCGCTGCTCGCGGGCACGACGCCGGGCGGGCGCATCTTCGCCGTCGATCCGCGCGGAGGCGCCGTGAGGGAGTTCGCGCGCGTGCCGGCCGAGCACGTGTGGGCCATCGTGTACGACGACAAGACGGCGACCGCCTACGTCGGCTCGGGCGCCCCCGGCAAGATCTTCGCCGTCGACGGCAAGGGCAAGGCGCGCGCGCTGTGGGATTCGCGCGACAAGCACATCGTGTCGCTGACGCGCGACGACGCCAACCACCTGCTCGCCGGGACGTCGGACGAGGCGATCCTCTACCGCGTCAGCACCGACGGGAAGGGCGAGGCCGTGCAGGACTTCGAGGCCGAAGAGGTGCGCGCCATCGCGCGCTCCGGCGACGCGATCACGATCGCCGTCAACGACTTCGACAAGACGTCGACGCCGCTGCCGTTCGGGCCGCCGGCCGCCAAGGGCACGAAGATCGTCCTCTCGTCGGGCGGTCCGCCCTCGTCGGCGGGCGCGCTGCCGCGTCCGGGCGCGCGCAAGTCGCGCGCGGCGCTGTACCGCCTCGAGCGCGACGGGCGCCTCGAGCAGATCTTCGCGATCCCCGACGGCTACTTCACGTCGCTCGCCGTCGACGACAAGACCGGCGACGTCTACGCGTCGACGGGCACGCAGGGGCGCGTCTACAGGGTCCGCCCCGATCGCGCGGCGGGCCTGGCGATCGATCTGCCCGAGCGGCAGGCGCTGACGATCGTTCCGGTCCGCTCCGGGGCGGAGCTCGGCTTTCTCGTCGGCACGGGCGACGTGGGTGGCGTCTACCGCGCGCGGCCCGCGGCGGCGGCGGGCGAGGCCACGTACCTGTCCAAGGTGTTCGACACCGAGACGCGCTCGCAGTGGGGCCTGCTGCGCTGGCGCGGCACGAAGGGGCTGCAGATCGAGACGCGCAGCGGGATCACCTCGAGGCCCGACGAGGGCTGGTCGCAGTTCCAGAGGCTCGGCGACCCGCGCGGCAGCTTCGACGGCGGCGCCGGTCAGGTGCAGAGCCCGCCCGCGCGCTACGTGCAGTACCGCGTGACGCTCGCGGGTGAGAACGCGCGCCTCGGCGATCTGTCGCTGGCCTACCTGCCGCAGAATCAGCGCGCGCGCGTGACCGAGTTCGCGACCACCGACGGCTCGGCCTCGGGCGGCGCGGCGCCCGCGCCGGGCGCGGCGGTCGTGCGCGCGCACTCGCCCGTGCTGAAGCTGCGCTGGAAGGTGGAGAACCCCGACGGCGACGAGCTGTCCTACCGCCTGTGGTTCCGTCAGGAGAGCGACGCCGTGTGGCGGCCGCTGGGCGGCCCCGACGCGCTGTCGAAGCCCGAGCTCGACTGGAACACCGAGGGCCTGCCCGACGGCACGTACGTCGTCCGCGTCGTCACCAGCGACGAGCGCGCGCAGCCGCGCGAGCGTCAGCTCGACTCGACGTACCTCTCGCCGCCCATCCTCGTCGACAATCGCAAGCCCGAGGTTGCCGGACTGCAGGCGAAGTACCCCTACGTCTCGGGCCGCGCGCGCGACGCCGCGAGCCCCATCACGCAGATCGAGATGGCGGTCGACGGCAACGAGTGGCACGAGGTCGCGCCGGCCGACGGCATCTGCGACGACGTCGTCGAGAGCTTCTCGGTGAAGCTGCCGGCGCTGACGCCCGGCCCGCACGACGTCACCGTGCGCGCCTGGGACAGCGCTGACAACGTGGGCGCCGCATCGATCAGCGTGCGAGGCCAATGAAAATGAGCGCCACCCCGATCGACCCGGCGCTCGCGGCGCCGCTCCCGCGCCCGCCCGAGGTGGTTCAGATCGAGGTGGGGCTCCTGCAGAACTTCTGCGAGATTCTCTTTTGCCCCGAGGCGCGCGAGGCGGCCATCGTCGATCCGGCGTGGGAGGTGGATCGGCTGCTGAAGGAAGTGGAGGCGCGCGGCCTGCGCGTCACGACGGCGCTCATCACGCACACGCACAACGACCACATCGAAGGCGTCGCCGAGCTCGTCGCGAAGACGGGCGCCGTCGTCGTGGTCAGCCCGCGCGAGGCGGAGCGCGTGCGGCGCGACGCGAAGGCGCTGGTCGACGCCGTCGATGGGCGAGACGTCGCCATCGGCCGCTGCGGCGTGCGCGTGCTCGACACGCCGGGCCACACCGTGGGCGGCGCCTGCTTCCTCGCCGACGGCTACATCGTCACGGGGGATCTGCTGTTCGTCGGCGGATGCGGGCGCACCGACTTCCAGGGCGGCGACACGGCCACGATGTGGCGCAGCTTGCAGCGCGTCGCGGCGCTGCCCGAGGAGACGCGCGTCTACCCCGGGCACGACTACGGCGCGACCCCCACCTCGACGATCGGGCACGAGCTCGAGACGAACCCGTACCTGCGCTGCAAGACCTTCGAAGAATTTCGCGCCCTGCGGGAACGAAAGCGCGCCTAGAGCATCAATAGGCGCGTGCCGCCGGAGTCACTTGCGCGATTTGTGACGCCCCGCGTGCGCCTCGGCGAGCTTGGGTTTGTCCGCTTTGGCCTCGGCCGCCGGCCTCGCGTCCGGCTTTGCATCGGCCCCTTGGGCCTTGCCCTTCGCCTCCGCAACCAGCTTGGCGCGGCCGATCGCCTTGGGCGCCAGCGCGGGCGCGAGGATGATCTCGATGCGCCGGTTGCGCGCGCGGCCCGCGGGGCTCTTGTTGCTGGCGATGGGGCTCCACTCGCCGTAGCCGCTCGCGACGAGGCGCTGCGGCGGGACGCCGGCCTTCTCCGCGAGGAAGCGCACGACGTTGACGGCGCGCGCCGCCGACAGCTCCCAGTTCGTCGGGAAGTGCGCCGTGAGCTTGTCCCCCAGCGGCAGATTGTCGGTGTGACCGGACACCTGGATCGTCTTGTCGTCGATCTGGGCGAGCACGGCGCCGACCTTTGCGAGCACGCCCTCGCCGCGCTTCGAGATCGACGCCTCGCCGGACTCGAAGAGGATCTTGTCGACCAGGTCGACGCGCAGCTTTCCTCCGCTCTCGGTGAGGCGGACGTCGCCGCGCGCGATCTCGTCCTTCATCTGCGCCTGCAGCTTGTCGGCCGTCCCCTTCAGCTGCTCGAGCTCGCCCGTCTTCACCTCGACGTCGCGCGCCAGCGCGTCCTTGGCGGTCTTGAGGTCGGCGTTCTCGGTCTCGAGCTTCTCGACCTTCTCCGGCAGCGCCGCCAGCTCCGCGCTCTTCGCCTCGGCGGCCTTCGCGCGCACCTCGGTGGCCGCCGCCGCCGCCTTCACCTTGCCCATCTCGCCCCACAGCCACGCGCCGCCGCCCCCCGCGCCCACCAGCACCAAGACCAGCAGCACCCACGGCGCCCGCGACGGCGGCCGGAGCGCGCGGGCGAGATTTGGATCCACGGCGTCGATTCTCATGGAGCACCTCCGCGGGAAAGCCGACAGTTTACCCCTTCAGGAGCTTGTACGTGACCACTGAAACCAAGGCGCCTTCTGAGCGCATTCCCGAGCAGATTTCCGAGCGGTTCATCGTGCTGCTCGTCGCGGCCGTCCAGTTCGTCAACATCCTCGACTTCATGATGGTGATGCCGCTCGGGCCGGACTTCGCGCGCGGCCTCGCGATCCCCACGGCGAAGCTCGGCCTCGTGAGCGGCAGCTACGCCGCTTCGGCCGCGCTGTCGGGGTTCATCTGCGCGTCGTTCCTCGACAGGTTCGACCGCCGCAAGGCGCTCGCCGTGTCAATCATCGGGCTCGTGCTCGGCACCGCGGCAGGCGCGATCGCGCAAGGGCTCGGCACGATGATCCTCGCGCGCGTCGTCGCCGGCGCGTTCGGCGGACCGGCCACCTCGATCGCCCTCTCGATCGTCGCCGACGTCGTGCCGCCGCAGCGGCGCGGGCGCGCCATGAGCACAGTCATGGGCGCCTTCTCGATCGCGTCGATCTTCGGCGTACCCGCCGGCCTGCAGCTGTCGGTGTGGTTCGGCTGGCGCGTGCCCTTCCTGGCCGTCGCGGGCCTGGGCCTCGTCATCGTGTTCCTCGCGCTCGGGCGCATGCCTTCGCTCACGGGGCACATCGAGTCTGGACGAACCGTCAAGGCGCTCGCGCGCATGAAGGCGCTGTGGGGCGACTCCACGGTGCGCCTCTCGTTGCTGACGAACTCGCTGGTCTTCGTGACGGCCTTCTTGGTCATCCCGAACATCGCCGCGCACCTGCTGCAGAACCTCGGCTACCCGCGACCGCGCCTGTCCTGGGCGTACACCGTGGGCGGCGCCGTGAGCCTGTTCGTGCTCATCGCCGCGGGCCGCGCGGTCGACAAGCGCGGGCCCGTGTTCGTCTCGACGATCGGCACGCTCATCTTCGCCGCGGCGCTCGTGCTGGGCTTCGTCGCGCCCAATCGGCTGTTCCACCTGCCGGTGTTCGGGCTGTTCGCGATCTTCATGGCCGCGATGTCGCTGCGGAACATCAGCGTCGGCTCGCTGTCGACGCGCGTGCCCCGGCACCACGAGCGCGCCGGTTACATGTCCTTGCAGTCGATGTCGCAGCACATGTCGTCGGCCATCGGCGCGTTCGTCTCGTCGCAGCTCCTTCACAACACGCCCGACGGCCGCCTCGCGGGCATCGACACGATCTCGACGCTCTCGCTCGTGCTCGCCTTCACGCTGCCGCCGCTCCTGGCCGCGATCGTGCGCCGCGTGAACGCACGCGAGGCGTTCGCGACGGCGCAGGTGGCGGCGCCTGCGCCGTCGGTCTCGTAACCGTCGGCTGCTCGTCCCAAGAGAGGGGCCCACCCGCGCGGCGCCATCCGGCGGCAGCGAGCCACGTCCGGGGCGGCGCCACGGGGCTCGGTGCCGCAGGAGGCGGCATCGACCCACGCCAACCCTCGAACCACGCCGCCGAGCTCCGCGGATCGAGGCCCGGTGACGCGCGCAGGTGCTTCCGGAAGTTCAGGAGGACATAGACCAGCCCGCGGCGCGCCTCGGTGGGCGTCCGCAGGGCGTGCGCGTGGTAGCGGCTGGTCCAGACCGGCCCGCGCCTGTGGACGGCGCGGTTGACCGCCTTCGCGCAGCGCGCGGCGAGCCCTTGCACGCCGCGGACGAGCGCTGCCTGCGCGTCGCCCTCGACGATCAGGTGAACGTGGTCGCTCTGCACCGAGAAGTGCACCACACGAAACGCCTCCTTGTGCGCCGCCGCGAGCGAGCGCTGCACGAAGGGAAACACACGCGCCGAGCGAAGCGAAGGAAGCGCAGCACGCGCGCGCAGCGTGACGTGCACCGGCCAGCGAGGTTGATGAGGGGGGCGCGGCCGATGCGCCGGGCTTGACCGCTCCGCCACGAGCCTTCGCCCCGCCCCCGCCCGCCTCCCGCCCCAATTTCGCCGCCCCGAAAGCTCGAGCTGTTCCCCCGCGCGCCGTCGCATCGCCGCCGTTGTCGGCCAGAACCGACCGCGGTTGCGCGCGCCGATCACTGCCCAATCAGGCGGCCATTCAGTCGCCTCACGCCCGCCGCATCCGCCCGCTGCGCGGGGTGGCGGGAGGGCTGGGATCACTGCCCAATCAAAACGACCGTCACGACGCCGTCACATTCCGCCGTCTCGTCTTGATTGAGCAATGATTCCAGCCCCCGGAACGGCGCCGTTCGGAGAAGCACGAAGGGATGGCCTTGGGCGGGCGGCGCCGCGCCGGCCCACATCCGCTTCGCGAGGAGGGGAGGGATCACTGCTCAATCAAAATGACCGTCGGGACGCCGGCGCTCCAAGCAAGATCCCGTCTTGATTGAGCAATGATTCCAGGCGGCGCCGTTCGGAGATACGAAGGTGCGGTGTCCGGCGAACCGGCGCTCGGAGACGGAAGGGGCGAACTTGATTGGGCAGTGATTCCCCGGCGAGCGAGCGCTGGGCGGAGCGAGTCACGGACGAAGTGCTGCTACGGATCGCCGGGGCAGTACGTGATGTCCGCGCCCGTGCCGCCGTTGCAGGCGTGGTAGCCGCTCTGGTCGTTCCAGTCGTCGTAGGCGAAGGCGTAGAGGTATGGGCAGACGGAGTGGGAGTAGGCGGCGTACACGTTGTAGGGCGGCGTCTTGTAATACGAGCAGTTCTGCGTGTTGTCGTTGCTGGTCGTGCCGGCGGAGCCGCGGTTGACCTTCGCGCAGCAGTAGGGTGATCCGCTCCAGAACGTGCCGGTGGCGCAGCCGAAGATCGCGGCGCCCGAGCCGGCCTGCGCGAGCGTGCCGCCGGCCTTGCACATCGGATCGTTCGCGAGCGTGTCGGCTGCCGACTGATCCAGCGCGGTGCAGAACGCTTCCTTCGCGTGCGCGGCGCTCTTGCAGTAGTTGTACATGGAGATGCAGTGGCCGGTCGCGGCGTCGAGCAGTTGCGACGGGCAGCCCTTCGTCAGGTCGGCCAGCGGCGAGTAGCACGCGGTGAGCCCGCACGACTTGTCCGTCCCCTTGCCGTTGATCTCCAGCGGCAGGCCCATGTAGTCGACGAACGAGAGATTGTAGTTGAGCGCCTTGTTCGGGTCGGCCGTCAGCTCGAAGAACTCGGCCTCGACGCTGCCGGACGCGCCGGGCGCCGCGTTCTTGTACGCGGTCACGCGGCCGTGCAGCGTGGGCAGGTCGAACTCCTGCGTCGACTTCGACGGCATCATCACGACGCCGCCGGGCGCGCCCGTGAACTTCAGCCACAACGTCATCGGGCAGTTGTTCATGAAGCGGAACAACAGGCCCTTGGGCGCCGTGATCTGCGTGGGCGGAAAGGCGGGCGCCTTGCGCTGCGCAAGCGTGGGCTGGCATTCGCACTGGCCCGGCTTCGTGCCGCAGGGAACGCGGTCTGGGTTGGTCGTGTAGCCGGTCCCGGCCGCGCCCGTCGAACCGGCGCCCGCGCCACCGACGTTGCCGGCCGCGCCCGTCGTGCCCGCTGAGCCTGCGTTACCGGCTGCGCCCGCCGAGCCAGAGCTGCCCGCGCTGCCCGCGCCGCCGACGTTGCCGGCCGCGCCCGTCGAGCCAGCGTTGCCAGCGTTGCCAGAGCTGCCGGCACCGCCAGAGCTGCCGGAGTTGCCAGAGCTGCCGGAGTTGCCCGCTGCGCCCGCGTTGCCGCTGCTTCCCGCAGTGGCGCCCGAGTGACCGCCGCCCCCGCCCGACACCATTCCACCTCCGCATGAGCAGAGGGCCACCATCAAACCGAGGACACTTCCGAACCGGGCCGTCTTCATCGAGCGATACCTCACGTCGAGAAAGACATCATCTCACGGAATTCCAGCTCAAGGTTCGTGACGGCGCACGCGCGCGGTCACGAGGACGTGACCAGCGAGCGTTTCCTCGAGGAGCTCGATCGCGAACGCTGGCTCCCCCGCGCGGCGCGCAAACATTGCGCCGAGCCCACCGTCGGCGGCGCGCGCGATCTCCACCTCTTGAAACGACACGTAGCGCCCGAGCCAAGGATCGAGCGCTTTGTAAATCGCCTCCTTCGCGGCGAACGCGACGAGGAGCTCGCGCGTGCGCGCCGCCTCGCTGCCGAGCGCGGCCACGCGCGCGCGCTCGGCGGGCGTGAGCACGCGACCCGAGATGTCGACGCGCGGCGCGCGTTCGGGCTCGACGTCGATGCCCAGCGTGACGTCGGCGGACGCGGCCGCGGCCAGCGCGACGGCGATCGCCGGCTTGTGCGCAATCGAGCCCGCGTAACCCGAGGGGAGCGCCGGCGCGCCGCGCGGCGTGCTGGCGATGGGAGCCTCGGCGCACCCCACGGCGCGCAGCGCGCGGCGAAGCGCCACGCGCCCGCCCACGAAGGTCACCCGCCGCGGCAGCGCCAGCCCCGCGGCCAGGGCGCGCTCCTCGTCGTGCAGCTCGGCGTCGAGCGAATCGAGGGCCGCGGGCTCGTCGTGCGCGGGCAACACGAGGCCCACGAGCTGGCCGAAGGCGGCCGCGCGCGCGATCACCAGCGAGCCGGGCGGGCTCATCCGATTCACTCCTGACCGGCGGCGACGGCGCGCGCGAGCCGCACGAGCGCCGCGCTGCCGGTCTCGCGCGCGACGGCCTCCGGGAGCCTCCGCACGAGCCACTCGACGCGCCAATCGAGCGCCTCACCCGGCGCGAGCGTCTCGCACGCGCCCTGCTGCTCGACCTCGACGTAGCGGTGCAGCGAGCTCGCGTAGATCTCCACCTGCGCCTCGCCGGGCGCGTGCGCGGCGCGCGGCACCAGCGCGAAGGTCTTCACGAACAGCGCCTCGGCGTCGGCGTGCGCGATCCAGCCCTCGCCCGCGTCGGCGAACAGCTTCTGGTGGCCCGTGATGACGCTGGCGTCGTGGTGCACCCAGGTGATGCCGCCGATGTCGTGTGCCGGAAGGTCCGTCGGCGCGTACGTGCCCGCGCCCGCCGCGAAGAACGTGAGGCCGTTCGGCAGCACGCGCGTCACCTCCCAGGGCGCGACGCGGATGGACGCTGCGGCGTGGCTGCGCACGCGGTACGAGAGCACGAACGCGCGCCGCGCCCGGTCGGCCTCGATGCGCTTCTCGATGGAGACGCCGAGGCGCGGGCTCGCGGGGCCGCGCAGCACGATCGCTTCGCCATCGAACGCCCCCGCGTACGGGGCGCTGTCGATCTCGACGTCCGGCGGCCAGCCCCAGTCGGATTGTGGACTGGTCCAGAACGTCGAGCCGTAGTTGATCTGATCGACCTCGGCGCCGGAGAGCAGGTTGCGCTCGCCGAGGCGCAGCGCCGTGACGCGCCCGCCGCGCGCGGCGTCCACCTCGAGGCGCACGTCGTCGATGGTCAGAACGAAGAGTGACCGCTCGATGTCCCCGGCATCGACGGCGGCGCTCACTCGCGATCCAGCTCCACGCGATCGACGACGGCGACGACGGCGGCGTCGACAGGCGCGTCGGGCTTCTGCCCCGGACCCAGCGCGCCCGCGACGGCGACGCGCGCCGCATGGCCGAATGCGACCAGCACGTCGTCGCCCGGCCCCGCGTCCAAAGTGTCCGCGCAGACGACGAGGTCATCGGCAGGGGCGGGCGCGCCGGCGTTCTCCGCGCCGCCCACCAGCGTCGCCGGCAGATCGGACAGGCGATAGGGCCGCACGAGCAGCAGCTTGAGCCCCTTGGCGGCGGGCCACTTCACCGTCGACCACACCGAGCCCGTGACGCGTCCCAGGAACATCAGCCCGCCCCCTCGACGATCATGGCGACGGCGGCGTCGCAAAGAAGGTCGCGATTCTCCGGTCCCGGCTTCAGCACGTTGCGCGCGCCCGAGCCGAACGCCACGGTGACGTCTTGACCGGAGCGCGCGTCGAGCGTGTCGATCGCGACGACGACGCGCCCGCTCGCGTGCCCGGCGGCGTCGCGCTCGGCGACGAGCACGAGCTTGCGGCCCGTGAGGCCGGGCGCCTGCCGCGTCGCCCACACGTTGCCGATGATCGTCCCGCGGATCACGCGGCGCCTCCCCCGCGGACGCTGGGCAACGGCCGCCGGATGCCGGGCGCGGCGCCGGGCCTCGCCGACGCGGCGGCGTCGAGCTCGACGCGATCGACGACGCCGACGATGGCGGCGTCGACGGGGAGGTTGTCGTCGGCGAGGGGACCGCCCTGCCCTCGTCCCAGGCGCGCGGGCCGCCCGAGCGCGACGACGACGTCATCGCCCACGCCCGCATCGACCTCGTCGAGGGCGACGACATGGCCGGTCGGCAAGGCGGGCTGGTGCTCGCCGTAGGGGCGAACGACCAGCAGCTTGGCGCCGCCGAGACGCTGATCGCGCCGCGACGCCCAGACGCTGCCGACGACCCGCCCCAGGATCATGCGCGGATCTCCGGCGTCGTGCCGTCGACGATCGCGACGACGACGTCCTTCTCGGCGACGGCCTCGCCGACGGTGACGTCACGGACGCGCGACCCGCGCGCCACCAGCACGCGGTCTCCCGGCCCGGCGTCCAGCGCGTCGACGGCCACGATCACGCGCGCGGACAAACCGAAGCTGCCGCGCGCGTCGAGCGGCCGCACGAGCAACAGCTTCTGGCCGGAGAGCGACCCGGCCTGACGAGAGGCCCACAGTCGCCCGACGACCTCGCCGATGACCATGCGGCCTCCGGCGGTTACTTCGCGGGCTTGGAGGACTTGGCCTTGGCGGGCGCCTTGGCCTTCTTCTCAGCCTTGGCGGCCTTCGGCGCGGCCGAAGCGGCCTTCGCCTTGCGCTTGGCGCGGCGCTCGCCTGCCTCGAGCATGTCGACGAGGCGACCGTTCGAGAACGAGCCGAGCTTGGCGACGTAGTCCTTGTCCTTGCCGTGGCCCGCGGCGGAGGCCGCCGCGGCGGCGAGCTTGTCGCGCCCGCCCTGCTCCTTCACCTTCGTCGCGACGAGGTGCAGGCGCAGCAGCTTGCTGTTCGCCGCGCCCAGCAGGCGCTTGCGGAGATCATCCTTCGACTCATCACCGGCGTCGACGAGGCCGACCAACTTGTCGACCAGCTTGTCCTTACCGCCGAACTCTTCCTTGACCCGAGCGAGCGGGCTAGCGCTAGACATGTTCCGAGTTTCTCCTGAGAAGGGGGCGTATTTACCTCAAAAAGCCCCGGAAGGAAACGTCTTTTCACAGCCCCGGCCGGCGCGCGCCCCTGTGCACACAGCCCAGAAAGCCTCACCATTTCGAGCAGTTGGAGCGCCTCGGCGCGCCGAATGATACTCTGGCGGCCCATGCTGCGCCCCGCCCTCGCGCTCGCCCCGCTGGCCCTCCTTCTTCATAGCGCCGCTCCGGCCGCCGCGGCGCCGCAGAAGACGATCGACCTCGCCGGTGAGTGGAAGTACCTGCCGTACGACGGGCAGGGCGACATCGACCTGGCGGCCGAGAGCACCGACGACGCCGGCTGGCCCACCATGGCGCTGCCGACGAACTGGTACCTCATGGGCAGCAAGGCGTACCCGCCGAAGGCGCGCGCGGCGGCGCGTCTCATCGAGCCGGGCTCGCCGGGCGACCTGCCCACGCCCACGAAGGACGCCGGCTTCGACTACGAAGGCACGGTCTGGTTCCGCAAGACGATCGCCTGGGACGGCAGCCAGGGCGTGCCCGTGCTGGACCTCGACATGGTCGACTACTACGCCGAGGTGTTCGTCAACGGCAGGTCCGTCGGCAAGCACGAGGGCTACTTCCAGCGCTGGTCGGTGGACCTTTCGGGCGCGCTGCGCGTGGGCAGGAACCTCGTCGCCGTGAAGGTGTCGGCGCCCGCGCTGGTGTTCGATCTCGCGCAGCAGTTCCCGGTGAGCTGGCCCAAGCAGCAAAATCAGATCAAAGGGATCTTCGCGTACCACGACACGCGCCCCGGCGCGACGAGCATCCGCGGCCAGGAGCGCGGCACGGGCGGCATCCTTCGCGGCATCGCGCTGCGCGTCTCGCCGGGCGTCGATCTCGTCGAGCTGAAGGTGACGCCACTCGACGTGAGCGCCGCCTCGGCGCGGCTGGTCGTCGAGGCGGTCACGCGCAACTGGGGCGGCAAGGCCGTCGACGCGCAGCTCACGGGCACGATCCGCGCGAAGAACTTCGCGTGGGCCGGGCACCTGCCGATCGCGTTCGACGTCAAGGCGGCGCCCGGGCTTTCGCGCAGCGTGGGCGAGGTGAAGCTCGAGAAGCCCGCGCTGTGGTGGTCGTGGGACTACGGCAAGCCGAACCTCTACACGCTGGACGCCGAGCTGACCGCGAAGGCCATGCCCGCGAGGCCAGCGACGAAGAAGGCCGCCGCCCAGCCAGCCGCGGCGCTGGACGCGAAGGTCGTCACCTTCGGCGTGCGCTCGATCGTGCGCGACGACAAGTGGGTCGTGCGCCTCAACGGCCAGCGCATCTACGCGCGCGGCAGCAACTACATCGCCACGCAGTGGCTCTCGCAGGCCGACCGCGCGTTCTACGAGCGCGACATGAAGCTGGTCACGGCCGCGAACCTCAACTCGCTGCGCGTGCACGCGCACCTCGAGCGGCCGGAGTTCTACGACGTCGCCGACGAGATGGGCGTCATGATCTGGCAGGACTTCCCGCTGCAGTGGGGTTACACCGACGAGCCGGCGTTCCATGCGGAGGCCAAGCGCCAGGTCGTCGACATGATCGAGCGGTTCTACGACCACCCCTCGATCATGGTGTGGTCCATGCACAACGAGTCGCCGCACTCGATGTCGTGGATGAAGAAGAAAGACCCGCAGCAGAACGCCAAGCTGGACGAGGAGCTGCTGGCCGTCGCCAGGCAGAGCGATCCCTCGCGCATCCCGCACAGCGACTCGGGCGTGGGCGACGGTCACTCGTACACGGGTTGGTACGTCTTCCAGATCGGCGACCTCGCGCACGACATGCCCAAGGAGCGCTACATCACGGAGTACGGCGCCCAAGGGCTGCCGGCGCTGGAGACGCTGAAGTCGATGTTCGACGCGGCCACGCTGTGGCCCGACACGCCGCTCGACTGGGAGGCGTGGAAGTACGCCGATTTCCAGCCCGACCAGAACTTCAACCTGGCGCAGGTCAAGATGGGCAAGACGATCAACGAGTTCATCTCGGCGTCGCAGCGCTATCAAGCGAACCTGATCCGCTTCCAGACGGAGGTGTTCCGGCGCGCGAAGTGGACGAGGACGACGGGCCTCTACCAGTTCATGTTCGTCGACGACTGGCCGTCGATCACGTGGAGCGTCGTCGACTACTACCGCCGGCCGAAGCTGGCCTACCAGACGCTGCGCGACTCCATGCAGCGCCTCTTGCCCAGCATCGAGTACGACATTCACAAGGCGACGGGGCCCATCTCGCTGTGGGTCGTCAACGACCACCTGCAACCGATCCCGAAGGCGGCCGTGAAGTGGAAGGTCACCGACCCGCAAGGCGGCGGCAAGCCCGTCGTCCGCAGCGTCACCGTCGACATCCCCGCCGACGGCGTCATCAAGGCCACCGACCTGGGAGCGATCCCGCGCATCGGCGCCGGCACGGCGCGCCTCGACGTGTGGATCGAGGACGAGCACGGCCAGCTCCTCGCCCGCAGCAGCCTCACCGGCGAGGACTACGTCATTCGAAAGTGACGCCGATGAGACGACTCGTTGCCAGTAGCGCCCCGTGAGCTCGCCCAAACCGCCGCCGCTCATGTGCCCGGAGGGCAGCTTCGCCAGGTTCACCCTCACGCGGCGCATGCCCTCGATCGTCGAGTCGATCCTGAACGAGGCGCGCTGGTCGGCCGAAGCGCGCGATCGACTGCGGGCGTTGCTGGGCTCGCTCCCGTTCGGGAGCGTCCCCGCCGCCGTCGACGCCGCGACGCCCGACGGCGCCTTCTGGCGGGCGTTCCTCGACGCTCGCCGCACCGCCCGCTGGATCGATCTGCCGTTTCTCGACGCGGAGGCCATCTTCTACGTCGCGTTGCTCGATGCGGTGGATCCCGGCGGCGCGCGGGCGGTCGATCCGTTCGCGTCGACGAAAGGCGCTGCGCTCGCGCACGCGACGGCGCAGTTGCCCAGGTTCGTCGCAGGCGTTCCGCGCGACGGCGATGCGATCGCCGCCGCCCTGCGGTCGTCGTTGGCCGGGAACGTCGCCGACCTCAGCCAGCTCGCGGGCACCAGGGCCCACGCCGAGCGCCGCCTGCTGTGCGATGACACCAGCGCCTTCGTAAGGCTCCTCGAACGCGCGCCGTCCTCTGCCATCGTCGACCTCGTGCTGGACAACGCCGGTGAGGAGCTGTTCGGAGATCTCGCGCTGATCGACGCGTTGCTGGGCGCGTTCCCGTCGCTGCAGATCCGCGCTCACTACAAGCCGCGCCCGCACTTCGTCTCCGACGCGACCCTCGGCGACTGGGACGCGGCGCTGGCCGCGCTCGAGCGCCATTCGTCCCCTGCGTTGCGGGCGTGGTGGCAGCGGTTGGACGGCGCGCTGCGATCGGGCCGCCTGCGCACGGCGACTCACGCGTTCTGGTGCCGCCCGTCGCCGTGGGCCGAGCTGCCCGCGGATCTGCGCGCCCCCCTCTCGCAGGCGCACGTCGTCGTGTTGAAGGGCGACCTCAACTACCGGCGCTACGTCGAGGATCGCGCGTGGCCGCACGATACCTCGACGATTGATCTCTGGCTGCCCGAGCTCCCGCCCGTGCTCGCCCTTCGCGTCCTCAAGAGCGAGCTCGCCGTCGGCCTTCCGCGCGACGCGACCGAGGACCTGTCGCGCGCGGAGCCCGACTGGCTCTTCAACGGCCGCAACGCCGTCGTTCAGCTCTTTCCGTCGGACAGCTAGCCGACGGACACCTGTCCGCCCGGTGTCCGCGGACACGCGACGTGTCCGCGCGCGCGAAGGCCTGGAATGGCGCGGGTTTCGCGTTGGCACGGCGGGTGCTCAGGGGTTCCGTGACCGGTGACCGCAAGCCTGTCCGCTTCGACGCAAAGGACCCCATGACGCCCTGGAAGCTCCACCTCGCGCTGCGCATCGCGCTCACGGCCGCCCTCGCCGTCGCCGCCGTCGCGCGCGTCGCCCACGCGGAGGAGCCGGCCGCCGCGCCGGTGCTCACGCCGCCCAAGCTCACGAAGTTCGTCGCCGCGAAGGTGCCCGCAGGCGCCGGCACGCCACACCTCGACTTGCCCGTCGTCGTCGATGTCGAAATCACGATCGACGCCACCGGCAAAGTCACCGAGGCGCGCGTGCCGGCGCCCGTGGTCGATCGTGCCGCGTTCGAAGCGGCCGCGCTGGCCGCCATCGAGGACTTCGTCTTCGAGCCCGCGCAGCGCGACGGCAAGCCGATCCCCGCGCGCATCAAGTACCGCTACGTGTTCGAGGCGCCGCCGCCTCCGCCGCCCACGACGGGCGTGCTCGAGGGTCACGTCGTCGCGCGCGCGACGGGCGTGCCCGCGGTCGCCGTCGCGGCGACCGTGACCTCGCTCGACGACGCCGGCGCGTTCACGCGCACGCTCACCACCGACGACAAAGGCGTGTTCCGCGTCGCCGATCTGCCGCCGGGCCGCTACCGCGTCGCGCTCGCGGGCGGCGGGCTCGCGCCGCTGACCGTGGTCGAGGACATCGCCGTGGGCGAGCTCACCGCCGTGACCTACCGCCTGGACGCGCCGGCAGCAGCCCCATCATCCACAGCGGGCGCCGCCCTCGAGTTCGGCGCCACCGCCACGATCGAGGCCCCGCCGCGCGAGGTCACGAAGCGCAGCCTGGAATCCGAAGAGCTGCTGCGCATGGCCGGCACGCGCGGCGATCCGCTGCGCGCGATCGAGTACATGCCGGGCGTCGCGCGCTCACCGCTGGCGAACTTCGTCATCATCCGCGGCTCGTCGCCCAGCGACAGCCAGGTGCAGTTCGAAGGCGCGCCCGTCGATCGCCTGTACCACTTCGGCGGCCTGACCAGCTTCGTGCAGCCGCGCCTGGTCGAGCGCATCGACCTGTACCCCGGCAACTTCTCGGCGCGCTACGGCCGCAAGATGGGCGGCATCATCGACGTGGGCGTGCGCGATCCGCGCAACGACGGCCTGCACGCGATGGTCGACGTCAACCTCATCGATGCGTCCTTTCTGGTGGAGGGTGGCATCGGCAAGCGCTGGTCGTTCGCCGTCGCCGCCAAGCGGAGCTACATCGACTTCTTCATCGACAACCTCATCCCCAAGGACGAGATCCAGGTGCTGGCCGCGCCCGTGTACTGGGACTACCAGGCCATGCTCGTCTACAAGCCCAGCGACGCCGACCGCGTGCGCGCGATGATTTACGGCTCGTACGACGACTTCAAGCTCATCCTCGCGAACCCCGCCGACTCCGATCCCGAGATCCGCGGCCAGCTGTCTTCGTACAGCGGCTTTCACCGCGGCGAGCTGTCGTGGCGCCACCAGTACACGCCGGACGTCGAGCACGAGATCAACGCCACCGTCGGGCCGTTCTCGTTTGGCCAGAAAGCGGGCCCCGATCTCACGCTGGACGTGCCGGGGTGGGACTTCTACCTGCGCGCCGAGTGGCGCGCGCGCGTCGCCCACAGCCTGCGCCTCATCGGCGGCGTCGACGTCCAGGAGACGTGGGTCACGGGCGCGACCTACGATGGCCCCGCCATCACGCAGCTCGACGGCGATCCCGAGGGGCTGAACGACACCGTCACGGGCAAGCAACACGTTCAGTTCGATCGCGGCTACCAGTTTTTCCGCCCCGGCGCCTACGTCGAGGCGATCTGGCAGCCCGTCGCGCGCCTTTCGCTCGTGCCGGGCGCGCGCGTCGACTACATCGGCGACATCGAGCGCTGGACGTTCGATCCGCGCCTCACCGCGCGCTACGAGCTGTCGCCCACGACGGCGCTCAAGGGCGGCGTGGGCCTGTTTCATCAGGCGCCCGACTACGCCGAGACGATCCCGAACGTCGGCAACCCGCACCTCGAGGCGCCGTACGCGATTCACTACAGCCTGGGCGTGGAGCAGATCGTGCGCGAGCGCCTCAAGCTGACGCTCGAGGGCTTCTACAAGAGCCTCGCGGATCTCACCGTGAACAGCCCCGTCCCCGGGCAGAACCTCGACAACGACGGCATCGGCCACATCTACGGCGCCGAGGCGTCGGCGCGGCTGCGGCCCACGTCGAAGTCCAGCGGCTTCCTCTCGTACACGCTGTCGCGCAGCACGCGGCGCGATCACGAGGGCGAGGCGTGGCGTCTCTTCAACTGGGACCAGACGAACATCCTCACCGTCGCGGGCGCGTACCGCCTGGGCCGCCGCTGGGATCTCTCGGCGACCTTCCGCTACGTCACGGGCAACCCGTACACGCCCGTCGTCGCGAGCGTCTACAACGCGACCACCGACACGTACAAGCCGCTCTACGGCGCGATCAACAGCGCGCGCAGCGCCGCCTTTCATCGCCTCGACGTGCGTCTCGAGCGCGTGTGGACCATCGGGCGCGGCAGCCTGGCGGCGTACCTCGACGTGCAGAACGCCTACGACCGCCAGAGCGAGGAAGGGCGCGCCTACAACTACGACTACTCGCAATCGAAGAGCATCCCCGGGTTGCCGATCATTCCGAGCCTCGGCCTGCGCGGCGAGATCTGAGGAGAACGACCAATGTCGACGAAGAGAAACGATTTCCAGCGCAGCGCCAACGACAACGCCACCCCGATCGCGAACGTGACGGCGTCACGCGCGCGCCACGCGCGCCGAACTCCGCCGCGCGCCGCCCGGCGGCGCTCGCTCATGCGCGACTGGGCGCCCGCGATCCTGGCCACGTTCTTCGGCATCGGCTGCGGGCCCAGCTTCGATTCCGCTTCGCTGGTGACGAGCACGCGCCTCGTCGGCGCGCGCGTCGAGGCGTCTGGCGCCGGAGCGGAGGACCGCGCCTCCGTCGCGCCCGGCGAGACCGCGACCGTCACGTGGCTCGTGACCGCGCCGGGCGGCGCCGCGGGTGTGCCTGCGACGCTGTCGTGGGCGTTCGCGCTGTGCACGCCGGCGCCCGAGGGCGCGCTCGGCTGCGCGACGGAGCCGCTCGCGACGTTCCAGGGCACGGGCACGCCGACGATGACCGTCGCGCTCCCGGACGCCGCCGCGCTGGGCGGCGTCGATCACCTGACGCTCTACGGCCGCGTCTGCGACAGCGGCGCGCCGGCGTTCGACGCGAGCGGGCTCCCCGCGTGCACCGAAGGCGCGGGCACGACGGCCTCGGTCGCGATCCGCGTCCAGGGCGACGTCAACCACAACCCCACGGCCGACCGAGGCGCCGCGTTCGACGGCGCGCCGTGGATCACGACGACCGATCCGTGCGCGAGCGGCCCGCGCATTCCGGCCGACGAGGGCGAGCACTTCGTGGCACTGGTCACCGCCGGCAGCGATCGCGAGAGCTACACGGCCGTCGTCGGCGACCCGCCCAAGCCCACGGCCGAGCGCGAGGCGCTGCAGATCTCGCTGTTCACGACGGCGGGCGAGCTGAAGTCTCCGTTCGCGTTCGTCGAGGCGGCCGACGCGGCGGCCGAGACGCCGATCTCGGTGAAGTGGACCGCGCCCAAGCCCGACGAGATCACGACGCCCACGCCCGTGACCTTCACCTTCGTCGTGCGCGACGGACGCGGCGGCGTCGACTGGACGACGCGCGCCGCGTGCGTCACTCGGAGGATCTAGGCGGGCCCCCCGAGAGGTTCCCGTGCCTCCGCGCTCGCTCCAGCAGGCGAAGCCTGCCGGAGCTCGGTTCGACCCTAGACGAGCAGCGCCTCGCTGGGCACCATTCGCTCCGGCGGCGGGGCCGCCTTGTGGTGGTGGCGCTTGGACGGCTTATTCACTTTTGGGTTCTCCAAAAGTGGAGCCTCCTTGGCTGGGAGCCGTCGTGTGGTCGGGCTCGGCGCCACCCTTGTTCGTGTCGCCTCCGCTCGTGCCTTCGCCGCCGCTCTCGGGCGGCGCCTTGGGCGAGGCCAAGGGCGCGTCGGGCGATCCGCCGTCGGGCACGACCGCGCCGTCCGCGACCAGCGGCGCGTCGGACACCGCCGCGACGTCGCGCGCGGCCGCGTCCCACGGCACGCTGGCGCGCCCCGTGCGGCCCTCGTTGCCCATGTTGCCGTTCGGATCCGTCGAGCGCCCCGTGGGCGGCCCCATGTGGGCCGGGTTCTGAACCGGCTGCGCCTGGGTATAGGTACCGGCGTCGGGCGCTCCCCCATCCTCCTCGGCGCTCACCGCCGCGGGGACCAGGATCCCCACCAGCAACGTCGTCCACACTAGCTCCCGCATGACTGGCTTCCTTCCCGACCCGCGCTTTCGCGAGCCTTGGTGCACCAGCCGTCATTTCAAGGCGCGTACCAAGCACGCGCCGCGCGGCCTCCAGACCGCGCCGTCCGGACGCCCCCACCGAACGCGAACGCTCGCGGTTACGCGCGTGTGACCTTCCACGCGCCCGAGTCACCGCGAGCTATGCCGCGCTCACGGCGCGACGTCGAAGACGTACTTGCAGAGCGCCGCCCAGCCGTTCATCGGATCGTTCGTGCAGAACACCGTGTGCCCGCCCGGCGAGTGGTTGTTGCTGCCCACCATCGCGATCTGGTGACCGCCCGTGAACGGCCCCGTGTCGCCCGGCTTCACGTTGATGGGCGGGCCCACCCACCCCGCCTTCGTCGTGGTTTCGATCATGCTGGTCACGGTGTTGGGCGCCGTGTCCACCTTGTCCGTCGACGGGTACGGCAGGTTGAAGCCGAGCAGCGTGAACTTGCGATCGTTCGGCGTCGCCGACGGGTGGGTGATCCACGTCCCGTTGGGGAAGCCCTCCGCCTGCGGGCCCGACGTGCAGATCACGCGGCCGAAGCGGACGTAGCTCGAGATCATCGCCCACGTCTGCGAGCCCCACGAGTAGCCGACCACCCACACGTCGCTGGTGCGCAGCATGCCATTGGCGTCGAGGAAGTAGCCCCAGTCGCCGTCGGGATCCTGGGTCATCGCGCCTTTGATGGCCGCGATCGTGTGCTCGAGGATGCTGTCGCCCTTGTCGACGGTGACCCAGTCGACGCGGTCCACGCCGTCCCACAGCTCCATGCGCGCGTCGCCCACCTGGCGGTTCGCCTCTGGATCGTTCGGCGTCTTCGCGATGACGTCCTTGTACTTCTGCGGCGCCGTGTTCACGCACGTCTGCGTCGGCGGCGCGTAGGTGTGGAAGCCGTACGCGTTGATGAACGACTCGATGCCGCCCGCGCCCGTGCCGCCGCAGATGCCGCCCAGGAGCAGGATGAGCTTGCCCATGACGGGCTTGCTGTGATCGAAGCGGACGGGCCCGCCCGCGATGTTCGATTGGAAGACCTTGTTGCCCGGCACCACCATGATGGGCCGCGTCGGCGGGGTGTCGCCCGCGCCGGCGGTGCCCGTGGTGCCCGCGGCGCCCGTCGTGCCGGCGGCGCCCGTCGTGCC
>DASZUD010000349.1:0-10110 GCA_035548155.1 Polyangia bacterium
CCAGCACGACGACGACAGGCACCGACGAGGTGGGGCTCGAGGACGCGACGCCGAAGGGTCCCGCCGCGCTGGGCGTCTACCGCCACCGCGCCGACGGCGACGAGCGCCTCTCCGACGGCGCGTCCGCGGCGCCCGGCGATCTGCTGCAGCTGACCTACCGCGCGGGCACCGATCGCTTCGGCGTGCTGCTGTCGATCGACGGACGCGGCCACGTCACCCTGCACTGGCCCGACACGGGCGAATCGGCGGCGACGCGCCTCAGCGGCAAGGGCGAGGTGCGGCTGCCCTCGGCCTACGAGCTCGACGACGCGCCCGGCTTCGAGCGCTTCTTCCTCGTGACCGCGGAGGCGCCCTTCGCCGTGGCCACCGCCGCCGACGCCGCGCGGGCCCTCGCCGCGAAGCCCGACGCCGCGCGCATCACCGCGCTCGCGCTGCCCGCCGACCTCCACCAGCTTTCGCTGACGCTCGCCAAATCCGGCCAGACGGCCCGCAAGGAGACGCCATGATCCGCCGCCCCGCCCTCTCGATGCTGCTCGCCACCGCCGCGCTCGCCGCGAGCCTCGCGTCAGCGCCGCGCGCATCGGCGACGGCGCCCGCTGCGTCAGGCGTCCGGCTGCGTCGCTTCGCGCTGCTCATCGGAGTGAACGACGGCGGCGCCGCGCGCGCCAAGCTGCGCTACGCCACCAGCGACGCGCGCGCCGTGGCCCGCGTGCTCGAAAACCTGGGCGGCGTCGCGCCGGCCGATCTGGTCTTCGTCGACACGCCCACCCGCTCGGCGGCGATGGACGGCTTCGCGCGCGTCGAATCGCTGCTGCGCGCCGGCGCGACGCCCGGCGTGCGCCGCGAGCTGCTGGTCTACTACTCGGGGCACTCCGACGAAGAAGGGCTCCTCCTCGGCAACGAGCGCGTCACCTATGACGAGCTGCGCGCGCGCATCAAGGCGCTGCCCGCCGACCTGCGCGTCGCGATCCTCGATTCGTGCGCCTCGGGCGCGTTCACGCGCGGCAAGGGCGGCGTGCGCCGGCCGCCCTTCCTCGTCGACGCGTCGACGGACATGCGCGGCCACGCCTTCCTGACCTCGAGCGCCGCCAACGAGGTCGCGCAGGAGTCGGACCGCATCTCCGCCTCGTTCTTCACCTACTACCTCGTGTCCGGCCTGCGCGGCGCCGCCGACGTCAACCAGGACCACCGGGTGACGCTGCAAGAGGCGTATCAGTTCGCCTCGGCGGAGACGCTGGCGCGCACCGAGCGCACGCGCGGCGGCCCGCAGCACGCCGCGTACGAGTTCGACCTCACGGGCACGGGCGAGATGGTGGTCACCGACGTGCGCACGACGCAGGCCAGCCTCGTGCTGGCGAGCGATCTCGCCGGCCGCATCACCGTGCGCGAGGCGGGCGGCGCCCTGGTGGCGGAGCTGCGGAAGACACCGGGCAGCACGATCGAGCTCGGCGTCGAGGCCGGGTCGTACGTCGTGTCCATGGACTCGGGCGCGGGCGCGCTCTTCGAGGCGCGCGCGACGCTGGCCTCGGGCGAGCACGCCGATCTCTCGAAGCTCGCCTTCCACCCCGGCAAGCCCGTCGAGGTGGCCGTCGCGCGCGGCGACGAGTCGGCGACGACCGTGGCGGCGGCGCCCGTGCCCAAAACCCACGTCGGAACCAAGCTGGGGATCGTGCCGCGCGACGGTGACGAGCACATCGACGTCGACGGCTTCTCGTTCTCCTTCGGGGGCGATCGGGCCGGCCACGTCGGCGGCCTGCAGCTCGCCCTCGGTTGGGTCGAAGCGCAGGGCGGCATCAGCGGCGTGCAGATGGCGATAGGCGCGACGGTCGCCCGCGGCGCCTCGCGCGGCGCGCAGCTCGCCGACTTCATCGCCTGGTCCGACGGTTCGTTCCGCGGCGCGCAGCTCGCCGGCATCGGCGCGACCTCACGCGGGGAGACGCGCGGCGTACAGATGGCCGGCATCGCCGACTACGCCACGGGGCAATTCAAGGGCGTGCAGCTGGCCGGCGTCGCCGACTACACCGCGGGGCAATTCGAGGGCCTGCAGATGGCCGGCCTCGCCGCGGTGACCGGCGGCGAGGCGAAGGGCCTGCAGATGGCCGGCCTCGTCGCCGTCGCGGACGACGTCACGGGCCTTCAGCTCTCCCCGGTGAACGTCGCCCGCACCCAGCGCGGCATGCAGCTGGGCGTCGTCAACGTCGCCGACGAGGGCGCGGGCTTCCGCTTCGGCGTCGTCAACGTGGCTCGCAAAGCGCGCGGCTTCCAGTTCGGCGTCGTCAACGTGGCGAAGGAAGCCGATGGCGAGTCGTTCGCGCTGCTCAGCTTCATCGGAAACGGCATTCACAACGTCGCCTTCTACGCGACGGACACCATGCTCACGAACCTGGTCTTCAAGCTGGGCGGCCGTCACCTCTACACGGCGATCGGCGCCGGGTATCAGCCGGGCGACGAGGTGGCGTCGGGCACGATGTCGCTGTCGCGCGAGGACGCGCGCTGGGGCGCGATCTTCGGCATCGGCTGGCGGCTGGGCCTCGACGCCGGGCGCCTCACCGCCCTCGAGATCGAGGCGAGCGGCATGAACGTGTATCGCGCGTGGGGCGCGAGCGGCGACGCGCCCATGCTGAACACGCTGCGGGTCACGGGGCACGTGCGCCTCGCGCCTCATGCGACGCTCATCGCGGGCGTGGGCGCGAACGTCGTGGTCGCCCAGGACGGACACGATCTGGACCTTTCGCTGGGCGGCCCCGAGTCCGTGATGCACTCCGGTCAAACGACCGTGCGCATCTACCCGGGCCTCTTGCTGGGCCTGCAGATCTGAGGGCCGTCGTGTGAGACAATGCCCCGGGCTTCGCGTGGCCGGGTGGTGAATACGGACGCTCCGGGGCCCGTCAACGGCTCCGCCACTTCACCAACCTGGAAAGGACGACATGAACTCCACGCGAACCTCGCCTTGCTTGCGCTTCTCCACGCACGCCCTCGCGGTCTCGCTGCTCGCGGCCGCGGCCGCCGGCTGCGGCTCCAGCGGCTCGACGAAAGATGCCGGACACGACGGCTCACCGAGCGACGGCTCTTCGAGCGACGGGGCGCCTGACGGCGGCTCGCCCGACGGCGGCGGCGACACCAGCGCCGCGTGCACCACGGGCGGCTCGGGCCAGCTCGTCGTCGCCGTGCAGGGCCTGCCTGCCGGAACCACGCCGATGATCCGCGTCGCCGGCGGCAGCCTGGCCGCCCCGATGGTCGTGACGCCGGGCACGCCGATCACGGTCGGCGGAGCCGGCGGCTACGAGATCGAATACCGCCGCGTGAAGGTGGCGCCTGCCGCGGGCGGCGTCGTCGGCAAAGCGTTCTACGCGACCGCCGACGCGCAGAGCTACTGCGTGAAGAACGGCGCGACGACGACGGCGACGCTGACCTACACGCAGGAACCGGGCAGCGAGCGCCTGTGGATCGGCGTGTCCGACGCGCCCACGCTCGGCAACGAGATCGGCGGCTTCAAGAGTGCCGACATCGCGGCGACGGGCGCGAAGAACCCCGACGTCTGGAAGACGCAGCACTTCACCGGGCGCCCGGCGGCGGGCGCGTTCGATTCGTTCGGCAACTTCTGGGTGCCGGGCGGCGACGTCGTCAACATGTACTCGATGGCGAAGCTCGCGATGCCCGGCAACGTCGCGCCCGACGTCGTGCTCACGCAGCCCGCGAGCTCGCCGGCGATGTTCGCGGCGTTCGACTCGAACGGGAACCTCTGGATCTCGCGCGGCGCGCCCGCGAACACGGTCGTGCGATACAACGCGAACGACCTCGGCGTCTCGGGCTCGCCCACGCCGGACGTCGTGCTCTCGGGCAGCCACCTCATGAACCCCGCGGGGCTCGCGTTCGACAAGACCACGCAGGACTTGTGGATCGCGAACGAGGGCAACGGCGAGGTCGTCTCCTTCTTCAACTCGCGCCTGAACGCGTCGACGACCGACGCCCCGGACATCGTGCTCACGGCGAAGACGGCGGCCACCGCGCCGGTGGCGATGACGTACGGCCACCCGAACGGCGTCGCCTTCGATCAGGCCGGCACCTTGTGGGTCGGCTTCGAGGGAGTCCTCGTCGCGCTCACCTCCGCGCAGCGCGCGGCGTCGGGCGCCGTCGCAGGCCCGCTCACCGTGAACGTCTCGACGGGCACGGGCGGCTTCGCGTTCGACGAGTCGGGCGGCCTCTGGATGGCCGGCAACGTGGGCACCTTCCAGCGCGTCTCGAAGGCCTCGCTCACGGCGGGCGGCGACGTCACGCCCGACATCGTCATCACGAGCAGCGAGCTCGGCTACGGCGAGTCGCTCGTGCTCGATCCCTCGCCGACCTGGTCTCCGCTGCACGACTGGCTGTAGCGCCGCGTGCGGGCGCGGCCGTTTCACGCGGCCGCGCCCGGTGTCTCGGTCAGTGGTGGTCGTGATCGTGCCGGTCGTGGCGCTCTTCGCGGCGCTCTTCCTTGCGCTCGCGCCGCTCTTCCTTCATCTCGCGCTTCTCGACCATGTGCTCCTCGTGGCGGTCATGGCGATCGTCGTCCCAGCCGCCCTGGCGCCACACGTTGCGATCGCCTTCGCGCTCCCACCGGCCTGGGTGCCAGGCGTGGCCGGGCCGCTCGTGCTCCCAGCGGCCCGGGACCCAGACGTAGGCGTTGCCGCGCCACTCGTACGCGCCGCCCACCCAGACCCAGCCGGGACGGGGCGCCATGAGGGGCTCGGGCGCGGGCGGCGGCGGAGGCGGCGGCGGCGCGACGACGACGGGCGCCGGCGGCGGAGGCGGCGCCGCGGCGACCCACCCGCCCGCGATCCAGACGTAGTGATCGTTCTGGCGGTCCCAGCGGCCCGCCTCCCAGCGGCGCCCCGGCTGCTCGCGGGCCCACGAACCGCGCATCCAGACATAGCGACCGCCGCGCCACTCGTAGTGCCCCGGCATCCACACCCAGCCGCGGCGCGGAGCCACGGTCTCGACGGGCGGCGGAGGCGGCGCCTGCACCGGCGCGCCACGCCAACCGGCGGCCGGCGTCGGCGAGGGCGGCGTCGGCGCGACGGTCGGAGGTGCGCCCGGGGGCGGAGCCCCACGCCAGTTCTGCGCCACGGTGCGGGCACCGTGCGCGTGAACGGCCGGCGCCGGAGCGGCGGCCAGGGACATCGACAGGATCAATGAGGGGACGAGCATCGGGCCATTTTATCCTCGCTTTCGCCGGCGCCGAAGCTCGTATGCCGGTCCAAGTGAGCAGCATCACTGAAACTACCTAAGGTGGCTTCTTGCCGCTCGCCCGCCGGTACATCGCGAGCGCCTTCTCCTTCTGGACGGCGTGCTCGACGACGGCGTCGCGCGGCTCGTGCACGTCGCGCGCGTCGTCGTCGCGGCGCTCGGGAACGAAGTGACGGATGTAGTCGCCCGTCGGATCGAAGCGGCGGCCCTGCAGCACGGGGTTGAACACGCGGAACCACGGCTGCGGATCCGTGCCCGTCGACGCGGCCCACTGCCAGCCGCCGTTGTTGGGGCCGAGATCGCCGTCCAAGAGGCGCTCCATGAACCAGCGCTCGCCCCAGCGCCAGTCGATCAACAGATCCTTCGTGAGGAACGACGCGACGATCATCCGCACCCGGTTGTGCATCCAGCCGGTCGTCGCCAGCTGGCGCATGCCCGCGTCGACGATCGGATAGCCGGTGCGGCCCTCCTTCCAGCGCTCGAACCAGTCCTCGCGGTTCCCCCATCCGAGCGCGCGGAACTGCGGCAGGAAGGCGCGCGTCTCGACGTCGGGCCGGTGCCACAGCACGTGGATGTAGAACTCGCGCCACACGAGCTCGCGCAGAAACGTGCTCGGCCCCGTGCCTTCGCCGAAGCGCGCGTCCCCCAGCTTCAACGCGGCGACCGCCTGCGCGGGCGTCAGCGACCCGTTCTTGAAGAACATCGACAGGCGCGAGGTGCCGTCCTCGGCCGGCAGATCGCGCCGCGTCTTGTAGTCGTCGAGCCGAGGCGCGAACGCGCGCAGGCGGGCCAGCGCGGCCAGGCTGCCCGCCGCCGGGATCGGCACGCGCACGCGGGGCGCGTTGAGCTTCGCGAAGCGCGCCAGGTGATCGGGCGGCGGCGCGTGACCGCCGAACAGCTGCGCCCAGGTCAGCGAGAACACCTTCGGCGCGTCGCCGCGCGCCCGGCGCTCGAGGTAGGCCAGCCCCTCGCGCTGCTCTTCGACGCGCGCGCGAACGCGCGGCGTCGCCAGGAGCTCGAACCAGCGGCGCGCGAACGGCGTGTACACCTGATAGAAGGCCGTCGCGTCGTCGGGAGCGTCCTTCTTGCGCAGCTCGTCGGGCTCGATCAGCAGGTGGTCGCGCTCGGTGTGGACGGCCGCGCCGAGGCGGCTCGTGAAGAGCTCGGCCATCTTCGCGTCGCGCGCCCGCGCGAACGGCTCGTAGTCGCGGTTGAAGGAGATAGTCGCCGGTCGCGGAACGCGCGCCGCCTCGAGCGTCGCGAAGAGCCCCTCGAACGCGGTCTCCGGACCGCCCGCGAGCACCAGCAGGTCGCCGCCCGCCGCGCGCAGCTCGCCCTGCAGCGCCTCCAGCGTCGCCAGGAAGAACGCGAAGCGATCGGCCGAGAAGTCCGCGCGCGCGAGGAACACCTCGTCGAAGCAGAAGACGCCGAGGACGCGCCCGCCGTGCTCGCGGTGGCTCCAGCGCAGTGCCGGGTTGCCGGCCACGCGCAGATCGCGGCGAAACCAGTGAAGGCCGTAGGCGGGGGTGGGCATTGCGGCTAGACGTGGTTGCGCAGCATCAGCTCTTTGGGGTGCGGCTCGAGATACGTCTGCCCCAGCAGGTAAGCGACCGCGAGCCGCCGCGCGTGGTGACCCAGCAGCGTGACGGGCACGACCAGCGGCAGGAGCCCAGCACGGTGATCGTCGATGAGGGCCAGGAGCTCGCGCTTGTCTCCCTCGTCGAGGTGCTGCTTGAGGTGCCCCATCATGTGCATGAGCACGTTGGCGTGGCGGCCAGGCGTGGCGGGCTTGCGCAGCACGGCCATGAAGGTGGCCTCGTACTCGTCGCGCAGCTCGGCGCGCGGCAGCTTCTTGGCGCGCGCGACCAGCTGCCCCAGCGCGCGGTACCCATCGATCGAATGGGCGAGCAGTTGCATCTTGTGCGCCGTGTGGAACTCGACGAGGTCACCCACCGACCATCGCCCCTCCCACAGGCGTCGCACGCGCGCGTAGGCGAACACGCGCTCGATGAAGTTCTCCCGGAGGTGCGCGTCGTGCAGGCGCCCCTCTTCCTCCACGGGGAGGTTGGGCAGCCGCTCGAGCAGCGCGGCGGCGAACAGGCCCACGCCCTTGTAGTCGGGAGGCCGCTTCGTCTCACCCGGCTCGTACACCTTCACGCGCTCCATGCCGCAGCTCGGCGACTTCGCCTTCAGCACGTAGCCCGAGAGATCTTCGCGCGAAAGCTCGTTCACCCGGCGCGCCGCGAGCGCGTTCATGCGGTCCGTCCAGTCGGCGCCCGTATCGAGGCCCTGCATCAAAGACCGCCCGCGCGGGCCGCGCACCAGGCGCACGGGCTCGCGCGGCACGCCCATGCCCACCTCGACCTCCGGGCAGACGCGCACCCAGGTCACGAACGGCGCGAGCTGCTCCGTGAGGAACGCGTCGCGCTTGTGCTGCCCGTCGAAGCGCACCTCGTCGCCAACCAAGCACGCCGACACCCCGATGCGCAAAGGACTCGCCACGGGAACGTTTTGGCTCGACGCGCGCGCCCGGTCAACTCGCGCGGTAGCATGGCGGCGTGAACGACGAGGCCCCACCCGCGCGCGCCCTGACGCTGCTCAAGCGCCACGGGTGGAACGCGACGTCGTTCCAGATCCTCGAGCCCGGTTTCCGGTACTGGTTCGACGGCGACGACGCGTGCGTCGGCTACGTGGACACGGGCGCGGCCTGGATCGCGGCGGGCGCGCCCGTCGCGGCCGAAGACGCGCTGGCCGGCGCGTCCGCGCGGTTCGTCGAGGCGGCGCGCGCGGCTGGACGCCGCGTGGCGTTCTTCGCGACGGAAGAGCGCTTCGCGCGCGACCTGGCGGGTCTCGCGTCGTTGCGCATCGGCGAGCAGCCGGTCTGGGATCCGGCGACCTGGGAGCCGACGCTGGCGCGCGCGCGCAGCCTGCGCGAGCAGCTGCGGCGCGCGCGCAGCAAGGGCGTCGTCGTGCGGGCGCTCGGCGCGACGGAGCTCGCCGACGAGGACGGGGCGACCCGGCGCGCCGTCGACGCGCTGACCGCGCGCTGGTCGCAGAGCCACCCCATGCCGCCCATGGGCTTCCTCGTCGCCGTGCACGCGTACGAGCACCTCGAGGAGCGCCGCTGCTTCGTCGCCGAGCGAGAGGGGCGCGTCGTGGGCTTCCTGGCCGCCGTGCCCGTCTACGCGCGGGCCGGCTGGCTGTTCGAGGATCTGCTGCGCGATCCCGCGGCGCCCAACGGCACGGCCGAGCTGCTCGTCGATGCCGCGATGCGCGCCGCCGCCGCCGAGGGCAGCCGCTACGTCACGCTGGGCCTCGTGCCGCTGGCGGGCTCGCTGCCTCCGTGGCTGCGCCTCGCGCGGCGCTCGGGCGGCGGCCTCTACGACTTCGAGGGACTGCGTGCCTTCAAGGCGAAGCTGCGCCCGGCCGAGTGGACGCCCATCCACCTGTCGTACCCGGCCACGCAAGGCGCCGTGCGCACCGTGCGCGACGTGCTGCAGGCGTTCGCGCGCGGCGGCCTGTTCGCGTTCGGCCTCGCGACGCTCGCGCACGCGCCCGCGTTCCTCGTCCAGCTCCTCGCGCTCTTGCTGGTGCCATGGACCGCGCTGCTCGCCTTCGCCGACCCGCAGCGATGGTTCCCCTCGCGGGGCGTGCAGCTCGGGTGGGTGCTGTTCGACCTCGCCCTGGCCGCCGCGCTGGTCCGTCTCGCGCGGCGCTGGCGCACGGGCCTCGACGTCGCTCTCGCGGCGCTCGTCTCCGCCGATGCCGCGCTCACGACCTTCGAGGCCGTGACGTTCAATCTGCGGCGGGTCCCGCGCGCGCCCGCCGACGTGCTGGTGCCCGTGATCGCGATCGCCGGCCCCGCGCTGGCCGCGGCCGCCCTGTGGCGGGGCGTCGCGAAGGACCTGCGACGGCGCGGGGCCCTTCTTCCGTAGCGATGGGGCCGCCCGCCGACGCCCATCGGGGGCCGTCGGCCCGCGCGCGCCTTCATTGGTCCCCGCCCCCCCGCGAGCCGACGCGACGGAGAGGCGAAGCGGAGCGCTGATCCGGGCGCTAGCGCTTGTAGACGCGGACGTAGTCGACCAGCATCGTCTGCGGGAAGGTCGTGCCGTCGGGGGGACCGGGGAAGCGGCCGCCGACGGCGAGGTTCAACAGGATGAAGAAGGGGTGGTCGTAGACCCACTTCACGTTGGCGCCGCCATCCGTCGGGACGTCGGCGGTCGTGCGGGTCTCGTACAACATGTCATCGACATAGAAGCGCACGACGCCGGTTTCCCACTCGATCGCGTACGTGTGAAAGCCGTCCGAGAGGCTCGGGCCACCGTCCGGGAGCGAGTAATGGTCGGTCAGCGGGTGCATCCCCGAGTAACCGGGGCCGTGCAGGCTGCCGAGGTTCGTGTAGGGCTGGGTGCCGCGCACCTCCATGATGTCGATCTCTCCGCAGTCGGGCCACGGCGTCGGATTCTCGAAGTTGTTCCCCAGCATCCAGAACGCCGGCCAGATGCCGTTGCCCGTCGCGATCTTCGCGCGCATCTCGAACCGCCCGTACGCCTGCTCGAACTTGCCCTGCGTCTTGAGCCGCGCGGACGTGAAGTTCCCCTGCGCGTCCTTGATCGCGATGATCGCCAGGTTGCCCTGCCCGTCCATCTGCGCGTTCGCCGCGTTGCTCGTGTAGACCTGCAGCTGCGAAACGCCCCAACCGCCGCCACCGACGTCGTAGCTCCAGGACTTCGAGTCGGGCTTCGTTCCCGCCGTGCCGTTGAACTCGTCGCTCCACGACAGCGTCCATCCCGCATGCGGATCGGCGTCGGGCGCCGCGTCGATCGCGCCCGCATCCGCGGGATCGCCGGCCGCGCCCGTCGTCCCGGCCGCGCCGGCCGCGCC
>DASZUD010000350.1:0-35589 GCA_035548155.1 Polyangia bacterium
GCTTCGTCGCCGGCGCGCGCGCCGCGGCGCCCGCACCGATCGACGTAAACTTCGGCGCGCGCCGGGCGGGCATCGACGCGCTCGACACGCGCCTGCGCGGCGCCCTGGCGCGCGAGCGCGTCGCCCTGCGCGCCCGCATCGACGAGGCCTACCGCGTGGCGGCGTTCGAGGTGCGCGACTTCGTGCGGCCGCGCGCGTGGCTGTTCGGCGAGCACCGCGCCGAGGCCGCCGACGAGCAGTTCCTCGTCGAGCTGCTCGAGGACGCCGTCGAACGCGCGACCTTGGCGACGCGCGTCGCCCTCTACGCCGCCGTCGTGCCCCCCGACGCGCCGCCCGAGTCGCTGCCGATCGCCGTCCGCGAGGAGGTCGCGCGCGCGATCGACACGGCCGTTGCCCGCTTCGACGCGTACGCGCACGGAGTGGTCGAGGGCGGCGCCGTGGCCGAGTTCTTCCGCTCGGAGCTGCCGCGCATCGCGCTGGACGCCGCCGCGATCCGCAACGCGCTCGCGCGCCGCGCGCCGGATCCCGAGCGCGCGCTCTTCGCGCAGCTCGCGCACGATCTCGCCGAGGCCTTCCGGCGAGCGCACGCCGCGCTGGACGCGGACGAGACCGAGGCGAGCATCCGGCGCCTGCTCGTCGAAGAGCGCCTCGAGAAGCCGCTGGCGGCCCTCGCGCACGCCGTCGCCGAGCTACAGCGCGGCGACCAGCAAAGCTAGCGGCGCCGCCGGGAGCGCAACCATACGCGGCGATTCGGGCGCACCCGTCGTCGGATCGAGGCGGAACACCGCCAACGTCTTGCTGGCTTGGTTGCCCACGAGGAGGAACGCGCCGCTCGGGTCGACGGCCATGGGCCCCGCGCCGTGCCCGCCGCTCGCGACGTGCCCCTGGCCCTGCAGCGTGCCGTCGGCCGCGACGGCGAAGATCGCGACGCTGTCGTCGCCGTGGTTCGTCACGTAGAGGAAACGACCGCCGCGCCCGAGCGCCAGATCGGCGGGCCGGCTCTTACCGCGCTTGTGGCCCTCCGGCAGCGTCGAGACGATCTGGGACGACAATGCCGACAGCGCCTTCAGATCGACGTCGTAGAGGTGCACGGAGACGGTGTCGCTGACTTCGTCGAGGACGTAGACCCAGCGGCCGCTCGGATGACAGGCGAGGCGCGCCGGTCCCGAGCCGGCGGGCAGCGCCAGCGGCGGTCCGGCCTTCGGCGTGAGGATCCCCGTCCCGGTGTTGAACGAGAACTGCGAGATCGTGCTGGCGCGCAGGTTGGTCACGAACGCCAGCTGGTTCGCGGGGTGCAGCGCCACGGCGCTCGCGCCCGCGCCCGCGGCGAAGGTGCCGATGCTCCCGAGCTTCCGGTCCGGCGTGATGGCGAGGACGCTCACGCTGCCGCTGCCGGGGTGAGCGACCAGGACGTACTTCCCCGTCGCGTCGACGGCGGCGCCCGAGGGCTGTGGACCGCCGGCCGGCGCGCGCCCGGTCGGGGTGAGCGCGCCCGTCTTCGTGTTGACCGCGAGCGCGACCGCCGTGGCGTTCGCGTCGTCGACGGCGACGATCGTTTCGCGTTCGGCGGAGCGCACGAGCGAGGAGGGCGAGCGGCCCACGTCGACCGCGCCGCGACGCCCCAGCGCGCCCGACGCGAGATCGAGGTGGAAGCCCGCGACCGAGCCGCCCACGAGGCCGACGTAGACGAACGTGCGGCCCGCGGGCTCGGCGGCGGCGCTCTCGGGACCGGCCGACGTCGGCACCGACGGAGCCGCGCGACCACCGCTGGATGCGGCGCAGGAAGCCAGCATCGGCAGCAACACGAGGAGGCGCCACAGGCGAGGTCCCGGCATGGCCGAGACGATAACCCGGACGCGCCGAAGTAGCGCGGGTCTGCCACGAGCGCACGATTTCGTCGCGCCAGGCCCCGCGGCCGGTGCAAGATCGGTGCGATGACTCGGCTGGTTCTCGGCATCGACGAGGCAGGGCGCGGCCCGGCGCTGGGCGCCATGGTCATGGCCGCCGTCGCGCTGGATCCGGTCGCTTCGCGGCGCCTGCGGCGCGCCGGCGTCGCCGATTCGAAGAGCTTCGGCGCCGGGCCCGAGGCGCACGAAAAGCGCCTCGCCCTCTACGAGATCATCCGCGCCCACGCCGCGTGGATCGCCATCGACGTGTGCGACGTCGAGGTCGTCGACGAGTACGTCGCGCGCGGCGCCCTCAACCAGCTCGAGCGCGAGCGCGCCGCGGTGTTCATCCGCTCGGCGCCCGAGTGCCGGCGCATCATCGCCGACGGGCGCCGGCTGTTTCACCCGATGGCGGCCGAGTTTCCCCACCTCGAGGCGCGCGATCGCGCCGAGAGCTATCACGTGGCCGTGGCGGCGGCGAGCATCTGCGCGAAGGTGCGCCGCGACGAGCTCTTCGCGTGCATCGCCGCCCGTTACGCGGAAGAGTTCGGTCCGGTCTCTGGCGGCGGCTACGTGAACGCCGCGACGCGCGCCTTCGCGCGCGCCTACATCAGGCGCCACGGAGCGCTGCCGCCCGAGGCGCGCCACAGCTGGCCATGGCAGGGCGTGCGCGTCGGAAAGCGCCCGCAGCCTCGCGCGCGCTCTCTCTCCAACCCTTAGCGTTTCTGACAGTTCGGGCAGAAGAAGGTCGAGCGCGCTGAATCCACGCGCCGGCGAATCGGCGTGCCGCAGGTGAAGCAGGGTTCGCCTTCGCGACCGTAGACCCTCAGCGCGGCGGCGTTGTCGCCCGCGAAGCCTTCGGCGTCCACGTAGTCGCGAAGCGTGGTCCCACGGCGCGCGATGCCCCCTTCCAGCGTCTCGCGAACCCCGGCGAGCAGCGCGGCTGCGTGTTTGCGCGCGCGGCCCGCGGGCGTCGAGGGGTGAATGCGCGCCAGGAACAGCGCCTCGCACGCGTAGATGTTGCCGATGCCAGCGATGCGCGTCTGGTCGAGCAGAAACGCCTTGATGGGCGCGCGCACGCCGTCGAGCTCGCGCGCGAGCGTCTCGGCATCGAGCTCCGTCAGCGGATCGGGCCCCAGCGAGGCGAGCTCGGGCAGCTTCGCGAGCGGCGCGCCCGGCGCGACGAAGCCGAACCGGCGCGGATCGATGAAGCGCAGCTCGTCGCCGCCCGCGAGCGAGAACACGACGTGCGTGTGCGACGCGCGCGCCTCTGACGCGGGCTGGACGCGCAGCCGACCCGTCATACCGAGGTGCACGCAAACCCCCTGCTCGGCGTCCTTCGCATCGGCAGCCCTCGTGATCGCCTTGCGCGCGCGCCGCTCCGCCGTCACGACCTCGATGTACTTGCCGCGCCGGCGCACGTCGGCGACGAGGCGGCCCACGCTGATCGCCTCGAGGCCGCGCACGTCGACCGGCCGAGCGAGCCGCAGCGCGAGGCCGCTGGTCCACACGCTGGTTATCGTCCGACCGCGCAGCACGGGCCCGAGGCCACGCACGATCGTCTCGACCTCGGGCAGCTCAGGCACGCGCGCGCCTCTCGGCCTCCAGCGCGTCGGCCAACCGCGCGAAGTCCGCGACGGACAGCCGCTCGGCGCGCAGCGTCTCGTCGATGCCGGCCGCGGCCAGCGCGCGCGACACCGCCTGCTCGCCGAACCCCGGCTCCAGCGCTCGGCGCAGCATCTTCCGGCGCGTCGAGAACGCCTGCTTCACCACCTCCGCGAACAGCGCCGGATCGCGCACGGGCGCCAGCGGCGCGGTCCGCGGATCGAGCCGCATCACCGAAGACGTCACTGAAGGCGGCGGGTGAAACGCGCCCGGCGGCACGTGGAACAAGATGCGCGCCGCCGCGTGCTGCTGCACCGTCACCGAGAGCCGCCCGTACGTCCGGCTTCCCGGCGGCGCCACCACGCGCTGCGCGAACTCGCGCTGCACCATCACGACGGCGCGCGCGATCGCGTCGCCCGCCTCGACCAGGCCGACGAGCAGCGCGCTCGCGATCTGGTACGGCAAGTTGCCGACGACGACGAGGCGCCGCCGCGCCTCGCGGCTGGCGGCGCGAAAGTCGAACGCCGCCGCGTCGGCCGGCGTGATGACGACGCGGGCGTTGCCGCCCAGCTCGGCCTCGAGCACGCGCAGCATGTCGGGATCGCGCTCGATCGCGATCACGCGCGCCGGCGGCGGGTCGGTCTCTGCGAGCGCCCCCGTGAGGGTACCCAGTCCCGAGCCGATCTCGACGACGACGTCCTCGGCCGTGCAGGCCGCGGCCGCGACGATGCGCCCGTGCACCGAGCGGTCGTGCAGGAAGTTTTGCCCCCACGACTTCTTCGCGCGCAGCCCATGGCGCGCGAGCACGCGGCGCGGATCGTCCACCACGTTACGAGAGCGGCAGGCCCGGATCGACGCTGAGGTCGAGCGGCGCGCGCACGCCCTTCTGCAAGAGCTGCGTCCCGGCGGCGGCGATCATCGACGCGTTGTCGGTGCACCGCTTGGGCGGCGGAATGTACAGGCGGAAGCCGTCTTCCGCCGCGGCGGCCGCCAGGCCAGCGCGCAGCCCACGGTTCGCGGCGACACCGCCGCACACGATCAGGTCTTTGAGCCCCTGTAGCACCAGCGCGCGCCGCGACTTGCGCACCAGCACGTCGACGACGGCCGCCTGAAAGCTCGCGCACAGGTCCGCGAGCGCGGGCCCTTCGGGCGCCGGCTTTCCGCCGAGCAGCGTCGAAACGGCGGTCTTGAGGCCCGAAAAGCTGAAGTCGATGTCATCGCGCCCGGGCAACGCGCGCGGCAGCGCGTACGCGCGCGGATCGCCCGTCGCCGCGAGCTTGTCGATGACGACGCCGCCGGGATAACCGAGGCCCAGCATCTTGGCGACCTTGTCGAAGGCCTCGCCCGCGGCGTCGTCGCGCGTCGAGCCGAGGAGCCGCGTCGCGCCCGGGCCGTCGACGCGAATCAGCGCCGAGTGCCCCCCGGAGACGAGCAGCGCGAGGTGCGGGAACGGCGGCGGCCCCGCCGAAGCAAAGGGGTTCGGATCCTCGAGGAAGACGGCGGCGAGGTGGCCCGCGAGGTGATTGACGCCGACGAGCGGCTTGCCGAGCGCGTACGCGAGCGCCTTCGCCGTCTCGACGCCGACGAGCAACGCGCCCACGAGCCCCGGCCCGCACGTCACGGCGACGCCGTCGAGGTCCGCGAACGTCACGCCCGCGTCGGCGACCGCGCGCCGGAGCACGGGCGCGATCGTCGCGACGTGCTGCCGCGAGGCGACCTCCGGCACGACGCCGCCGTACTCGGCGTGCACGAGGATCTGCGAGGCGACGACGTCGGAGCGCACACGACGGCCGTCCTCGACGACCGAGGCCGCCGTCTCGTCACACGAAGTCTCGACTCCTAAGACCAGCATCTAGAGCGAGTCCACGATGGCCCGCAGGTCGGCGGCATACTGCCCATTGGGCGCGAGCTCAAGATATTTTTTGTAGGCGGCCTTCGCGGCGTCCGCGTCGTCCGCCGCCTGCTTCACGCCGCCGATGATCACGTATGCGTCGGCGTGGCGCGGATCGAGCTCGATCGCGCGCTCGGCCCACTGCAGCGCCTCGCGCCGCTTCTTGCGGTTGAAGAGCGCGTGCCCGAGCAGCGCACACGCCTCGGCCGAGTTCGGATTCGCGTCCTTCGCGGCGATGCAGGCCGTCTCGGCGTCCTTCGCGCGCTTCTCCGTGAAGGCCTGCCGGCACGCCGCCAGCAGCTGAGGCGCCTCGGCGGTCACCGCGCGGGAGACCTTCGGATCGGCCATGCGCTCCTCGACGTCCGCCGCGGGCGACGCGTGCCCGGCGTGCCGGGGCGCAGCAGCGTGCGGTGCGCCGGCGCGCCCGGCCGCGGCGCTCTCGTCGCTGCTGGCCACCGCAGGCGCCGCGTCGGCCACGATCGCCCCGGCGTCGGCAACCGGCGGCGCGACCGGCTGAGCAACTGGCTGCTCCGACGGAACCGCAGCCGCCACGGGGTTCTCAGCCTTCTCCTTTTTCTTGTGCCCAGAGCTCGCGAAGACGAAGAAGAGCAGACCGATCGCCCCGCCGAACCCGGCAGTGAAGAGCGCGATCCGTCTCCATCGTGGCGGCGCCGCGCTCGGCAGCTCCTCCGCGACGTCGGCGTCGAGAATGATCTTCTTTGCCGGTCGGAGCTCGGGCGCTTTCGCCGGCTCGGCGACCACTTCGCCCGCCGCGGCCGTCGGGGCGAACGCTCGCGGATCGCTCTTGTCTCCCGACGGGCTCGCCTCCGTCTGCGGCGCGGCGTCGCCGGCCTTCGCGACGACCGGGGTGTCCGGCTGGGCCGCGGCGCCACCCTTCGGCTCGGCGTCGGGCTTGCCTACTGCATCGCCCTTCGGCTCGGCGTCGGGCGTGCCTTCCGCATCGCCCTTCGGCTCGGCGTCGGCGTTGCCTTCCGACTTCGCTTGGGTTTTGGCCTTGCTCCCGTCCTGCCGCTCCGCCGGAAAACCAAGGTCGGTCGTGCGCTTCGTGGCGCCCTCGGCGATCAGGGCCGCCTTCGCCTCGAACAGCTTCGCCGTCGGCGTGCGCGAGACGATCTCGCCCGCGACAGGACGCTGGTCGACGGGAGCCGGCTCGGCGACGGACTCGGCAGGCGGGCTCGCCTGCCCCGGCCCTGGCGGAATCACGATCGCCGGCGCCGCGCTCTGCGGGAGCAGCGGTTGTGGAACACCGTCGCCCGGAGCGCCCACCGGCGCGAGTCCCAGCGGCGTCGCGCGTGAGCTCGGGGTGACGTCCGGCATCTCGCGCGACGCGCGCGGTGGCGGAACCATGGCCGGCGTGACCGCCGCGAAGCCTGGTCGCGTCGACAGCGCGGGCACGGACTGGCCCAGCCCGAGCTGGGTGGTCTCGGGCGCGAGCACGGGAACGCGCGGCGGCGCCGGCACACCGAGCTGCGTGGTCTCGGGTGCGAGCACCGGCGCGGGCGGCGCCGGCGGCGGCGGAGCGCCCGCGCCTTCCGCGATCAGCCGATCGGTGAACCGCTCGCGCCGCTCCTCGACGATGGCCTCGCGACCCACCTCTTCGAGCGGCTCGATGGGCGCCGTCGCGCGGCCGTGCACGCCGGGCGCGGGCTCGCTCGCCGGCCCGAAGAGCTCGCGCCGCGGCAGCATCGGCGGCATGCGGAACGGTCCGGCCGCCTCGGTGAGCCAACCCTCGATGTCGGCGCCGGGCGCGCTCACCGAGTCGGGCCGCGAGCGAACGTCGTGGATGATGTGCTCGCGGTACAGCTTGCCGATCACGGCGAGCGCGTCGAGGTCGGGCAGGCCGCAGTCGTCGATCACCTGCATGAACGAGCGCTGGCCGTCGAAGAGCCGCAGCACACCGTTCACCTCGTCGGGGATCTCCGCGAGGCGTTCGGCCAGGAGGTGGTAGTCGACCTCGAACACCGTGTCGAGCGCGGGCACTTCGGACAGCAGGCGGCGCCATTCATCGAGGCGGCGCAGCGCCTCCATCACGAGCGCGCTGGGCTCTCTTCCGACGGCGTCTTTGCGACGGATGCTCTTCCACTCGATCTCGAAGCGGCCCTGCGACCACGAGAACAAGCGGCACACGGCGTCGAGACCCGACAGGCGGCCGACCTCGGCGTCGACGACTTTGCCTTCGCGAAAGTAGATCTCGCCGCGCGCGCCCGCCGGCGACGAGAGGACGACGACGCCCGACTTGTGGTTCGCCTCGAGCGCGCCGAGCAGATCGACGAGCGGAAAATCGTCGAGCCCCGCGACGAACTTCTCGTCTCCCCGCGCGAGCGACTCGAGGCGATCGCGCTCGCGCCGCTGCAGCAGCGAGCGCGCGTGCGCGACGACCTCCTGGACGTAGACGGGCTTCGCGAGGAAGTCGTCGGCGCCCGCCTCGACGCCGCGGAGCTTCGTCTCGACGGTCTGCTCGGCGAGGAACACGAACGCGATCGAGCGCCCGTCCGTGCGCTTCTTGATCTGCCGGCAGAGCTCGAACCCGTCGGGGCCGCCGTCGAGCCGCGCGTCGGAGACGATGAGGTCGGGACGCTGATCGCCCACCGCGGACAGCGCCTCGGTGGCCGTCGCGACGGCGCGCACGTCGAAGCCGGCGTTCCGGAGGCTCAGCTCCAGCAGCCGTCTGATCTGGACGTCACCGTCGACGACCAATATCGCGCGCCGTGCCGAGTGCTGATCCGTTCGCGGTTCCATGGAGACCGTGACGCACGCCGTCCAGCGGACGAGTATAAACGCGTCTGCGTCGCGGCGAAATCGAACAGAACGCGTGGAGCAAAATGCTCACGGCGACTTCGTGATACTCATCGGGGAGATGGGGCACGACGACGCCTTTCGAGGAGCGCTCGAGCGCGTGGCCAGTGCGTGGTCCGTCCCGTGTGACGCAGCACAGCGTGAGGCGATCGCCCGCTACGCCGACCTTCTGCTGACTTGGACGGCGCGCATCAACCTGACCGGCGCGGTGTCGCTCGATGATCTGGCGGCGGGCCATCTCCCGGATTCCTTCGCGCTGGCTTCGAGGCTGCACGATCCCGGAGCTCTCGCGGGCATCGACGTCGGAAGCGGCGGCGGGCTTCCGGCGATACCACTCGCCGTGCTGTGCCCGGAGCTGTCGCTGCGGCTCCTGGAACCGATCGCCAAGAAGGCGGCGTTCCTTCGAACGGCCATTCGCGAGCTCGGGCTCGGGCAACGGCTCACGGTCGACTCCCGCCGGGCCGACGCGGTCGCGCCCGCGACTTTCGACGTCGCCCTGTCCCGGGCTACGCTGCCACCTCCTCAGTGGCTCGCCGTAGCGAGCAACTTGGTGCGGCCGGGCGGCCGTGTGTTCCTCCTGGCCTCCGTGAGTGCCGATTGGTCCGCTCCGCCCCCGGCGCTGTCGGTCACGGGACAATGGGCGTACGCGGACGGACGGCGGTGGCTCGTCGAGCTCGTTCGCGCCCCGGCCTGATGGTCTGAGTCTGACTACCATTCCCGCGGCCACCGGCCAGTGGCATCGCGCCGCGTATCACGTACGCCCGCTCCGAGCAGTTGTTCCGACCAATCGTTCTACGTCGATCTCCCGTTTTTGCACTGCGGGGTCTCTGGTCAGTGTTCCACGTGGAACATTCCTGGGCCGGCGCCAGGCCTTCCGGAGGCCCAGCCCGGATCTGCGCCCGTCGGCCTTTTGGGCTCGCTTCGCGTTCGCCTGCCCCACCAGCGTTCCCCATCGACGCGCGCGGTCCGACTCCGCGACACGTTCCACGTGGAACACTCCAACCACTTCCCGAGCTATAACGGCGCTCGTGCGTGACCTCTCCGCCATCCTAGAGGCCGAGCTCGCCGACCTCGGCGCACGTGGCCGCCTGCGAGCCTGCCCTCCGCTTGCTGGCTCTTCGCGCGTCCGCCCGCTGGCTGAATCCCGCCCTCTCCTCTCGTTCTCGTCGAACGACTACCTGGGCCTGGCCTCCCACCCCGGCCTGCTGGCCGCCGCTCAGTCCAGCGCGACATCGGAGGGCTTCGGCGCCGGCGCCGCGCGCCTCGTCACGGGCAACCTACCCGCCCACCGCCAGCTCGAGGCCACAATTGCCACGGCACTCCGGCGCCCCGCCGCGCTGGCGTTCCCCTCCGGCTACCAGGCTAACATCGGCGCGATCACCGCCTTGGCCGGCCCCCCCGACCTCGTCGTCTCGGACGCGGCCAACCATGCCAGCCTCATCGACGGCTGCCGCCTTTCCCGAGCCCGCATCGCCGTCTATCCCCACGCCGACGTGACCTCGGCGGCGGCGGCGCTGAGCCAAAGCGGCTCCTTCCGCCGCAGGCTCCTCGTCACGGAGTCCCTCTTCAGCATGGACGGCGACGCCGCGCCGCTGCGCGCTCTGGCAGACCTCGCCGCCCAGCACGATGCCATCCTGCTCGTCGACGAAGCCCACGCCCTCGGCGTCCTGGGACCAAACGGCCGAGGCCTCGCCGCAGCCGTGGGCGTGGACCCCGACGTGCTCCTCGGGACGCTCGGGAAGGCCTTTGGCGCCGCCGGCGGCTTCGTCACCGGCTCGATCGCCCTGCGTGACTATCTGGTCAATCGTGCGCGCACGTTCATCTTCACGACGGCGCCCCCCGCCCCCATCGCGGCCGCGGCCACGGCCGGCCTCCAGCTGGCATTCGGGCCCGAAGGCGACCAGCGCCGCGCCCGCCTCCACGTGAATAAGCTGCGGCTTCTCGAACGCCTCACCGGGCGCATCTCTCCATTTCCTGGCGCCATCGTGCCGATCATTCTGGGCTCGGATGCCGCTGCGCTCGGTGCCGCCAGCGCCCTGCGGGCCCGCCACCTCTTCGTCCCCCCGATCCGGCCCCCGACAGTCCCCGAAGGCTCCGCTCGGCTCCGGGTGACGCTCTCCTCTGATCACACCACCGCCGACATAGACGAGCTCGCCGACGCTCTCCTGGAGATCTTGCCGTGAGACCGAACGAAACTGCGCCCCCCCTGGCTTTGCCCGGGCTCTTCGTCGCCGGAACCGATACCGGAGTGGGCAAGACCACGATCGGCGTTGGGCTCGCCCGCCTCGCACGCCGGCGCGGACGTCAGCCCGTCCCCTACAAACCCGTCGAAACAGGGTGCGCCCCCACGCCAGAAGACGCGCTCCGACTCTGGCGGGCGGCCGAGCCTCCGACGACCCTCGCCGAAACCTGCCCGTTTCCTCTTCCGCTGCCCGCCGCGCCCGCCGCCGCGGCCGCGGCGGTCGGCATGCAACTCGACCTCGCTGACCTCGCTCAGCGCGGACGTGAGCTCAGCCGCCGGGGTAATTTTCTGCTCGTCGAGGGCGCTGGCGGCCTGCTTGCGCCCTACGTCGGCGCCGAAACCAACGCCGACCTCGCTGCGCGGCTCGGGCTCCCGATCCTGCTCGTCGGCCGAACCGCCCTCGGCACGATCAACCACGTGGCGCTCACCCTCGCCGAGCTCCGACGCCGCCAGCTTCCTGTCCTGGGCCTCGTCCTCGTGCGCACACAAGACTCTCCGGCGCCGCACGAGGCGACGAACGGTCCCCTGATCGAGGTGCTCACCGGCCTGGGCCCACTGGCGACGGTCCCCTACCTTTCAGCCCGAGAGCTGCAGGACGCGGACGCGATCGCCGACACCCTCGCACGAGCCGTGCCACCAGCCGCGCTCGCGCGGCTCTTGGGCGAATCGAGCCCGGCCTAGTCGGCGGCCGGAGTGTCTGAGCGCTTCGGATAGATCACGACGCGCCTGAACATCCCCTCGCCCTCGGACTCCGTCGTCACGCTCGGGTGCTCCGCCAACGTGACGTGGATGATCCTGCGATCGTGCGGGTTCATCGGCTCGACCGGCACCGGGCGGCCCGTCTTCATGGCCTTCTCCGCCAGCCGATTCGCCAGATCCGTCAGCGAGTCCTCACGGCGCCCGCGATAGCCCTCGGCGTCGACGACGATCCCGGGACCGTCGTGCGGCTTCTTGCTGACAATCCGGTTAATCACATACTGCAACGCGTCCAGGGTCGAGCCCTTCTTGCCGATCACGAGCCCCGACTCGGGGCCGTGAGCGTCCAGGATCACGCGCTCACCATCGTCGAAGGCGCTGACTTCGGCTTCAATCCCCATGCGGTCCAAAATCTCCCGCAGGACCTTCGCGGCGGCCTCGCGGCGCTCCGCAAGGACATTGTTCTCGGCGGACATTCTCGGCTCTCCTCTGTTGCGGGGCGATCCCGGTCAGAACGTGAAGCTTGCGATCGGCACCGGCAACGCGGGCGGCGTCCCCTCGCGCTCGACAGCCTGCGGGGGTTCGATCGAGGCGCGAGGCGCCACGGGCTCGGTCCTCGGCGCGGCCGCGGGACCGAACTCCCTCGAACTCTCAGTGATTGCGGTATCTTCGGCCGGCCGAGCCGGCTTCTTCACGGCGGCTGGGCCCACCATCTTCGCACCGGCGACGCTCACCGCGGGCTTTGCGCCCGGCGCGAACTTCACCTTCGTAGCGGCAGGCGCCTTCGCGGCCGTCATCACCTTGGCCTTGGCCTTGCCCCCTGCCCGTGGCAGGGCCGTCGCCGCCTTGCGCGTCTTCCCGCCCGCACCAGGCTTGCTGCCGCCCTTACCCGGCGTGCGCGACTTTGTCGCCTTGGCCATGAACGATCACGCTAATGTCAGCAGACCCCCTCTGTCAAACGGAACGGATTGACGATGCCCAAGGTCCAAGTCTCTTCCTCGAGCCCACTCGAAGTCTCCGTCGATCTCCTGGTCCTCACTTGCTCCGAAGGCGACCAAGCCACGGATTCCCTCGTGACGGCCGTCGACGGCGCGCTCGGCGGCGCGCTCCGCCAGGCCATCGCCGAAGAGAAGTTCACGGGAAAAGCCGGGCAGTCGGTTTCGCTCCATACGCTCGGGCGCTTGCCGGCGAAGCGCGTCGTTCTCCTCGGGCACGCAAACGCGCCCCTCGCCGCTCGCGATCTCCTCGCGCTCGGCGGTCGAGCCGCCCGCGCGGCCCGGGCGGCCGGCGCGCGAACGGCCGCGTTCGTGGCGCCGTCCCCACAGCTGAGCCCTGGCGATGCAGAGGCGCTCGGCCAGGGTGCGCTCCTCGCTCTTTATCAGTACGCGAAGTACCTCACGGGTGAGCGCGCCACGCCACCGGCGCTCGAGCAGCTGACGCTCCTCTCGCCCGCTCCGGTCGACGAGGCCGCCACGGCCGCGGCGATCGAGCGAGCGACGACGGCGGCGCGCGCGATTGCCCGCGCCCGCGATCTCGTCAACGAACCCGCGGGCGCGCTCACGCCCACGCGTCTGGCGTCTGCAGCGAGCGATTGGGCGCGCGCCGCCGGCCTCTCGACCGAGGTGCTCGACCGCGAAGCGTGCCGCAAGCTCGGAATGGGGCTGTTTCTCGCCGTCGCGCAGGGCAGCGTCGAGGAGCCGCGGTTCATTCACCTCGCGTGGAAGCCCGCCGGCGCGCGAGGGCGCATCGTCATCGTCGGCAAAGGCGTGACGTTCGATTCGGGTGGCCTCTCGCTGAAGACCAACGAAGGAATGCTCGACATGAAGACGGACATGGCCGGCGCGGCAGCCGCGCTGTCGGCCGTGATCGCGGCGGGCGAAGAGAAGCTGCCCATCGAGGTGCACGCGCTCGCCGCGTGCACGGAGAACATGCCTTCGGGCTCGTCTTACAAGCTCGGCGACGTGCTCACGTCGATGGCCGGAAAAACCGTCGAGATCAACAACACCGACGCCGAAGGTCGCCTGACCCTGGCCGACGCGCTCACGTTCGGCCTGCGGCTCGAGCCGGATCTGCTGATCGACCTCGCGACGCTCACGGGCGCCTGCGTCGTCGCTCTTGGCCCGCACATCGCGGGTGTCATGAGCAACGACGACACGCTCGCCGCCGAGTGGCTCGCCGCGGCGGGCGCTGCGGGCGAGGACATGTGGCGCATGCCGTTGCCGCCGCGCCTCTCCGAACAGCTCAAGTCAGAGCTGGCGGACATGCGAAATACCGGCGAGCGTTGGGGCGGCGCGCTGACGGCCGGCTTATTTCTCAAAGAGTTCGTTGGCGACAAACCATGGGTTCACGTCGACATCGCCGGCCCCTCGAGCGCCGACAAGGAATTCGCGCACGTTTCCAAAGGTGGAACAGGCTTCGGAGTTGCCACGATTCTCGCGTTCTTGCGCCGCGCCGCATCTGCTGCGCCTCCGTAAGTAGCTGGTTTCGCTAAAACGAGCGCAGGACCAAACGGCGTGTCATGCTGTTGGGTCTGGCCTGGTTTGGCGTTGAATCTCACGCTTCCGCGTGATAAGGTTTGCGCGCCTGAAAAACCGCCTTCACCAAGGAGCGAGCGTAACTATGGAGCCAACTTTCCGCGTGGGAGACCTAGCTGTTTATCCGGCCCACGGCGTCGCCCAGGTCGTCGGAATCGAAACGCGTGAGATCTCGGGGAACAAGCAGACGTTTTATATCCTCAAGATTCTCGAGAACGGGATGAAGATCATGATCCCGACGCGCAACGCCGGCGCGGTCGGTCTGCGGGAGCTCATCCGCGCCGACGAGGTTGACGAGGTCTTCGAGATCCTCAAGAGCCGCGAGGTCGCGGTCGAGGGTCAGACGTGGAATCGCCGCTACCGCGAGTACATGGAGAAGATCAAGACGGGCTCGGTGTTCGAAATCGCCGAGGTGCTCCGCGATCTCCAGCGTCTCAAGGGCGACAAGGAGCTCTCGTTCGGCGAGCGTAAGATGCTCGATACGGCGCGCACGCTCCTCATCAAGGAGATCGCCGTCGCCACGAAGTCGAAGGAAGTAAAGATCGAGGAGAAGCTCGATCGCATCTTCGCCTGCTGAGGCGCGCTTTCGAATCGGCTGACGACCACTCGCCGTCAGCTCGAGAAGACCCCGGCCCGGGACCACCCGCGCCGGGGTTTTCTTATTTCCCGCGCGCAACTCGCAACTCGATCGGGCCGGCGCCGACACCTTTTCGTTTCGTCCCGAGAAGACGTCACGAACCAAGGAGCTCGTCATGCCCGCCACTGCTCACGCTCACACCGCCATCGCCCGATCGTTCGTCAACGAAACGACCATGCAGTCGATCCTCGGGATCGACCAGCGCGCGCTCGACCAGATCATGGCCACCGCGTTCCTGCTCTACCAGGCGGGCCGTCACGCCGAGGTCGACGTCCTTTGCCGCGGGCTCATCGCCGCCGACCACACGTACTGGTGGTGCTACTCGCTGCACGCGGCCGCGCTCCGGCGCTTGGGCCGCCTCGAAGAGGCGCTTGCCCAGCTCGATCGCGGACTCGTTTACGAGCCGAACGAAAAGAAGCTGCAATTGATGCGCGGTGAGATCGTCGCCGCGCTCGGCGCATGGCGAGAGCGCGCTTCGGCGGACGAGCTCGCGAAGAGCGCCACCGCGGGCATAGCGCCGCGAGTCGCGACGCGCGAACCCGTTGCGACCGTGGAGGGTTGAACATGGGCTTCGATCTCGGCGGCCTCGGCAAGCTCCTCGATCCGGGGGCGGTGGCGCACCAACTCGTCGACTCCTTCCTGCCGAAGGACATGCAATGGGTCGGCGGTCTCGTCGGCGCTGCCGTCGATTACCAGTCTGGAAACATCCAGGGCGCGCTCTCGCAGGGATTGAGCGCGCTCTCGGACCTCAAGGACACGCCCCAGAACCCATCGCAGACGATTGGTTCGAACGCTCCGAACGCCGCGCGCGCGGCTGGCAGCAATCAAAACCAGAACTGGAGCTACGAGCCGTCGCCGCCGCCCGCGCGCTCGACGACCACGACGACCACGACCACCTCGAGCCCCAGCGCCAACACGAAGATGGCCTCGACGGTAGGCGTCGATCGCTTTCGCGGTACGGCCGAGCAGCTCAAAGGGAACGCGTCGCAATCGTCGGCGAAGAACACGACGAAGACCACGAAGACCACGACCACGACCACGACCACAAACACCCCGAGCCCGACGCCCGACGTAAAGGCGGCGCTGGCCGGGGGCTTCTCCTCCGCGATACACGCCGCCGCCAACCAGGTAAAGAACGCGTCACAACCCACGACGAGCACGACGTCGACCACGACCACGACCACGACCAGCTCGACCCCCGACACGGGAACGCCGCCGACCGGAGGCTTCTTCTCCAAGCTCCACGTTGCTCACCCGCAGGACCAGAAAAGCGCGTCACAGCCTTCGATCACCAGTACGACCACGACCACCTCATCCACACCGCAGGGAGCGACCTCGAGCTCCTGGCGTCCCGACGCTCCCAGTCAGGCGCCACCTTCGAGCGATTCGTCGGCAACGCCCCCGAGCTCGTCTTCGGCCGCAAAGGCGAGCGACTCGGCTCCGAGCAGCGGCGCCTCGGACAGCGTGAAGAAGCTTCTCGCGATGTCGAACGACGACCTGCAGCGGGCGCTGGCCAGCGGGAACATCCCGAAGGATCTGAGCAACAGCGACATGCTCGCGTTGCAGACGAGGATGAACCAGATCTCGCAGATGAATCAGCTCATGACGCAAATGATCAGCGCCATGCACGACATGCACATGGCCGTGGCCCGGAACATCCACGCCTGACGAGAGCGAGCGAGATGGCGCCCCGGCGCGACACCCCACGGGTGCCGCCGCCGCGGGCGCCCGTCAGACGTCCAGGTTGCGGACGTTGAGCGCGTTGTTCTCGATGAACGCGCGACGTGGCTCGACGAGATCGCCCATGAGCGTCGAGAACAGTCGATCCGCCTCGTAGGCGTCCTCGACGCGAACCTGCAGCAGCGTGCGACGCGCGGGATCCATCGTCGTCTCCCACAGCTGCTCCGGGTTCATCTCGCCGAGGCCCTTGTATCGTTGGATCGCCAGACCCTTTTTGCCGACCTCGTTGACCTTTTCGGCCAGCTCTTCGACGCGAGTGAACTCGATGATGTCCGAGCCGTTCTCCAGGAAGTACGGAGCCTCTCCGAGCGGCGCCAGGTCGGCGTATACGGCCGTGAGGTCGGCGAACTCGGGCGAGTCCATGAACTCGAAGTCGATCGTCGTGGCGCGACGAACGCCCGCCGTGCGCGCCGGCACCGCGAGCTTGAACCCACCGTGCTCACTGTCGGCCTCGACGCGAAGCACGACGTCCGAAAGCTCGGGGGCGAACTGTTCGAAGTTCTTTTGCAGCCGAAGGGCCGCGGCCGCGACCGCCTGCTGATCGCGCAGCTCGTCCTTCGGGAGCTTCGCGAACTTCACGAAGCCGTCGATGATGCGCGCGTCGACCTTGCGGTCCATGACGCTGAGCAGACGGCGGTACTTCGCGGCCTGCCGCGCGAGGTTCCGCAGCTCACCGCCCACGATGCCCTCCGGCTTGCCGGGGACGCGCAGCTTGAGGTTCTCGGCGGCGCTCTCGAGCAGGTAGTCCTCGAGCGCTTGCTCGTTCTTGAGATAGAGCTCCTTCTTGCCCTTCTTCACGCGGTAGAGCGGCGGCTGCGCGATGTAGAGGTAGCCCCGATCGACGACCTCGGCGAAGTGGCGGTAGAAGAACGTCAGCAGCAGCGTGCGGATGTGGCTGCCGTCGACGTCGGCGTCCGTCATGATGATGATCCGGTGGTAGCGGATCTTGTCGACGTCCTTCTCCTTCTCGACGCCACAGCCAAGCGCGGTGATGAGCGTCACGATTTCCTGTGACGACAGCATCTTCTCGAGGCGTGCCTTCTCGACGTTGAGAATCTTGCCGCGCAGCGGGAGGATCGCCTGGTCCTTGCGGTTGCGGCCCTGCTTGGCCGAGCCGCCTGCCGAATCGCCCTCGACGATGTAAATCTCGGCGAGCGCCGGATCGCGCTCCTGGCAGTCCGCCAGCTTGCCGGGCAGCGAGGACGAGTCGAGCGCGCCCTTGCGCTGCACCATCTCGCGCGCCTTGCGGGCGGCGTCACGCGCGCGCGCAGCGAGCACGGCCTTCTCGATGATCTGCTTGGCCTCGCGCGGGTGCTCCTCGAGGAAGCGGCCGAGCTTCTCGTTGACGATGCGCTCGACGATGCCCTTCACCTCGGACGAGACCAGCTTGTCCTTCGGCTGGTTGCTGAACTTCGGATCGGGGTGCTTCACCGAGACGATGGCCGTGAGCCCCTCGCTGATGTCGTCGCCGCCGAGGCCGTTCTTCAGGTCCTTGAGGAGGCCGGCCGACTGCGCGTACGCGTTCACCGTGCGCGTGAGCGCCGCGCGGAAGCCGGTGAGGTGTGTGCCGCCGTCCTTGTTCTTGATGTTGTTCGTGAAGCAGTAGATCGCCTCGGAGTACGAGTCGTTCCACTGCATCGCGATGTCGACCTGAGTGCCCTCCGACTCGCCCGTCACGGCGATCGGCTTGTCGTGAATGGTCGTCTTCGACGTGTTGAGGTCGGCCACGAACCGCGAGATGCCGCCCTCGAACTTGAACTCGTGCGCCTTGTCCGACCGCTCGTCGCGGATCGTGATCATGAGGCCGCTGTTGAGGTACGAGAGCTCCCGCAGGCGCTGCGTGAGAATCTCGAAGCTGAACTCCGTACCCTTGAAGATCTCAGGATCGGGCTTGAACGTGATCTTCGTCCCGGTGCTTTTCGAGACACCGATGGCCTTGATGGGCGTCACCGGATCGCCCTTGCGATACTCCTGGTAGAAGGTCTCGCCGTCGCGCTTGATCTCGAGCTTGAGCAACTCCGAGAGGGCGTTCACGACCGATACGCCGACGCCGTGCAGACCACCCGAGACCTTGTAGTTCGAGTGGTTGAACTTGCCCCCCGCGTGGAGGACGGTCATGACGACCTCGGCCGTCGGCCGCTTCTCCGTCGGGTGCTCGCCGACCGGGATGCCGCGGCCGTTGTCCTCGACGGAGCACGAGCCGTCGAAGTGAATCGCGACGTCGATTCTGTCGCAATAGCCCGCGAGCGCCTCGTCGACGGAGTTGTCGACGACCTCGTACACCATGTGGTGCAAGCCCGTGCCGTCGTCGGTGTCCCCGATGTACATACCGGGGCGCTTTCGGACAGCTTCGAGGCCCTTGAGGACCTGGATGCTCTCTTCGTTGTACGTGCTGGGGGGAGGAGCCGACCCGGCAGACTTGTCGCTGTCGCCGGGAGCCCCGCCGCCCGGCGGATCGACCGTTGTGGTCATCGTCTCTCGCAGGGAAGGTCGCAGGCCCAAGAGCCAATAAAGCTCAAAGGTTCCAAGTATCTAGCACGCCACCCCCGGTCTGTAAAGGGAATAGTCGCGCGCATTTAGGCCATCGTTCGCGTCCTGACACCAGCGTCCCCATCGCGACCGATTCGACCGCTCGAGACGTGAAAATCGGCGCGCTCCCGAAGGGGAGAGACGACGTTCTTCTCCGTGACCGAAATCAGAGTCTGACACGAGAGCTCGCCCACCATGTCGAACAGGAACTTCCGGCGCGTGGGGTCGAGCTCGCTCGGGACGTCGTCGAGCAACAGGACGGGGACGTCACCTCGCCTCGCGTCGACATTCAATAACTCCGCCAGCTTGAGGGCCAGCACGAGCGACCGCAACTGCCCCTGAGACGCGTGCTCGCGCGCCAAGCGGTCGGAGAGGAGGATCTCGACGTCGTCGGTGTGCGGTCCGGTCCCCGTGAAGCGCCGCCGCTCGTCGAGCCCGCGCTGAGCCCGGAGCGTCGCGAGGAGGGCCGCCTGGACCCCAGCCTCGTCCGGCGCGGCATGGACGGCGGGCGCGCTGCGGTAGCGCAGCTCGACGGGGAGGGCGCCGTGGAGCGCCCGGAAGAGCTCGCACATTCGCGGCGCCAGGTCGGCCACCAACGCCCGCCGCCGCATCACCACGCGGGCACCCGTGCGCGCCAGCTCCTCGTCGTAGGCGTCGAGGAGCACGTCATCACTCACGCCGCGCTTGAGGAGGTGATTGCGGCTCTTGACGACCTTCTGGTAGGCGCTGGCCTCTTTGTAATAGCCCCGCTCGACGTTGAACACGGCCAGGTCGAGGAAGCGGCGTCGCGCCGACGGCGCCGCTCGAGGGAGGAGCAGGTCCTCCGGGACGAACAAGACGACGCTGACGGCGCCAAAGACCGCTGCTGCGCCCCGGACCTGCTTGCCGTCGAGGCTGACGGTCCGTCCGTCCGGGCCCAGCCGAACCTCCACCTTGCGGTCGAGGCCCCGGTGCTCGATGCGCGCCGCCAGCTGCGCACGCGCGCTCCCTTGGGCACCGCCGCCGCGCACCAGCTCGTCGGCGTGGCTGGTGCGAAAGGAGCGCAGCGTCGCCAGGTAATAGACCGCCTCGATGAGGTTCGTCTTGCCCTGGCCGTTGTCGCCCCACAGGACGTTGACGCGGGGCCCGGGCACGAAGTCGAGGGGCTCGAGGTTGCGCCACCCCTGCGCGCGCAGCTCGAGGAGCCGCACGCTACCGTCCAGTGCTCGAGTCGCGCGTTTTCAATCTACACCCGTCACACCCGCGTACCGGGGCCGGGCCCGCCAGCTCCCGGGCCAAAACGCTCGCCGCGCTTACAGCCTCATCGGCATGACGACGCCGACGTAGTCGCTGCCGTCGGCCGGCCGCACGACGCCGGGGTCGAGCTCCCCGGACAGCTCGATGCGAATCTCGGGCGTCTCGATCTCGGAGAGCAGGTCGATGAAGTAACGGGCGTTGAACCCGATGTTCAGCGCTGCTCCCTTGTACGAGGGCACGTCGATCTCTTCCTTGGCAGCGCCGAGGTCCGGGTTGTCGCTCTCGACGCGCAGCTTGCCCTTCTCGAGCGCGAAGCGGACGCCCCAGGTCTTGTCCGAGGACATGAGGGCCACGCGCTTGAGCGCATCCGTGAGCCCGGCGCGCGACACGACGATCGCGCGGTCGTTGTCCTTGGGGATGACCTGCTCGTAGGGGGGGAACTGCCCGTCGCCCAGCTTCACGGAGATCGTGACGTCGTCCGCCCGCAGGACGAAGTTGCCCTGGTGCACGCCGATGGCGCAGGGAGTCTCGCGCGACTCGATGGCGCGCCGAAGCTCGAGGACGCCCTTGCGCGGGATGAGGACGCCCGCGGCGAGCTTGGGGCCGCCCGGCATGGGCCGGCCCACCTTCGAGAGGCGGTGACCGTCGGTCGATACCATGCGCCCCGTCGTGCCGTCGCACTCGAAGAGCACGCCCGACAGGTGCTGGCGCGTCTCGTCGAGCGACACCGAGAAGATCGTCTTGGCGATCATCTCGCGCAGCGTGGCCGAATCGACGTTGGCCGTCTCGGCCTCCTGCACGCTGGGGAGCTTGGGGTAATCGCGGTCGGCCATCCCGACGACGCGGAACTCGACCTTGCCCGAACGGACCTCGGCCCAGTTCTGCTCGGTCGCTCGCACGCGCACCTCGTCGTCGGGCAGCCCTTTGACGATCTCGAAGAGCTGACGCGCCGAGACGGTGAGGCCGCCTTCCTTCTCGACCTTGGCCGAGAGCGCGACCGTGGTCGTCACCGAGAGATCCGTCGCGGCACAGAGCAGCTTGCCCTTGCCCTCGGTCCGGAGCAGGACGTTCGCGAGGATCGGTAACGTGCTCTTACGGTCGGCGATGCCGGAAGCCAGGTAGAGCCCCCTCAGGAACTCGTTCTTCTGGATCTTGAACTCCATCCCGTCTCCTTGGTGTCTATCGCCCGAATCGCCCGCTTCCCCACAACAGGCTCCGTGTTGAGTCCCTTCTTATATCCTTAATTTGAATGAAATAAGAGGAGATGTAGTAGGGCCTGTGGGAATGTGGATAAACACACTTTCTCCGTCGGTGAAGGGGGGGCTCCGAGGTTGTGGGCGAAGTGGGACAGACCGGCGCGTCGGCCGTGGAGAAATCCCGCCGCTCGCAGATCGCGTCATCACCCACAGGACTATCCACAGGTTTTCCAGGTTGGGTCCGGGCGCACGGAGGGCACGCCTCGGCCCCGAAGGCCAAGAGGGCGGAGCGCTCGCGGCCGGTCGGAGCGCTCACGGCCAGCCGCGGTGACGCTGAGTGCTCACGAGCGGCGGTCGGTCTCGAGCGCATCGCCGAGATACACCTCTCCCCTGAAAGAGGCGCGCGGAGCGCTCACGGCTGGCGGAGGTGGCTCTCGATCGTGCCAACGACGCTGCGCACGGTCGGGTCCTCGGTGCACAGGCGCTCGATCTTGCGCACGGCGCTGATGACGGTCGAGTGGTCCTTGCCGCCGAAGCGGCTGCCGATCTCCGGGAAGCTCATGTTGGTGAGCTTGCGCGCGAGGAACATCGCGATCATGCGCGGGTGCGCGATGGCCCGGTGGCGCTTCGGGCCCTTGAGGTCGTGCAGCTTGACGTCGAAGTAGGCCGCGACCTCGCGCTGGATGCTCTCGATGGTGAGGCCGGTCGGCGTGTTGGCGATGAGCTTCGCCAGCGCGTCGCGCGCGAGCTCGAGCGAGATGGTCTGGCCCTGGAACGAGGCGCGGGCCGCGAGGCGCAGCAGCGCGCCCTCGAGCTCACGGACGTTCGTCTTGATGTGGGCCGCGAGGTAGAGCGCCACGTCGTCCGGCAGGTTGACCCGGTCGACCTCGGCCTTGCGCTTGAGGATGGCGACGCGCGTCTCGAGGTCGGGCGTCTCGACCTCGGCGATGAGGCCCCAGGTGAAGCGGCTGCGCAGGCGATCTTCCACGCCGGGCAGCTCCGCGGGCAGCTTGTCCGACGTGAGGACGATCTGCTTGTGCGCGTAGTGGAGGGCGTTGAAGGTGTGGAAGAACTCGTCCTGCGAGCTGTCCTTGTTCGAGAGGAACTGGATGTCGTCGACGAGCAGGACGTCGGGGACGTTGCGATAGCGCGCCCGGAAGTCCTCCATCGACGAGCTTCCACCCTGGCGCTTCTGGTTCATCATCGAACCAATGAAGTCCGTCACGAAGCGCTCGCACGTGATGAAGCAGATGTTCCACTCGGGGCGCTGCTGGTGAATCTCGTGGCCGATGGCGTGCAAGAGATGGGTCTTGCCCAGGCCGACCCCGCCGTAAATGAACAGCGGGTTCCAGCGCGAGGCCGGTGACTCGGCCACCATTCGAGCCGCCGCGTGGGCGAACTGGTTGGTGGGGCCGACCACGAACTTTTCGAACGTGTAGCGAGGAACCAGATCGGGCGCCGGCGGCGGGGGCTTCCGATCGGGTACGGGCACGGGCATCGGCACGCGGACCTCCCGAAGTTCCCGAATCTCGCGCGCCTCACGCACGGTCTGGGTCGAGACGTGGCTCGCCGCGATGGCCGACTCTTCGCTCACCTCGAAGTCGACCGTGAAGGATTGCTGCGCCCGCGACTCGAGGTCCTTCAGGATCGAGGGCAGGAAGTTATCTTCGAACCACTCCTTGTGATAGCGGTTCGGCGCGCGTAGACGGATGCGCCCGTCTCCGATGCCGACGCACTCGATCGGGCGGAGCCACAGGTCGCGGTGAGCCGGCTTGATCATCGGCTCGATCGAACGGACGGCCTCGGTCCAGAGCTCAAGCATGATTGAGGCCTGTCCACAGGTGGGCGCGCAAGAAAACCTTCATGGAATCAGCAGCCTTCACGTAGCTATCCCCTCTTTGTCCACAGCACATGGCGCGCGAAAACCCCTACCTCTGCGTCGCATGAGAGCCTCCCCTCGAACTCGGTCGCCTGCGTCGCTTCGGTGTTGCTGCGGGTGCTGCGCGGTGGAACCGCCCGCGCCGTGGCGCGAAGCGAGGGAAGTCTCTATCAGAGCGCTTCGAACGCCAGCAAGCGGCAATCGGCGACGAGTGCGAAGACCTCGAAGATCAGAGCAAATTTTTTTTTCACTCTGCCGCGCATCGCGCACGCGCATCGCGCGCCGGAAGCGCGCGATCGATTTCTAAAGCGGCGAACGCGCATGCGTTTTTGGGAAACGATCGGGCAACACTTTCGACGCACGCTGGTTTCACGGCGATTTCCGTCGCGCGAGCGCGGAAGGTCCCATGTGATGGGCACTGGCGCGATCGCGACGTGTGAGATCAGGGCCGTTCTCGACGGAGAATTGCTTCGTCGCGCGCGCGAGTACGCACGTCACTCGATGGGAACAGCGTGTTCGCGCGCGTTGCGGTTGTGAAACTCTGCGCGCGCCGGTGAGATCGCGCGCCGAGCTCGCTGCGTCCCGCGATCTCTCCGATCATTTCGCTCATGGACTGCATCCACGGCTCCGCACGCCTGGCTGCTGGATGTCTGCACGCGCCGGGGCGCGACCGCGCTCGCCGCCGGAGAGGCACCGCCCAGACGCGGGGCCAGGGACGACCCGCGTGTGACCCGGCACGACCCAGGGTGCAACCGAGCTGCAACCAAGCTGATTGTCCTGTGGATAGAAGTGGCCCCCGCCGTTGACACCGCCCGGGTGGGGTGTTATGCAAGGCGCCCTTTTCCGAGTCACAGAGGACTCGGGTTTTCCGGAGGCCTGTCGTGTCGAAAAGAACGTTCCAACCCCACCGTAAGAGTCGCAAGCGCACGCATGGCTTTCGCAAGCGCATGAAGACCGCTGCTGGGCGCGAAGTTCTTCGCCGCCGCCGCCGCAAGGGCCGCAAGCAGCTGACCGTCACGGTCGCGAAGAAGTAGCGGCCATGGGAGGGGAGGGGCTCCCGCGCGTGCAGCGTGTACGCAAGCGGGCTGACTACCTCTCCATCCAGGGCAGCGGTCGCCGGTTCACGGGCGACCACTATATGCTGTTCGCCCGGCGCGCTTCGGGCGACCCCGTGCCGGCGCGTCTCGGCGTCACGGTGAGCCGCAAGGTCGGCAACGCCGTGTCGCGAAATCGAGTGAAGCGCTGGATTCGCGAGAGCTACCGGCGCATGCAGAGGGACGTACCGCAGGGGATGGACCTGGTCGTCGTCGCTCGGCCGTCCGCTGCCCGCGCAGGATACGAGCCCACGGCCGCGGAGCTTGCTAACCTCGCTCGGCGTTTGCGCGGTGGCCGATGAAGCGACTTCTACTGATCGTTCTCCATGTTTACCGACGGGCGGTGTCCCCGGCCGTCGGCCCTTGTTGTCGGTTCGAGCCTTCGTGCTCGGCCTACGCCGAAGAGGCCATCGGCACGCACGGCGTGCTTCGCGGGCTCGGGCTCGTCGTGTGGCGCCTCTTGCGTTGTAACCCCTTCTCGCGCGCCGGGCTCGACCCCGTGCCCCCGCGAGCGAGCGCGACCGGGAACCCGCTCTAATGGAAAAGCGAGTCATCATCGCCATCGTTCTGTGCGTCGGCGTGCTCTTCGCCTGGCAGAAGGCCTTTCCGCCTCCTGCACCGACGCCCACTCCACCTGCGTCCGAGACCGCGGCCAAGGCGCCGCCACCTTCGACGGTGCCTGGCCAGGCCGCAGCGCCCGCGGCGAACGAGCCGACCTTGCCCGAGCGCGAGGTGGAGCTCGCGACGAAGGACGTCCACTTCGTCTTTTCGAGCTTCGGCGGCACGCTCAAGCACGCCCGCCTCGAGGACCCCACCTTCCAGGACAAGGCGGGCGATAGGTTCAGCGGCCACGATCTCGTCACCACGCACGACGCCAATCAGGCGGCCTTCCGCACGACCTTCCCCAGCGCATCCTTCCCGGCCCCGGGTGGGTCGTGGCAGGTCGCGCAACGGACGGCGGACTCCGTCACGTTCGTCGCCGAGAACGCGGACGTGCGCGTCGAGAAGCGCTATCGCGCCGAGGCGGCCCGCTATCGGCTGCACCTCGACGTCGTCGTCCAGAACAAGACCGACCGAGGCCAGGACCACAAGCTGGCGATCGCGCTGAGCGGTCGCCAGGACCCGGAGAAGAAGGGTGGCGGGTTCTTCTCGGGCGGGGCGAACAACCTGAGCTCGATCCTGTGCTTCGTGAACGACAAGGTGAAGCGCGAGCCCATCGAGAAGCTGGGCAAGGATCCGATCGACGAGTCGGGCGCCGTGCACTGGATCGGCGCCGACGAGAAGTTCTTCCTGCTCGCGGCGGCGCCGTACCCCGAGACGCCTGCGAACCAGCGCCGCTGCCAGGGCCTGTCGCAGGGAGACAGCCTGGGCGAGGCCGTGCTGACGTTCTTCGAGCGCAGCGTACCGGCGCGCGCCTCGACGACCTACTCGTTCGACATCTTCGCCGGTCCCAAGGTCATCTCCGATCTCAACCAGGTTCGTCCCGGCGGTGTCGACGCCCAGCTCGACAAGGCCGTCGACGTCTCGCTGGCGGTTCTGTCACGGCCGATCCTGGGCCTGCTCAAGTTCTTCCACGGCTTCGTCCACAACTGGGGCGTCGCCATCATCGTGCTGACGCTGTTCATCAAGCTGCTGACCTTCTACCCGACGCAGAAGTCGATGCTGTCGGCGAAGAAGATGCAGAAGCTCGCGCCGAAGATGAACGACATCCGGAAGAAATACGAGAACGACAAGCAGCGCCAGTCGATCGAGACGATGAACCTCTACAAGGCGCACGGCGTCTCGCCGTTCGGCGGCTGCCTGCCCAGCCTCATCCAGATGCCGATCTGGATCGCGCTCTACTCGACGCTGAACTACGCGGTCGAGCTCTACAAGGCGCCGTTCGTGTTCCACATCCACGACCTCACGGCGAAGGACCCGTACTACATCACGCCGCTGCTCATGGGCGGCGTCATGTTCCTGCAGATGCGGATGTCGCCCGCATCGCCCGACAACCAGCAGCAGCAGACGATGCAGCTCATGATGCCCATCATGTTCACGGCGTTCTCGCTCGTGCTGCCGTCGGGGCTCGCGCTGTACATGCTGACGAGCTACCTCATGGGCATCGTGCAGCAGCTCTACGTCAACCACGTCGACCGCAAGGCCACGGCCTGAGCGTCAGGCGCGGGCAGGCCTCGGCCGCCGCGCTCGGAACATGGTAGGGTCCCTGTCCATGTCGGCGCGCCTCAAGGATTTGCAGGTCGAGGTCGCGGCGGTTCGCCGCCGGCTGGAGGAGCACGCGCGACGCCTGGGCGCCTTGCGCGGGCGACTCGAGAGCGGCGAGGCCGGCGGCCAGGCTGCGGCGCCTCCCACGCCGAGCGCCGGGGCGCCCGTGCCGCTGTTCCGTGGTCTCGGCGACCGCCCGCTCGACGACGTGGAGTTGACCTTCGAGGTGCTCGACACCGAAGATCCTGGCCGCGAAGGCCGCTGAGTGACGCCGACGGCCGAAGTAGAAGCGTCTCCGTGCCGCGCATTCGCCAACACGTCAACCCGCTCAAGTCCGACCTTCTCGAGATCGCGGACGTGCCGCGCCTCACGCCCGCACCGGGTCAGGCGCTCGACGTAGAGCTCGGCGCGGCCGAGGCGCACTTCCTCATCGACCTCGCGCGGGCGGACCGCGAGACGATGTACGTCGGCGTCGAGATTCGGCGCGAGCTCGTGACCTTCACGAACGCCGAGCTCGCGCGCGCCGGGCTGGACAACGTCCGCCTCGTGTTCGCCAACATGTCGGTCGACATGCGGCGGATGTTCGCGCCGGGCTCGGTGCGTCGGTTCTTCCTGAACTTCCCCGATCCCTGGTTCAAGGCGCGGCAGCACAAGCGCCGGGTCATCGGCGCAGAGCTCATGGACGAGATCCACCGCGCGCTCGTTCCGGGCGGCGAGCTCTTCGTCCAGACCGACATCTTCGAGCTGGGGCTCGAGGCCATGAGCGAGCTCGAGGCGCTGGCGCCCGAGCGCTTCGTGAGCGCTCACGAGCCGTGGAGCTTCCTGCCGGCGAACCCGTACCCGGCCAAGTCACGCCGCGAGCGGCAGTGCGAGGGCGAGGGCGAGCGCATCTGGCGCCTTCTCTACCGCCAGGTTCCGGCGCCTCCGGGACGATAGGCGATCGGCTCGAAAGGGCCGTCGTCGTTGCCGCCGCCGGCCCCGACCGGGTCTCGGATCAGGTCAACCCGGACAGGGGCGCCGTGCCGTGCTCGCCGAAGCTCGTGAGGTTCGTGATGCCGAAGCCCTTCGCGATCGACATGAAGAGCTCGCCGAACCAGTGCGTGCCGTCGGTGAGCACGTGCTGGCCCATGCGGAACCCGGCGGCGCCGCCCGCGAGGACGACGGGCATGTCGTCGTGGTTGTGCTTGTCGCCGTCGGAGATGTCCGAGCTCTGGAACACCAGCGTGTTGTCCAGCACGCTGCGCCCGTCGACGTCCTGCATGCCCTTGAGACGCGTGAGCAGCGCCGTGAAGCGGCGGTACCACCAGTAGTCGATGCGCTGGATCTTGGCGATCATCTGCGTGTTCGTGCCGTGGTGGGACGTGTCGTGGTGGCCGCCCGCCGCGCCGATGAACGAGTGCGGCCGGTTGCTGGTGCTGTTGCCCCACTGGAAGCTGATGACGCGCGTGGTGTCGCACTGGAACGCCAGCGCGATCAGCTCGTGGCAGATGTCGATGGTCTGGCGCGGGTTCGCCAGCATGAACGCCGCCGATTGACGCTGCGGGGGCACGCACATCGTCCCCATGCTCGTCTGCATCGTCATGATGCGCCGCTCGACCTCTCGCACGCTCGTGAGGTACTCGTCGAGGCGCGGCCTGTCCTGGCGTGAGAGCTTCGGCTGCAGCGCGCTCGCCTCGGCGGTGACGAGGTCGAGGATGCTCTGGTCCTGCTTGCGGCGCGCGTCCGCCATCGCCTGGGCCGCCGACGACGATCCCGCGCCCACGCCCATGAACAGCTGGTCGAAGATCTGGCCCGGGTTGTCGAAGCGGGTCAGCGGGTTGCCGCCGTCGTCGAAGCTGATGTGGTTGCCGACGGAGCAGGCGAACCCGCTGTCGCAGAACGATCCGGCGGGTGGGGACGCTTCGCCGCCCATCGAGATGTACGGCGTCTTCGTGCCCTGGCCGATGGCCTTCGAGATGACGTAGTCGATCGAAGGCCCGCCCATCTTGGCGTTCGGGTCCTTCGACACCGAGCGGTTCGTCATGAACGACCCGGTGCCGCCCGAGTGATCGCCCGGGACGCCGGTGGGCTGGTGGGTGTTCTGCAGCCCGGAGATCACGAGGACCTGGTCCTTGATCGAATCGAGGCCCGGACCATCTTCGGTCGTGGGGAACGTGCCGAGGCCGTCGTTCCAGACGCGGCCCGCCGCGCCCATCGTGTCGCCGAAGGTGAAGTTCGCGCCCGTGCCCGTCGGCCGCCAGGTCGGCATCCACATGCCGTTCGGCGTCCAGTAGCCGAGGAACCGCTTCGGCGCCGTGCCCGCCGCCAGCGCCTTGCGCGGCGCGAGCGATTCGAGGAACGGCAGCCCGATGAGCGCGCCCGCCGTGCCTCCCAGGAACGCGCGCCGGCCGTAGACCTTGCTGATCTTCATGGCATCACCTCGCTCTGCAGGGCCGCCCGGCGATTTCTGAACGCGTCGCTCATCACGACGGCCTGGATGACGGCGCGCAGGTTCGCCGCGTTGCCGCCGGCCGCGGTGGTCACCTGATTGCGGATCGCGTTGTCCTTCGCGAAGTCGCGGCCGATCGAGAAGGTCAGCATCTTCTGCACGACGCAGGGGACGAAGCGGTTGTCGGTCGCCAGGATCGACGCCAGCTGCGACACGCCGTTGAAGGTCATCGCGCCGCTCGACGTCGACAGGCTCCCGGTGGCGTCGATCGTGCCGTACTCGTCGGCGGTGCGGTAGCGGCCGACGGCGTCGAAGTTTTCGAGGCCGAGGCCGATCGAGTCCATGACGACGTGGCAGGCGGAGCAGCCCGCGCCCTTCATCTGGTGCTGCGCGAGCCGCTGGCGCACGGAGAGGTTCTCGAGGCCCGAGCCCTGATCGATGTTGGTGTTCACGTTGGCCGGCGGCGGCGGCGGCGCCGAGCACAGCAGTCGGTCCAGCACGTAGAGGCCGCGCTTGACGGGCGACGTGCGCGTCGGGTTCGACTCCCCGGCCAGGTAGGCGCCCAGCGACAGGAGGCCGCCCGCGCGGTTGGTCCCCGTCGTGGTGACGCGCTGGAACGCGCTGCCCGTCACGGCGGGCAGGCCGTAGTAGGCCGCCAGCGCCGAGTTCACGTAGGTGAAATCAGCCGTGAGCATGAGCGGGATCGCCTTGCCGTTCGCGAGGAAGTCGAGGACGAACTGCTTGTTCTCCTCGATCATCGCTGCGCGCACCGTGTCGTTGAAGGCAGGGAACTGCGTGGCGTCGGGCGCGATCGCCTGCATCTTGTTCACGCCCAGCCACTGGGCGCCGAACGTGTCGACCAGCGCGCGCGTGCGCGTCGTGTCGCCCAGCATGCGATCGAGCTCGGCCTTGAGGCCGGCGTCGTCGAGCAGCTTGCCTGCGCCCGCGTCGGCGAACAGCGTGTCGTCGGGCGTCGTCGCCCACAAGAAGTACGAGAGGCGCGTCGCGAGCTCGTAGCCGTTGAGGCGGTGAGGCTTCGCGTCGTCGACGCTGGGATCGTGCTCGAGGCGGAAGAGGAAGTTCGCCGACACGAGCACGGCGCGCAGCGCGGCGATGAGCCCGTCCTTCGCCGTGGGCCCGGCCGCGGCCAGCGTGAGATAGGGCGCGAGCTCGGCGTCGACGGCGGGGCGGCGCCACGCGCGGGTCGCGAACGCGCCCACGATCGTCTTCACGCAGGCGGCGCCCGTCGTGTAATCGCACGAGATGATGCGCTTGTAGGTGGCGTCGGTCGCGGGGCGCGCGAACAGCTCGTTGACGAGCGTGGCCGACGCCGCGAGGTAGGCCTCCTGCCGCTCGGGCTGGAACCGCAGCGTGCCGCCGAGCGTGTCGAACCCCAGCGCGGTCTCGTCGGCTGGGAACGCGTCGGCGGGCGTGAGGCTCGTCCCGAGCAGGTCGTGGACGGTGTTGTTGTATTGAGTGCGGTTGAGGCGGATGGCCGTCGAGAGCCCCACGTCGGGGGGCCCGGCGACAGAGCCCGCCGCGCCCGCCGCGCCCGTTCCGGCGCCCGAGCCCGTGCCCGCGGTTCCGGCACCAGGAGCCGCCCCAGCGGATCCGCTGCTCGTCGCCTGGCCGCCGGGGTCGCTGAATTGCCCCTTGCAGGCCGACGCACCCACGGAAAGGAGCGCGAGCCCCAGGGCTGGTACCTTCCAACTATCTGGAATCACTCGAAAAAGCCCGCGAGACATCCTGACCTCCCGTCCCTTCAATAGACGTTGAATGGCCGGAAACGGCTCGTTTCAGTGAGAAGTTGGTGCGACCGGCGCAACAACTACGTCGCGTCGAGGCCGGCGAAATGACGGGGCCGATGCCCGCTAGGGCTTCGCCCCGCCGCCGAGCGTCAGGCCGGCGGCGGCGGCGGTGCGCCCGACGTCGGCCAGGAAGTCGCGCGTGACGTCGGCGGAGTCGCGCCCCTTCAGGCCCGCGGCGATCGCGAAGGCGTTGCCGTCTCCGCCGGGACGACCGAAGGACAGCAGCGCGATCTCGAGCCAGCGCTCGAAGGCGGCCTGCGCCGCGGCGCGGTCGGTCCCCGGCGACGAACAGAGCTCGCGGACGAGCTGCGCGCCGATGTCCTCGTGGCCGTGCTCCTCTTCGACGATGGCCCGTGCGAGGTCACGGTAGGGCAGGAAGCTCGAGCCCAGGTACTCGGAGATCTGCCAGCGGCCCGCGCGATCGAAGAGGAACTGCGCCATGGCGAGCTCGAGGAAGCTCCCGACGCGCGGCAGCGGCTGGGCGGCGAGGCGCGCCGTGACCCATGCGTCCAGCTCGGCCGGGGGCTGGCCGAACGCGGCCGCCCAGACCTCGGTGACGCGGGCGTAGTGGGTCCGCTCCTCGCGCGCGTGGCCTTCGAGGATCGCGCGCCAGCGGCCCGCGGGCGCGAGGGGCAGCGCCGCCTCGAACAGCTCGGCGGCGCCGCGCTCACGCCAGGCCTGCGAGCGCAGGAGGCGGTCGACGGTCTTCAAGTAACGGTCGTCGCTCCGCAAGGCTTGCCCTCACCCCGTCCCTCTCCCGCGGGGCGGGAGAGGGAGCTCCGAGCCTTTACGCTTCGATGCGGGCGGTCTTCTTCGCGGGCGAGGCCTTCGCCGTGCCGTTGCCGGCCGACGCGAAGTACTTCTTGGCGGCCGACTTCAACGCGTCCGCCTTGTTCGTCTTCTCCCAGGAGAACTCGGCCTCTTCGCGACCGAAGTGGCCGTAGGCGGCCGTCTTCTGGTAGATGGGGCGGAGGAGGTTCAGCTCCTTGACCAGCGCGCCCGGGCGGCAGTCGAAGTTCGCGCGGACGATCTCGGCCAGACGATCCTCGTCGATCGTGCCCGTGCCGAACGTGTGCACGAGCAGCGAGACCGGCTCGGCGACGCCGATCGCGTAGGCGACCTGAACTTCGCAGCGGCGGGCGAGGCCCGCGGCGACGACGTTCTTCGCGATGTAGCGCGCGTAGTAGCAGGCCGAGCGATCGACCTTCGACGGGTCCTTGCCGGAGAAGGCGCCGCCGCCGTGGCGGCCCATGCCGCCGTACGTGTCGACGATGATCTTGCGGCCCGTGAGGCCCGAGTCACCCATCGGCCCGCCGACGACGAAGCGCCCCGTCGGGTTGATGAAGTACTTCGTCTTCGAGTTGACCATCTTCGCGGGGAGGATCGGCTTGACGACCTCCTCCATGACGGCCTCCTTGAGCGTCTTGTACTTCACGTCCTCGCTGTGCTGGGTCGAGAGCACGACGGCGTCGATGCCGAGCGCGCGGTCGCTCCCGTCGTAGCGCACGGAGACCTGCGTCTTGCCGTCGGGGCGGAGGAAGTCGAGGGTGCCCTTCTTGCGCACGTCGGCGAGCTTCTTCGCCATCTTGTGCGCCATCGCGATCGGCATCGGCATGAGCTCGGGCGTGTCGTCGCACGCGAAGCCGAACATCATGCCCTGGTCGCCGGCGCCCTGTTCTTCCTTCGTGTAGACGCCCTTGCCGTCGACGCCCTGGGCGATGTCGGGCGACTGCTGCTCGAGCGCGACCATGATGCCGCACGTCTGCCAGTCGAAGCCCATCTCGGAGCCGCTGTAGCCGATCTCCTTGACGACGCCGCGGACGATCTTCGGGATGTCGATCTTGGCGGCCGAGGTCACCTCGCCGGCGACCATCACGAAGCCCGTCTTCGTCAGCGTCTCGCAGGCGACGCGCGACGTCTTGTCACCAGCGATGAGCGCGTCGAGGATCCCGTCGGAGACCTGATCGCAGAGCTTGTCGGGGTGGCCTTCGGTGACGCTCTCGGAGGTGAAGAGGTACTCGGACATCGCGTGCTCCTTCTAGGTGGACGTAGCGGTCGGAAATTTGGGACGGCGGAGTTTCCCAGCGGGATTGTCCGGAGTCAATGGTGGCCGTGTGCTTTCGGGGCCTGAAAATTCGGGCGATTCCGGCGAATTTTTGCGGCGCGCGCCGCGGCAGGGGAGCATACGTCGGTGCAAGTGGCCGACCGTACGCCCAAGCGAGAGCGCCGCGATCTGGCCTGGGTGGCCACCACGAACTTCGGTGAGGGGCTGCCGTGGAGCGTCCTTCACCAGATGGGGACGGAGTTCATCACGGAGCGGGGCGGCACGCCGACGCAGATCGGCTCGACGTCGCTGTTCCACCTGGCCGTCACCTTCAAGTTCTTGTGGAGCCCGGCCGTCGACCTGTTCGGCAGCAAGCGGCGCTGGGTCATTGCGACGCAGGTGCTGCTGGCCGGCGGGATGATGGCGATCGCGGCGGCCACGACGGCGCCCGGCTTCGCGGCCTTCTGGGCCGTGGCGAGCCTGTTCGCGATCCTGCACGCCACGCACGACATCGCCTGCGACGGCTTCTACATCCAGGCGCTCGATCCGCGGGACCACGCGCTCTACTCGGGCGTGCGCGTCGCGGCGTTCCGCGTCGCCATGATCCTGGGCTCGTCCGTGCTCGTGACCTACGTCGCGACGGTGAGCTGGATCCTGGCGTTCGGCGCCGCGGGCGTCCTCATGTTGCTGACGGCGCTGGTCAATTCGATCCTCATGCCCAAGGCCGGCGCGGCCGGCACGGGCAAGCCCGTCGAGAAGGCGCCCGCCTTCTGGGTGGCATACAAGTCGTTCCTCCAGCAGCCGCAGGCGCTGTTGGTGCTGTCCTTCATGTTCTTCTACCGGCTGGGCGACATCATGATGTTCGCGATGTCGAAGCCGCTGCTGCGCGACATCGGCGTGGGCCTCGGACGGCGCGGGACGCTGAACGGCTTCGGCACGCTGGTCTTCATCGTGGGCTCACTCATCGGGGGCGGCATCATCGCGCGCGTGGGGCTGCGGCGTGCGCTGGTGCCCATGCTGTACCTGCAGAACCTGGCGATTCCGCTCTACGTCATGCTCGCCGTCGTCAAGCCGGGCTTCGAGATCATCTTCTTCACGGTGATGATCGAGCAATTCATCTCGGGCGTCGGCAACTCCGCGCACGTCGTGTTCCTCATCCAGCGCTCGCGCGGGCTGTTCTCGGCGTCGCACTACGCGTTCGCGACGGCGATCGTGTCCTTGGGCAGCACGCTTTCGGGCTACGTCTCGGGCCCGCTCAACCAGCACTTCGGTCACCCGATCTTCTTCTCGCTGGCCTTCGTCGCCAGCTGGCCGGCCCTGGTGCTGGTGTGGTTCGTGCCGAAGGACGCGCCGCCCCTCGTCGCCGACGCCGAGCCGGCGCACCCGTAGCCTCAGCGTCGCGGCGCGGGGGCCAGCCGCGGCAGCTCGAACCAGAACGCCGAGCCGAAGCCCAACGTGCTTCGAACGTGCAGCTCGCTGCCGTGCGCGACGACGAGCGACCTCGCGATGAAGAGGCCGAGGCCCGTGCCACGCGCGTCGAACGACCGAAACCGCTCGAAGACGTGGGGAAGGTGCTCGGGGCGAATGCCCGCGCCGGTGTCCTCGACCTCGAACCGAATGGCGCCGTCACGCACGCGGGCGTGCAAGGCGACGCGGCCGCCCGGCGGCGTGAACTTGATGGCGTTGCCGAGCAGATTGCCGAGCACCTGCATGATGCGGTCGCGATCGCACGAGACGGCGGCGGCGTCGTCTTCGGGGCCGTCGCGCTCGAGCGCGAGGCCGGCCTCTTGCGCGCGAGGAGCGTAGATCTCCGTCACCTCCGCCACGAGCGGCGCCACCAGCTCGGGCGCGGGCGTCACGACCAGCTCGTCGCGCGACAGGCGGGTCGTGTCGACGAGATCGCGCAGCAAGTGGTCCATGCGCGTCGTCGCGTGCTCGATCGTCGCGAGGCTGCGTTCGACGGCGCGCGCGTCGTCGCTCCTCGCGCGGATGCGCTGCTCGGCCAGCCGCACGGCGTGCAGCGGGTTGCCGAGGTCGTGCGCGACGACGGCCAGCAGCTGCTCGCGCGAGCGCGTCGCCTCGTCGGCCGTCTCGCGCGCGTGCTGGAGGGAGCGCACGATGGCGCAGATGGCCGCGCTCACCAGCAGGAAGAGCGCGATGTCGGAGTTGGCGTGGAGAAACGACTCGTGGTGATCGGTCCAGAAGGCGCGCAGGGCCACGGCGAAAATCGCGGCGCTGAAGAGCGCCGGGGCGAACCCCCACAGCCAGGCCGTCAGGATGACGGTGGGCAGGAAGAAGAGGTGGCGGTTGTGCGAATGGCCCAGCCAGGGATCGAGCTTCAATCGGCCCAGCGTCACGAAGGCGGACAGACCGCCCGCGCTCGCGTACCTACGCGCGGTGCCGATCCAAGCCTGGCCACGCCCCATCTTGCCTCAGGGCGAAAGGCTAGCACCTCGGGAAGCGGCCGTTAGGGGCCTGCACAGCCGACGTCGCGGACGGTGACGCCCGCCGGCGGGGTCAGGGTGAAGGCGCTCGCGGGCGCCGGCGTGCCGAGCTGATGGTCCTTGAGCTTGATCTCGACGCCGTCGTCGTACGAGCTCGTTCCCTCGGCGAAGCGGATCGTCGTGGGCAGGCGCGCCGCGCCCGCGCCCTCGAAGTCGTCGTAGGAGGTCCGCCACAGGCGCCGCCCGCCGGCCAGCGCCTCGGCGCCGACCACGTCGACGAGCGGTCCGTGATGGGCGAAGAACACGCGCAGAGTCTGCGCGGGCAGGGTGAGCTCCAGCACGTCGGCGCCGCGCTCGGCGTCCCAGGCCACGTCGGGGCTCACGGTCGCGTCGGGCGGGCGCCGGGCGTCGCCGAGGATGATGGCGGCCACGTCGGCGGGCGCCAGCGGGATGCGGATGAGCGAGGCGACGTTCGCGGGGCACGCGGGGCCGCGGGAGAATTCGTTCTTGTGCGCGTCCAGCAGCGCGAACGTGCGCCCGTCGGTGGCCAGCGTGGCCACCGTGCCCTGCAGGCTCACTTCCGCCTCGAACCGCAAGTGGCCGTCGCGCTCGACCAGCATCAGCACGGTGGCGCGCACGCGCTCGCCGCCGAGCCAGCTCGTGGCGCGCGCGCGCGCG
>DASZUD010000351.1:0-10847 GCA_035548155.1 Polyangia bacterium
TGCTCGCGCTGCACGGCGGCGCCGCCGTGACGCGCGCCATTACGGGACGCAACTCCGCGTCGATCCTGGCCCGCGTGGCGACCGTCGCGGGCGCCGCCGCGTGGGCTGCCGCGCACGCTTGAGATCGACTACCATTGGAGCGTGAGGCATCCCCTAGCGTTTCGCGCCATTTTCTTAACCATTTCAGTGGTCGCGCTCTCCGCGGTCTCCTGCCGCGTCGACGACTCCGGGCTCGGCGAGATGCCGCGCCTCGTGACGGACGCCGGCTCGCAGGACGCGCCCACGGGCGTCGCCGGCATCGGCGGCGCCGGCAGCACCGGCAGCGCTGGTGACCCGACGGGCGTCGCAGGGAGCACCGGCGCGGGCGGCACCTCGATCGACGGCACGGGCACCGCCGGCACGACCGGCGCCGCAGGCGATCAAGGGGCCGCCGGCACGACCGGCGCCGCAGGCGATCAGGGCGTCGCGGGCACGACGGGCGCCGCCGGCGATCAAGGCGCCGCGGGCACGACGGGCGCCGCCGGCGATCAAGGCACGGCCGGCACGACCGGAGACGCCGGCACGACCGGCACCGCCGGGACGATTGGCGCCGCGGGCACCACGGGCGCTGCGGGCACGACGGGGTCTGCCGGAACGACGGGCTCTGCCGGGGCGACGGGCTCCGCCGGGACGACGGGCAGCGCGGGCACGGGCGGCGCCGCTTGCGGACCGAAGACGTGCTCGAATGGTTGCTGCGACAGCACCGGAACGTGCGTGAGGACGCACTCGAACGACAAGTGCGGCACGGGCGGCGGGGCCTGCACCAGCTGCGGCAGGTGCACGGTCTGCGGCGATAGCGGCAGCTGCCAGGTCGATCCATCCTCGACGTGGACCGTGAAGTGCACGAGCGCGACGATCGCGCAGACGCAGCCGGACGGGTCGCTGTGGGACAAGAACGGCGGTCCCGGCGACGGGGTGGCGCCCGATCCGTTCTGCGAGTTCGAGATGCCCGCGCACCAGGTGTCGCCGTCGACGGCCGCCGTCACGCAGACGATCTACGATTCGTACACGCCGGTCTGGTCGCCCAACGACGTCACCCCGCAGAAGCAGCCGATCAAGGCCTCGGACCTGATGTCGACGTCCAAGACCTGGCGCATCTGGGTGGGCGACGCCGATGGCTGCTGCGTGGGCCAGCCGATCTGCGAGATCGATCAGCCGCTCGCCGCGAGCGCGCTGCTCTCCGGCGAGCTCGCCGCGAAGAACGTCGGCAGCTGCCTTTCGCTGAACGTGAAGTTCGTCTGCGCGCAGTGACGGCGCTGCGCCCCGCGTCCCAGCGACGCGGGGCCGCGGAGGGGGACAGTCCGGGCCTCAGCCGGCGACGGCGAGGCGGCGCGGCGGGGCAGGTTGGGGCGTGCGCACGGGCGGCGCAGGGACCTCGGCGAAGGCCGCCTTCCAGTCGGCGAAGCGCCCGCCCGCGCGCGTCGCCCGCGCCGCGGCCAGGCCCGCCGCGAACCCGCCCTGGGCCAGCCGGTACTCGACCCACGCCCACTTCGGTGACGTGGGCCGCAGCTCGACGCGGCCGCGAACGGCGGCGCGCAGCCGCGCGAGGCGCGCGTCGACGACGTCGATCGCCTCGAACGGCGCCTCGTCGAGGGGCGTGTTCCGCTTGGCGACGAACGGCGCGATGCCGAACGCGACGCGCGGCGCGACCTTCGCGAGCTCGTGCCCGAAGCGCCCCAGCTCGTCGATGTCCGCGTCCGTCTCGCCCGGCAGCCCCACCATCATGTAGAGCTTGAGCTGGCGGAGGCCGTGGACGCGGCAGAGCTCGGCCGCGCGCAGGAGGTGCCGCTCCTTCGTCTTGCGCTGGATGACGTCGCGCATGCGCTCGGACGAGCCGTCGGACGCCGTCGTCAGCGTCTCGTAACCGCCGCGCTTGAGGAGACCGACGATCTCGTCGTCGAGCCGGTCGGCGCGCAGGCTGGAGATCCCGACCTCGCGCCCCGAATCGACGATGAAGCGCAGGATCTCGGGCAGGCCCGGGTGATCGGTGACCGCCGCGCCCACGAGGCCCACGCGGCGCGCGTCGTCGGGGATGAGGCGCTTGACGCGGGCCGGCTCGACGAGGCGCATGCCGCCGTTCGTCGATCGCCGCATCACGCAGTAAGTGCAGCCGCGGTGGCAGCCGCGCTCGGGCTCGATGAGGAACATGTCGCGCAGCTCGGTGTTCGGCGTGCGGATCTGAGAGTAGGCCGGCAGATCCTCGTCGGGCGTCTTCGCGATCGCCAGCAGCGTCTCGCCATGGCGCGCGGGGACGTAGAAGCCGGGGCGCGACGCGAGGTCGCCGAGCAGCGCGTCGCGATCGGGCGTGTCGCGGATCGCCTGCACGAGGACGGGCAGCAGCGCCTCCGCCTCGCCCATGACGATGACGTCGGCGAAGGGGCCGGCGGGCACGGGGTTCGAGAACGTCAGCGGGCCGCCGACGACGATCAGCGGGTACCGCCCCGGGCTGGCGGCGCGCTCTCCCGCCAGCGCGGGGATGCCCGAGAGATCGAGGCAGTCGACGAGCCCCGCGATCTCGAGCTCGTAGGCGAGCGAGAACGCGACGACGGGGAAGTTGCCCACGGGGCGCCCCGACTCGTACGTGCTGAGCGGCTCGCGCGCCCGCCGCGCGGCTTTCGCGTCGTCGGGGAGGAAGGCGCGCTCCGCCGCGACGCCCGCCATCGCGTTCAGGCCGCGGTACACGCTCTGATAGCCGAGCGACGACATCCCCACCGAGTAGGGGCTCGGGTACACGAGCGCGAAGGCGAGGTCGCCTTGCTTGCGGAGCGTGCCGACCTCGGCGGCGAGGCGCGCCTCGCGGATCTCACGGAAAGACTGCATCAATGGGCCGTTTGGGGTCGCCCACTATACGTCACTCGGCCGCGTCCCGCCCGGAACCTGCGGCGATCCCGCCGTGGCCGGTCATCTGGAGGCGGTAGAGGAGGGCGTAGTGGCCGCCGCGCGCAAGGAGCTCGTCGTGCGTCCCTTCCTCGACGATCTGGCCGTGCCCGACGACGATGATGCGCGTCGCGCGCTGCACCGTGGAGAGGCGGTGCGCGATCACGATCGACGTGCGCCCGCGCATGAGCTCGGCGATGCCGCGCTCGATGACGCGCTCCGTCTCGGGATCGACGCTGGCCGTGGCCTCGTCGAGCACGAGGATCTCGGGCTCGCGGGCGAGGGCGCGCGCGAAGGCGAGCAGCTGCCGCTCGCCCGCCGAATAGTTCGCGCCGCGCTCGACGACCGGCGCGTCCAGGCCCCCGGGGCGCCTCTCGATGACCCGGTCCGCGCCCACGCGGCGCGCCGCCTCGAGGATGCGCGCGTCGGTGACGTCCGGCTGGCCGAGGGCGATGTTGTCGCGCAGCGTGCCCGAGAACATGAACACGTCCTGGCTCACGACGACGACGCGCCGGCGCAGCGCGCGCTTGTCCATGGCCCGGACGTCGACGCCACCGATGCGCAGCGAGCCGCCGCTGAGCTCGTAGAGCCGCGGCAAGAGCTTGATGATCGTCGACTTGCCGGCGCCGGTCGCGCCGACGATGGCCAGGGTCTCTCCCGCGCGGATCTTCAACGAAACGTCGGAGAGGATCGGCCGGTCTTCTCGGTAGCCGAATTCGACGTGGTCGAGCTCGACGAGGGCGCCGCCTTCCCCGTCGCTTCGAGCCGGGGGGGCCGCCGTCTGCGGAGCGTCGGGTGAGCTTGTGTCCAGAAGGGAGAAGACCCGCTCCGCCGCCGCCATCGCCTGCTGCATGACGGTGTACTTCGTCGAGAGATCGCGGATGGGCGCGAAGAACTTCTCGAGGTATTGGATGAACGCCACCAGCACGCCGAACGTCAGCGTGCCGTGCGCGATGCGAGCGCCCCCGTGCCACAGCAGGCCCGCGACGGCGATCGAGCCCACGGCCTCGACGATCGAGTAGAGCGACGCGTCGGCGAAGATCGCCCGCGAGTTCGCGCGCCGGTACTCGACGTTGATCGTGTCGAACTCGCCGTCGACGCGCGCCTCCTGCGCGAAGGCCTGCACGACCTTCATGCCCGACAGGTGCTCCTGGAGGAACGCGTTGAGGCGCGCCAGCTTCGCGCGGATCTCGCGGAACGCGTCGCGCACCCAGCTGCGGAAGAACGCCGCGACGGCGTAGAGGACGGGCGCCGTGCACATCGAGAACAGCGCCAGCTTGAAGTCCATCCCGAAGATGAGGACCAGGATGAAGCCCAGGCGCACGAGGTCGCCGACGAGGCTGACGAGGCCCGACGCGAACATCTCCGTCAGCGCCTCGACGTCGCTCGTGAGGCGCGTCATGAGGCGGCCGAGCGGCGTGCGATCGAAGAACGCCGCCGACAGCGAGAGCACGTGCGAGTGGACCTGGACGCGGAGGTCGTTCATGGCCTTCTGGCCCACGAGCTGCGTCAGGTAGGTCTGCGCGAACGCCGCGAGCGACTGCCCGAGCAGCGCCATCAGATAGAGGACGCCGAGGCGATCCAGGCCCGCGAGCCGCCCGACGGAGATGTGCTCGTCGATGGCCTTCTTCAGCAGGTACGGCTGCGCGAGCTCGATCGCCGCCGCGACGGGCAGCAGCGCGATCGCCAGCGCGATCGTCGATCGGTACGGCCAGACGTAGGAGAAGATGCGCTTCAGCAGCGCGCCGTCGAGCGCCTTGCCGATCGCGTCGTCTCTGTCGGGGGCCCTGCCGGAGCCTCCGTGCCCCCCGGCGCTCGCTCCGCGCGGCAGCGCCGCGCTGCGCTCGGGCCAGCGTGGCGCCACGCCCCTCACGCCGCGTCCTCCGCGAGCGTCTCGGCGGCGAGCTGCTCGCGATAAAGAGACGCGTAGAGGCCGCCCGCCGCCAAGAGCTGGGCGTGCGTGCCGCGCTCGGCGACGCGGCCGCCGTCGAGGACCAGGATCAAATCCGCCTCCTTCACGGCGGCCACGCGGTGCGAGACCACCACGGAAGTGCGCTCGCGCAGGATGGGGGCGAGGCGCGTCAGGATCTCGCGCTCGGTCTGGGCGTCGACCGACGACAGCGTGTCGTCGAGCATGAGGATGCGCGGCTCGGAGGCGAGGGCGCGCGCCAGGGCGACGCGCTGGCGCTGGCCGCCCGACAGCGTGATGCCGCGCTCGCCGACCAGCGTGTCCCACCCGTCGGGCAGCACGGCGACGTCGGGCGCCAGGCCGGCCGCCTCGCCCGCGCGCATGATGCGGTCGCGCCGCGCGGCCTCGGCGACGCCCGGGCCTTGGTCGTCTTCGCGCACGCCGAAGCCGATGTTCTCGGCGACCGTCGCCGAAAACAGGAACGCGTCCTGAGGCGCGTAGCCGAACAGCGCGCGCAGGCGCGCGAGGGGCAGCTTCGTGACGTCGTGCCCGCCGACGATGACGGTGCCGGGCGCGACGTCCTGCAGGCGCACGAGCGCGTCGACCAGCGTCGTCTTGCCCGCGCCCGTGGGCCCGACGATCGCGAGCGTCTTGCCCGCGGGCACCGAGAACGAGACGTCATCGAGCAGCTTGCGGTCGTCGACGGAGATCGTGAGCCCCCGGACCTCGATGGAGGGCTCGATCGATCCTGCCGGCGACTCCGCGCCCTGATCCTTGATGCGCGGCTCGGTCGCCAGGAGCTCCCGCACGCGCACCCAACCCGCGATCCCGCGCTGCCACAGACCGATGATCCAGCCGAGCGCGATCGTGGGCCACGACAGCTGCACGACGTACGCGTTGAACGCCACCAGCGCGCCGATCGTCATGCGGCCCGCGATGACCTGCCGGCCGCCGGCCCACAGGACGATCAGCGTCCCGGCCCCGGCGAGCATCGCGAACAGCGGCCCCAGCACGCCGCGCGCGCGCACGAGGCGCAGCGACCGTGCGAGGTACTCGTCGTTGAGCGCGCGGAAGCGCCGGTGGCGCAGCTCCTCGAGCCCATGGAGCTTCACGACCGACACGCCGGCCAGGTCCTCCTGGATCGACGTGGACATCGCGCCGAGCTGCTCTTGGATCTCGCGGGTCGACTTCGACATGATCCGCCCCGAGAGCCGCGCGCCCAGCAGCAACAGCGGGTAGGGCAGGAGCGCGTACAGGGTCAGGCTCGGCGACAGGCGCAGGAGGATCCACAGCGTCGAGACGTAGACGATCGTCGTGTTGAAGAGGTTGAGCACGCCGGGGCCGAACAGCGCGCGCACGGCGCCGAGGTCGTTCGTGAGCCGGGACATGACGTCGCCCGTGGCGTTCCGGCGGAAAAACGCGGCGTCGAGGCGCAGGAGGTGCCGGAACAGGTCGCGCCGGAGCGCGTACTCGACGTTCCGTCCCGCGTTGAAGATCTGGACCCGGGACGTCGTGCGGATCGCGGCTTGCAGGATGGCGAACACGCCTATGAGGATCGCGTCCCGGACGACCGGGCCGCGAGCGGCCGCGCCGTCGCGCCGGAGCGCGTCGATGGCGCTCTTGAGCAGCCACGGGATGCTGAGGGCGAAGGCGTTCGTCAGGACCAGCGCGAAGGCGCCCACCGCGAGCCGCCCGAGCTCGGGGCGGAGCCGCGCGGACAGAGTCGGGAGCGAAGTCGGAGCCGTCGAGTGGCGATCGGGAACGGCGGGATCGGACACGCGCCAAGTATTCAACGGAAACCGTGTCGCGACGGAGAAATGTCGACGGATCTTCGCGATTGAACAGGCGAAAGGCTGGGGTCTATAGTCTTCGTCCGTGTTCCATGAACGAGCTGGGGCTTTGACATGAACATCGACGTCTCGGGTGCCCTCGCGACCCTGCAGCTCGAGCCCGACAACCCCTCCGCGCTGAAGGCGCTCTCGGGGCTGAAGCCGGGCCAGCAAAACGGCGATGCGGGCGTCGATCCCGAGGCCCTCGCCAAGGCGCTGATCGACGCACGGCGTTGGCACCGCGAGCGCGGCGACTTCGAGCTGTGCGTCCAGCTGCTGGACCTCGAGCTCGGCTGGACCGCGGATCCCGCGCGGCGCGCCGACCTGCTCCACGAGAAGGGGCGACTGCTCTCGGACGAGCTGCTCCGCGGCGACGCGGGCTTCGAGGCCGTCCAGCAGGCGCTGAAAGAGAAGCCCGACCACGGCCCGTCGAAGGAGTCCTCGGCCCAGCTGTCGCTCTTGCGGGCGAACTGGCAGCCGATCTCGAAGCGTTACCTGCAGCAGGCCCAGGAGGCCGAGGCGGCGGGCAAGGACAAGGCGCACGCGGCCAGCCTCTACGTCTCGGTGGCCGAGCTCCTCCTCAAGTACGGCGGCGCCGGGGCCCAGACGGAGGGCGAGGCGCATGTCCGCAAGAGCCTGGAGCTCGACCCGGCCAGCCGGCGTCCGAGCTCGCACCTCGAGCGCCTCCTGCGCGACAAGTCGCGCTACGACGAGCTCATCTCCCTTTACACGCGGCGCGCGGAGGCGGCGGCCACGCGTGAAGACCGCGCCTTCGCCGAGGTGCTGGCCGGCGAGCTGTCGGCGAAGATCGGCAAGGGCGACGACGCCGTCGCGCACTTCCGCCGCGCGCTCGAGGCGAGCCCGTACGAGCTGCGCGCGCTGCGCCCCGTGCGCGAGGCGCTCACGAAGAAGCAAGCCTGGGCCGAGCTCGCCAAGGTCCTCGACGCGGCGGCGCGCACGAAGCGCGGCGAGCAGGACGTCGCGCTGCAGGTCGACCTGGCGACGCTGCTGTGGAAGCAGCTCGCGGACGAGGAGGGCGCCGAGGGCTTCTTCCGCCGCGTCCGCAAGATCGACCCCGCCAACCGCGACATGGTCGATTTCTATCGCGCGCACTACGGCTCGAAGAACGACCAGGCCCGCTTGCTGCAGGTCATCGCACAGGCGCAGAAGAGCGAGAGCGACGTCGATCGTCGCGTCGCCATGGGCATCGAGATGGCGCGCGCGGCCGAGTCGCGCCCGCAGAGCGCCGACAAGGCCATCGAGCTGTGGAAGGGGCTCCTGCGGCTCAAGCCGCGGCTGCCCGAGGCGATCGCCTCGCTGAAGAAGCTCTACACGAAGACCGAGAAGTGGAACGCGCTGCTCGAGATCCTCAAGGAGGAGCTCGACGGCGTGGCCGCCGAACGCGTCGACGACAAGGTCGGCCTGCTGCTGGAGATGGTCGCGATCTACCGCGACCGCCTCAACCTCGACGTGATGGTCGTCAACACGTACCTCGCCGTGCTGGCGCTGCGGCCGCACCACCCCGACGCGCTCGCGGCGCTGGCGGCTCGGTACGAGGCGCAAGGGCGCTGGAGCGACCTCATCGGCGTCCTGGGCAAGCAGGCCGACGCGGCCGAGGGCCCCGACGCGGGCGCCGTGCGCGTCGCCCTGCACCGCCGCATCGCCAGCCTGTGGGCCGACAAGCTCGGCAAGCACGCGAACGCCGTCGCCAGCCTCGAGAAGATCCTCGAGGCGGATCCGCGCGACGCCGAAACGAGCGCGCGCCTCAAGGACCTCTATGCCAAGAGCCGCTCGTGGCGGCAACTGCTGGACGTCTACCGGCGCGAGCTCCCGCACATCGAGGGAGACGCGCGACGGCCGCGCCTCGTCGAGATGGCGCGCATCGCGGGCGAGCGCCTCAACGACGTCCGCGAGGCGATCACGCTGTGGAACCAGGTGCTGGCGATCGCGCCCCGCGACACCGACGCGCTCGCGGGCCTCGCGACCTTGTACGAACGCGAGCGCCGGTGGCCGGCCCTCGTCGAGATCCTCGAGCGGCAGCGCCAGAACGCCGAGGGCAACGCCGCCGCCGAGCTCGCGCTGCTCGAGCGGCGCGGCATGCTGCTGTACGAAAAGCTGGGCGCGACCGAGGGCGCCATCGACGTGTTCCGGCGCATCCAGCAGCTCGCGCCGCAGAACGCGCGCGCCCAGCGGGCGCTGCGCGAGATCTACGCGCAGTCGGGCGACTTCGCCGCGCTCGAGCAGATGTACGTCGAGCAGGGCGCGTTCACGGACCTCTGCGATCAGCTGACGTCGCTGGCCGACCGCACGGCCGACGTGGCGGCGCGCACGCGCCTGCTCGAGCGGGTGGCCGCGCTCTCGCTCGAGAAGCTGAACCAGCCCGAGCGCGCGCTCAAGGCGTACGAGCGCGTCCTCACGACGGATCCGCAGAACCGGCGCGCCGCGCTGGCGCTGGTGCCGCTCTACCGGCAGGCGCAGAAGTGGCCGCGCCTGCTGGCGACGTACGAGGCGCTCCTGGGGCCCGCGGCGGCGGAGGGCGGACCGCCCTTGGCCGAGCGGCTCGAGCTCCTGGCCGAGGCGCGGCTCATCTGCGAGCAGCGGCTCGGCTCCAAGGGCCTCGCGTATCAGTGGGCGGCGCGCGCGTTCGAAGCGGCGCCCAAGAACGAGGCCGTGCGCACGGACCTCGAGCGCGTCGCGGGTGACGCCGACGAGTGGGGCCCGCTGGCGGCCCTCTATGCCAAGCGCGCCGACACGACGACCGACGCCGAGGAGCGCCTGTGGCTCTTGCGCCGCGCGATGCGCGTGAACGCGTCGCGCCTCTATCGCCCGCAGGACGCGCGCGCGTTCGCCGAGCGCATCGTCGGCGAGCTCGGCCATGACGACGAGGCCGAGACGGCGCTCGAGCAGATCTTCACCCACGCCAAGGCTTGGCCCGACCTGGCCAAGCTGCTTCATGGCCGGGCCGATCGCGCGCCGGACATCTCCGAGCGTGTCAAGCAGCTCTTCCGAATCGCGCAGCTCGAGGAAGAGCGCGTGGGCGATCTCGCGGCGGCCGCCGCGACGCTCGAAGCGATCGTCGAGGCCGAGCCGGCGAACGAGCGCGCCATCAAGGCGCTCGCGCGCGTGGCGGAGGCGCGCCAGGACTGGGCCGGCCTCGTCGAGGCGCTGCGCAGGGATCTCGAGGTCCGCGGCGCTCAGAAGGACGGCACCGCCGAGGCGCGCGAGGAGCTGCTCCTCCGCATCGGCCAGCTGCAGGAAGTCCGCCTGTCCGACGACGCGGGCATGTTCGCGTCGTACCGCGACGTGCTGCTCACGAACCCGCAGAGCGCGCCCGCCGTCGCGGGCCTCGAACGGTTCGTCGCCGCGGGGAAGGCCGCCACGGCCGAGGTGCGCGCCGAGATCGCGACGCTGTGCCTGCCGTACTACGAGCGCACGGACAACGCCGCGAAGCTGGCCGCCGCCAACGAGGCGCTGCTGGCGATCGCCGACACGCGCGGCGAGAAGGTGGAGCGCCTCGAGCGGCTGCGCGGGCTCTACGCCGGACCGCTCTCCGACGCCGCGTCGGCCTACCGGACGGCCATGGCGCTGTTCGACCTCGATCCGTCGGACGCCATGAACCGCGGTCAGCTGATCGCCTACGCCGACAAGGCCGGCAAGACGGCCGAGCTCGTCGAGAAGGTGCGTGAGCTCGCGCAGATCACCGACGACTCGATCCTGCGGCGCGACCTCTTGGTGACGGTCGCCGAGCTGCAGGAGCAGCGCCTCGGCAACACGGCCGACGCCGAGAAGGCCTACGTCGAGATCCTCTCCGTAGAGCCGCTCAATCTCGGCGCGTTCAACGCGCTGACGCGCCTCTACCGCAACGGGCAGCGCTGGGCTGACCTGCGCTCGCTCCTCGACCTGCGCCAGCAGGCGACCCTCGATCCGCGCGAGCGGCTGGATCTGCTCGCGCAGATCGCCGAGATCGACGAGGGGGGCCTCGGCGACGCGGCGCACGCCGTCGCGACGTACGAGAAGATGCTCGACCTCGACCCGTCGGACATGCGCGCTCACCGCGCGCTCGACCGGCACTACGCCGCCGCCGAGCGCTGGCGCGATCTCGAGGAGCTCCTCGGCACGCGCCGTAGCTTCGCGACGCCATCCGAGGCGTCGGAGCTGGACTTCCGCCGCGCCGACCTGCGCGCCACGCGCCT
>DASZUD010000352.1:0-10195 GCA_035548155.1 Polyangia bacterium
GGCGCGGCCGGCACGACGGGCGCGGCCGGCACGACGGGTGCGGCCGGCACGACGGGCGCGGCCGGCACGACGGGCGCGGCCGGCACGACGGGCACCGCGGGCACGTGCTCGACCATCGGTCACACGGGGGGCGACGCTCCCGAGGTGGCTGGTCCTGGGACGTTTCCGACGCCCGCTGGCGGAACGATCGTCGACGGTATCTACGATCTGAAGGAGTTCCGCATCTACCCGCCGGGCTCGGTCGACGACTACAAGCGCCAGGAGACGCTGAAGTTCGCCGGCAACAAGATCGAGCAGGCCGGCAAGGGGTATGACGGCAAGGAGTCGACGGCAGCCGGCACGTACTCGACGAGCGGCGCCATGATCACGATCAGCGTCACGTGCCCCGGCGCGCAGTCGGTGGCGCTGCCCTACACGGCGACGCCGACCGAGTTCTGGATGTTCGACGTGAGCGACGGCAACAAAGAGGTTCACGTCTACACGAAGCGTCCGTAGACGACTTAATCCGCTCCAAAACGAAAAAGGGAGGGTCGCGAGACCCTCCCTTTTCAGTTCACGCGCCGGCGCGCGCGCGGCCTAGTTGCTCTTCTTGACCATGTACGTGAGCAGGTCGACGCAGCGGTTGCTGTAGCCCCACTCGTTGTCGTACCAGCTGACGAGCTTGAAGAAGTTCGAGTTCAGCTCGATCGAGCTGCCCGCGTCGTAGACGCTGGAGAGCTTCTCGTGGATGAAGTCGCTCGAGACGACCTCGTCCTCCGTGTAGCCGAAGATGCCCTTGAGGTACGTCTCGCTCGCCTTCTTGAGCGCGGCGTTGATCTCCTTGAGGCTCGTCGCCTTCTCCGTCTTGAACGTGAGGTCCACCACCGAGACGGTCGGCGTCGGCACGCGGAACGCCATGCCCGTGATCTTGCCCTTCACCTCGGGAAGCACGAGCGCGACGGCCTTTGCGGCGCCCGTCGTCGACGGGATGATGTTGATGGCCGCGCTGCGACCGCCTTTCCAGTCTTTGCGCGAGGGGCCGTCGACCGTCTTCTGGGTCGCCGTGTAGCTGTGGACCGTCGTCATGAGGCCCTCGGAGAGGCCAAAGCCCTCCTTCAGCACGGCGTACACGAGCGGCGCGAGGCAGTTCGTCGTGCACGACGCGTTCGACACGATGTTGTGCTTCGAGGGGTCGTACTTCTCGTGGTTGACGCCCATCACGATGGTGATGTCCTCGCCCTTGGCCGGCGCCGAGATGATGACCTTCTTCGCGCCCGCGGCGATGTGGCCCTTGGCCTTCTCGGCCTCGGTGAAGAGGCCCGTCGACTCGATGACGTAGTCGACGTCGTACTTCTTCCACGGCAGCTCGGCCGGCGTCTTCGCCGAAACGACGTGAATGTCCTTGCCGTCGACGACCAGCACGTCGTCCGCTTCCTTGTCCGCGCTCGACTTCTTCGAGCTGACCGTGCCCTCGAAGCGGCCCTGGATCGAGTCGTACTTCAGCAGGTACGCGAGGTTGTCGGCCGGCACGATGTCGCCCACGGCGACGACCTCGACGTCCTTGCCGAACAGACCCTGCGTGTAGAGGGCCCGAAACACGAGGCGGCCGATGCGCCCGAAACCGTTGATCGCGATACGCGTGCTCATTTCAGTTCTCCCGATTTGCGTGACTGGCTGTTCCCACGAAGTCCCCGACACTATATGACTGGACCCGCCCGGCCAAGCAACACGGCTTTTGCGGGCCGGCCGGCGCCCAGGCGGGTGTCGAGGCGCGTCAGCGACTTGGCTTGCGCAGCAGCACGCGCGTCGCCCCGTCGCCGCCCTCGCCGGGGCGCGCCGAGATGAACGCCAGCACGGCGGCGGCGGCCTGCGGCGAGGCGGCGAGCCAGCGCCAGACCAGCGGCTTGAGCACGGGCGCGTCGTCGGACGAGTGGGCGCCGCGCCCGTGGATGACGAGGACGCAGCGCCGGCCCTGTTCACGCGCGCCCGCGATGAAGCGCTCCAGCGCCGCCAGCGCCTCGGCGCGCGAGCGGCCGTGCAGATCGAGGCGGGCTTCTGGGCGCGGCTCCCCGGCCTTGAGCTTGCGCAAGAGCTTGGCGTCCACGCCGCGGGCGCGCGCCTCGATCGCTTCGCCCATCGTCGCGATCTCGAACGTGTCGCTGTGGGCGAGCGCGTCGGGCGTGTCGAGAAACGCGTCGGCCGCGTCGGCGCCGGCGGGCGCGTATGGGCCGCCCGCCGTGCGCGGAGGCGGCCCGTGCTTGGGGCCTGGTGTCAGGGGGATGCGCCCACGATCCTCCCGCGCAGCGGCCAGCGGCTTCGCGCCGCGCACCGCTTCGGCGAACGCGAGGGCGTCGTCGTCCTCACCGTGGCCGTCGCCGACTCTCCGGCTCACAGCTTGCGGAACGTCTGGATCAGCTGGTTGATCGTCTTGCCGTTCGGATCGCGCAGCTCGCGATCCACGACCGACAGCACCGTGCGCTTGCCGCGCACGACCACCGCGGTGTGCACGCCCGCGCGCGCCCACTCGTCCTTGATCTGCTGCTGGCCGCGATCGACGGCGCCGTCGTCGGCGTACTCACAGACGGTCGTGTCGACGCCGCTCACCTTGCCGCGCTCGCAATAGGTCGCGACGTACGGAGGCGGGGTCAGCGCCGCGAAGCCCTCGGGCTTCAACCCCGCGCTCTTCCAGGCGTCGAGCACGGCGTCGGTCTGGGGTGTTCCCTCGGCGTGGGCGGTTCCGGGCGCCGCGCCGGTCTTCTTGCCGCAGCCCGCTCCGGCAGCGGCGACCAACACCGCGGCGCCCAGCGCGAGCCGCATCAGCTTTGCGTCGAACGACGACATCGTCATGGTGGCTCGCTCAGCGCTTCCAGCCGCCGTGGTTGCCGCGCCCGCCGCCACCCCCGTGCGCTTGCGGCGCTGGAGCGCCGCGCCAGCCGCCGCCGTGCTGCGCCGGCGGGGTGCCACGCCAGCCGCCGCCCTGTTGCGCCGGCGGGGTGCCACGCCAGCCGCCGCCGCGGGCGACGGGCTGAGGATTGCCGCGCCAACCCCCGCCGCGCGCGGGAGGCGGACCGCGCCAGCCGCCGCGCTCTTCCTTGTACCAGCCGTGGTGGCGACCATGATCGTGACGATCGACGACCACGACACCCGGCGGCGGCGGGCCGCCGAGGTTGATGCCCACGCCGACCTGAACGACGGGCGGCGGGGGCGCCGCGACGACCGCCGCGCCACGCCAGCCGGGGCCGGCCGCCACGATCTCGCCGTGAAAGCCCGGCGGCGCCACGGTGATGTCCACCACCGGGCGCGTGTACACGATGGGCGCGTACGCGTCGTTCACGACGACGTAGCGCGGCCGCTGCTCGTAGTACGCCGGCTCATATGCGCCCACGTACCAGTAGGCGCCGCCGCGATTCTCGAAGGGGGCCTGCGCCGGCGGCTCGTACCAATGGTAGTGGGGGCCCCGGAGGTAGCAGTACTCGGGATGCCCAAATTGAACGTTCGCCTCGACGACCGGATGAGGACCGTAGAACGGATGGCGAGGGCCGTCGTAGTCGAAAGGCGTCGGATCGCCCACGAAGTAAAACTGACCATCGACCTGGCGGTACATGCGCGGGTCGGAGGGTCCGAAGTCGTGCACGTGCGGCACGTCGATGTAGCAGAACCCGCCACCCATTTTGCGCGGGATCGGGTGCTGCGACATGTAACGAACCACCGCCGCCTCGGCGACGAGAGAGCCGAGGCCCACCACGAGAAAAACGGCCGTGGCCGCGGCGAGCGTGAGGGATCTACGCATTTGCGCCTCCTTGCGGACCCGGAACGATACGCGATTGTGCCCGACGTGGCGATCGGTTCGTCACCTGTCGGGATCATCGCAAAATTCCTCGCAAAAACAGGAATATCGCGTGACCCGACTGGTTGAAGAGTGTGGACCCTGACAGATTTCGTAACCACTTGATCAGTGCGATGCTTTATCGCACGCTCGATTTTGGGGGAGGTGCGAATGGCACAGAAGACGGTGCTCTTGGTCGAGGATGATCCGGATATCCGGGACATCGTTCAGGACGTTCTGGAGGCGGAAGGTTACGACGTCGTACCCGCCAGTCACGGCCGGCAGGCGCTGGAGTTTTTGACCGGCGCGAGCGAAGAAGAGCGCCCGGACCTCGTGATCCTCGACATGATGATGCCGCTGGTCGACGGCAGGCACGTCCTCGAGGCCATTCGCAACAACAAGGCTCTGTCGCAGGTGCCCGTCGTCGTCATGAGCGCCGTCGCGCACGAGAAGCCCGCGGGCGCCGCGGCCTTCCTTCGCAAGCCCTTCTCCCTCGACACGTTGTTCGACGCCGTTCACACGCTCGTCGACGAGCGGGCGCCGCTCGCCGCTACGTAGGCCCTCGCCGGTTCGCGCCGACGCTGCTTCCGTTCAGCGGCGGTCGGGGCTGACGCCCGTATAGGGCGCGGTCGGCGGCGGCGGAGGCGCGATCTTGCCGGCCGAGCCGGAGGTGCCCGCGGCGCCCGGCGGAGGACCGAACCCGTCGTCGACGGGGACGGTGCCCATCTCGGGCACGCCCGCGGCGGTCGCGTCCTCGCGGTTGAGCGCTCCGCTCTCCTTGGCCGTCAGCTCGCAGCCCTCGCGCAGCGCGCGCGCGCGAGCGAGCTCGCCCAGGCGGTAGAAGGCGAGCACGCGCCAGAAGCACGCCTCGGGATCCGTGCGCTCCGGCAGGCCGCGCAGCGCGAAGAGGACCGAGCGCCAGCGGTCGGGCGTCTTGCCGTCGCGCGCCGCCTTCTCGGCGTCGTCGAGCTGATCGCGTCGCGTCTCGTCGAACGCCTTCTTGACGGCCTTCGAGTCCGAGGGAAACTGCTCGATCGGTGGCGCCGCCTGGTTGATGAAGTGGGCGTTCGTGTCGCCGACGACGTAGGCGGGCGAAGCGCCGATGCGCCGGTGCGGCGCCGGCTCCTTGAGGGCGGCCGGCGTGAGAGGGGTCGCGTCCTTCCTCTTCTTTCGCGCGGCCTTCTTGCCGGGCTTCGCGGCGGGCTTCGCAGTGGGCGTGTCGCCGGCGGCGCGCGCGCCCGCACCGATCGACAGCGACAGCGTTGCGGTGAGCGCGACGAGCGTCGCTACCCGACGACCATGACCGATGAGGCGGTGCATCTGGACACCTCCAGGGCGCGAGCTCGCGCCGTTGACGAGGACGGCTAGCCCGGCGCGGGCCCGGTGGCTTGGGGGATCCCGAAGATGTCGCGCAGCCGGGGATAGCGCTCCTTCGGCAGATCGAGATCGTGCAGCCCGATCCGCAGCGAAACGGTAGTGCCGTCACCCCACGGCCACCAGAGGCCGAATGCACCGGGAGCCCCCTCGGCGCCGCCCCAGAAGATGAGCTGCGACGAGCGCACGCCGCCGCAGCTCTCGGCGACCTTGCGCACGGCCTCGGGCGCGCCGGCCAGCGTCGCCGCGCCGAACGACGCCGGCAGCACCTCGGCCATGGCGGCGCGCGCCGCGGCTTCCTGGCTGGTCGGGAACGAAGAGGCCACGCAGCGCAGCCGGCGATCGTAGGACCACTCCTGCGCCGGCCACGCGCTCTTGAGCCGCTCGAGGGCCTGGAAGAGCTCCTGCCACTGTTCGTCCACGCTGGCCATTTTCTACAGGGTAACCGGGTTCGGGCTCGGGCGGGAAACTATCAGGAGCTTCCGGCGCCCTTCACGCCCGCCGTCGCGCGGAAGTCGAAGCCGATGCGCGGGGGCTCGTGGGCGGGATCCGCCCGGTAGCCCGAAAAGTCGGTGATGCCCTCGTCGCGCAGGAAGTCCTCGTCGAGCAGGGCGTGCCCCGTGAAGGTGCGCGGCTCCTTCGCGAAGATGCGCACGGTCGCGTCGGCGAGGATGTCGGGCTTGCGCCACAGGCTGCGATCGCCGAGGCCCCAATTGATCGTGGCCAGGCTCTCGATCATCGTCACGGGCCACAGCGCGTTGGCGGCCACGTTGTCGTCGCGCACCTCGTCGGCCAGGCCGTGCGCGATCAGCGTCATGCCGAACTTGGAGATCGCGTAGCCGATCTTGCCGCCCGTGGCGTGGGGATCGACGGGCGGCGACATCATCAAAATGTGCCCGAACTTCTGCGCGCGCATCGCGGGCAGCACCTGCCGCGCGCAGGCGAACGCGCCGCGCACGTTGACGTCCATCACGAGGTCGAACTTCTTCATGGGCGTGTCGACGAGCGACTGCCAGTAGAGGGCGCCCGCGTTGTTGACGAGGAAGTCCACGCGGCCGAGCTTGTCGAGCGCCCCTTTGACGGCGCGCTCGACCGCGCCGTCGTCGCGTACGTCCATGGGAAGGGGCAGCGCGCGCCGCCCCAGCGCTTCGATCTCGCGCGCGGTCTCGTGGATCGTGCCGGGCAGGCGCGGGTCGGGCGCCACGGTCTTCGCGGCGACGACGATGTCGCAGCCGTTGCGCGCGAGCGCGAGCGCGATCGCCTTTCCGACCCCGCGCGACGCCCCGGTGACGAAGGCCACCCGTCCGGCAAACATGAGCCGAGGTTACACCCAGAACGCGCGCGGCGTGCGGCTTTGCCGCGTGCCGGGCCGAGCGAAGCGAGCGGGGCAGATGGAGGGCGTGAAGGGGCCGAGGCGCGAGCGGCAGCGAGCCGGCCCCGGTCGGATCATTCGGCTTGACGACCGCCGTGGCGGATGTCCTTGCCTTTCACCATGAAGACCACCATCTCGCCCAGGTTGGTGACGTGGTCGCCGATGCGCTCGAGGTACTTCGCGATCGACTGGAGGCGCGTCGCGCGAAAGATGTTGCGCGGGTCCTCCATCATGTACGTGAGCAGCTCGCGGAAGATCTGGGTGTAGTACGCGTCGACGTTGCGATCGCGCTCGATGACGCGCTGGGCGCGGTCGGCGTCGGCGGCCACGAAGGCGTCCAGCGCCTCGTGCAGCATCTCTTGAACCTCGCGCGCCATGTTGGGCATGTCGACGTAGGGCTTGAGCGGCGGCTCGGCGTTGAGCTCGACGACGCGCTCGCAGATGTTCACGCCCAGGTCGCCGATGCGCTCGAGATCGGTCACCAGCTTGAGCGCCATCGTGATGAAGCGCAGGTCGGAGGCCACGGGCTGCCGGCGCGCGAGGATCTGCATGCACAGCTCGTCGATCTCGAGCTCGAGCTGATTGATCTTCTTGTCGAAGGCGATCATCTGCTCGGCCACGGCGGTCTCGCGCTCGACGAGCGCGCGGATGCTGCCGCGGATCATCTCCTCGACCTTCGCCCCCATGAGCAGCAGCTGCTCGCGCAGCCGGCGCAGCTCCTGCTCGTACTCGCGGTTCGTGTGCTCGCGCGACGTGACTGTTCGCATGTTGGTTCCTGTGGTCTCGTCCATCAACCGAAGCGGCCCGTGATGTAGTCCTCGGTCCGCTGGTTCGAGGGCTTGGTGAAAAGCACGTCCGTGCGGTCGAACTCGACGAGCTCGCCCATGTAGAAAAAGGCCGTGTAGTCGGCGACGCGCGCGGCCTGCTGCATGTTGTGCGTCACGATCACGACCGTGTAGTCGTTCGAGATCTCGTTGATGAGCTCCTCGATGTGCGCGGTCGCGATCGGGTCCAACGCCGACGCCGGCTCGTCCATGAGCAGCACCTCGGGCTCGACGGCCAGCGCGCGCGCGATGCAGAGGCGCTGCTGCTGGCCGCCCGAGAGGCCGAGCGCGTTGTCGTTCAGGCGGTCCTTGACCTCGTCCCACAGCGCGGCGCCCTGCAGCGCACGCTCGACGCGCATCGAGATCTCTCGCTCGTCCTTGAGGCCGCCGATGCGCAGGCCGTAGGCCACGTTCTCGGCGATCGACTTGGGGAACGGGTTCGAGCGCTGGAACACCATGCCGATGCGGCGCCGCACGCTGACTGGATCGACGCCCGGGCCGTAGATCGTGTCGCCGTCGAGCTTGACCTCGCCGGTGATGCGGCAGCCGGGGATGAGCTCGTTCATGCGGTTGAGCGAGCGCAGGAACGTCGACTTCCCGCAGCCCGACGGGCCGATGAACGCCGTGACGTGCTTCTCGGCGATGTCCATCGTCACTGGACCCACGCCCTTCTTCTCGCCATAGAAGACGCAGAGATCGCGGACGGTCAGCTTGGTGGTGGGGGTCGGGGACGTGGCGGGGACGCTCATGATTTGCTTTCGAATTGCTGGGGATGTCGCCTAGTGCGCGAGGCCATTCTGCCGGCGCACGCGCGCGCGCACGACGATGGCCGTGATGTTGAGGGCGAAGGTCAGCGCGAGGAGGACGAGGACCGTCGAGTAGAGGATGGGCTTCGTCGCGTCGACGTCGGGCGATTGCGTCGCCAGCACGTACACGTGGTAGCTGGGCGTCATGAACTGCGACGATAGGCCCGTCGGCAGGTGCGGCAGGAAGTAGGCCGCGCCCGTGAACAGGATGGGCGCCACCTCGCCCGCGCCGCGCGAGACGGCCAGGATCATGCCCGTGAGGATGCCCGCGCTCGCCTGCGGCACGACGACCTTCGCCACCGTCTGGAACTTCGTCGCGCCGAGCGCCAGCGAGGCCTCGCGCAGCTCGCGCGGCACGGCGCGCAGCGCCTCTTCGGTGGCCACGATCACGACGGGCAGCGTGAGGACGGCCATGGTGAGCGCGGCCCAGATGAGCGCCGGCTGGCCGTAGACCTTCTCGCCCGAGAAGAACACCTTGTCGATGCCGGCGCCGACGAACTGCACGAAGAAGCCCAGGCCGAAGAGGCCGAAGACGATCGACGGCACCCCCGCGAGGTTGGCCACGGCGATGCGGATGAGGCGCGTGAGGCGCGCCTCGGCAGGCGCGTACTCGTGCAGGTACACCGCGGTGGCCACGCCCACGGGCACACCCGCGAGCGTCATCAGCACCACCATCTCGACCATGCCGACGATCGCCGGGAAGATCCCGCCCGCCGTCATGCCCTCCTTCGGGGCCTCGGTGAGGAACGTGATCGACAGGTGCGAGACGCCGTGCTCGAGGATGTCGATCAAGATCACCGCGAGGATCGCGAGGACGACCAGCGTCGCCGCGCCCGAGGCGATGGCCATGACGGCGTCGCCCAGTCGGTTGCTGACGGTCCGCACGAGGACCCGCTGCGCGCCCGTGCGGTGGCGCGTCGTCGTCCGAGACGCGCTCACGAGGACGCCCCCAGCTTCCGCTTCATGCGCCGGATGGTCCAGTCGCCCACGGTGTTGACGCAGAAGGTAGCGACGAACAGCAGCGTCCCCAGGAAGAACAGCACGGTGTAGTGCGCCTCGCCGAACACGACCTCGGCCAGCTCGGCGGCGATGGTCGCCGACATCGTCCGCACGGAGTCGGCGAAGTTCCACGACACGATGGCCGCGTTCCCCGAGGCCATGAGCACGATCATCGTCTCGCCGATGGCGCGCCCGAGGCCCAGCGCGACGCCCGCGGCGATCCCGGGCGAGGCCGCGGGCAGGAGCACGCGCAGGATCGTCTGCCAGCGCGCCGCGCCGAGCGCCGTCGAGGCCTCGACGTAGCTGCGCGGGACGGCGCGGAACGCCTCCTCGGACAGCGTGAAGATCACCGGGATGACCGCGAACGAGAGGGCGACGCCCGACACGAACGCGTTGAGGCGCGAGTCGAAGCCGAACAGGTTCTGGAACCACGTCGCCATGACGATGAGCGCGAAGAAGCCCAGCACGACCGAGGGGATGCCGGCCAAGAGCTCGATGAGGGGCTTGAGGATCTCGCGCGTGCGCGGGCGCGCGTACTGCGAGATGTAGAGGGCCGACCCGACCCCCAGCGGGACGGCGACAGCCATCGAGACGATCGTGACCTTGACGGTCCCGATGATGAGCGGCAACACGCCGAACTTCGGGATCTCGGAGACGGGCTGCCACACGGACGCGGCCTCGTCGTACCCGGGCCACAGCTGCGAGAACCACATCTTGCCCAGCGTCACCTCGTGCCGAATGGCGCTGCTGTAGAACAGCGGCGCCGCTTCTTTGGCAATGAAAACGAGGATGAGGGCGATCGCCAGGACCGCCGAGGCCGCGAGGACGCGCAGCCCCCACTCGACGACGCGGTGCCACCTCGGCGCGGGCAAGAGCTCGAGCCTCGGCGGGCGGGCGGTGGCAAACCGTCCGGTCGTGTGATTTCCAGTCTTCCGTCTTTCGCCCGGCAAGGGGAGGGCGCCTTCTCGATCCATCACGGCGCGAGAAAGAGAACACGCGCCAATGGCGTCGGAAT
>DASZUD010000353.1:0-5439 GCA_035548155.1 Polyangia bacterium
GGCCGCATCTTGTGGATCGGTGACAGCATCACCCACGGGAACTACGAGCCCGTCCTGAGCTACAACAACGTCAACGTCACCGACGAGCTGGGCACGCACTACGGCGGCATCCCGGGCATCTTCGCGAAGCTGGCGTCGGAGGCGGGGCTCGACTTCCAGACGCACGTCTGTCTGATCTCGTCGACGCCGCTCGTGACGCTCGCGTCGAGCTGCGCGAAGTTCCTCGCCAAGCCGGACTGGCAGGTGGTGGTCCTGCAGGAGAAGACGAGCGTCCCTCTGCCTGGCGGTCCTCCGTCGCAGTTCTGCAGCAGCGTTCAGGCCATCGAGGCGACCGTCCACACGACGTCACCGGCGGCGAAGGTCTACCTCTACGAGAACTGGCCGATCGATCCGTCGAAGGCGACGCTGCAAGTGGGCCAGTACCACAACATCTTCTACAGCGCCGACGCCAAGGACGGGCACGTCGCCGGCGTCGCCGCGTCCGGCGATGCGTGGGCGCGCGCCTGGGCCGAGGGCGTGGCGAATCCGGCGTGCACGCCGGCGACGCTGCCCATGCTCTGGCACGGCAGCGGCGACTGCAAACACCCGAGCATCTATGGTGCGTACCTCTCCGCGCTCGTGCACCTCGAGAAGATCACCGGCGTCGATCCACGAACCTTCGGCGCGGACGAGGCCGCGGCCAAGGCGCTCGGGATCGCGAGCGCGGTCGCCGTGCAGCTCCAGAAGGTCGCCTGGGAGACGGTGACCAACGAGAGCTCGGCTCCCCTGGGCGGGGCCGAAGCCGCCAACGCCTGCCCTTGATGCAGTGACCCCGCGTCGGCGCTGGGCGGCGAGACCGCGCAGCGGCCCGTGGCGACCGCGTCGGCGTCGTCACGCACGAGGCGCGGGATCGCCATCATCGTCAGGTCCAGGCTGCGGTAGAGCGCGGCGAGCGGCGGCTGCGCATCGAGGCATCTTGACCGCTCCGCAGCAAGGCATCAAGATGCCTTCATGCGCACGACGTTGACGCTCGATCCCGACGTCGAGCGCCTCCTCGAGGAGGAGGTGCACCGCGTGCGGCGTCCTTTCAAGCAGGTGGTCAACGACGCCATCCGTCGCGGGCTCGCGCCAAGGATGGCGGACGCACCCGCGGCACCCTATCGCGTGAAGGTGCACAAGTCGACGCTGGCGCCGGGGATCGACCCCGCCGGGCTCAACAAGCTCGCCGACGAGCTCGAGGACGAGGCCGTCCTCGCCAAGCGCCGAGCGCGCCGACGGTGATCATCCCCGACGTCAACTTGTTGCTCTACGCGCACCTCGCGGCGTTCCGCGAGCACGCGAAGGCGAAGACCTGGTGGGAGCGGGCGCTCAACGGAACGACGACGGTCGGCGTCGCGGCTCCCGCGCTCTTCGGCTTCATCCGCTTGGTCACCAATCGCCGCGTACACGAGCCGGCGATGTCGGTCGAGGCAGCGCTCGCCTGTGTCGAGGGCTGGCTCGAGCGGCCCCATGTCCAGCTCTTGCTGCCTGGATCGCGGCACCTGGAGATCTCATTCGCGTTGTTGCGCCGGTTGGGCGCCGCCGCCAATTTGACCACCGACGTTCAGCTCGCGGCGCTCGCGCTCGAGCACCGTGCGGAGTTGCATTCGAACGACGGGGATTTTCGCCGCTTCACCGGGCTGCGCTGGGTCAATCCGCTGGAGTGACCGTCCCGCTGCGACGATTCGTCGCGCGCCTCGCACGCCCGTCAATTTCGCGCCGTCGGTTCGACCTCTCCTGATGGGGCTTGGGGCGTGCGGTTCGGCGCCAGGTGCCGCCGCTCAGGACGGCGTGTCGGGCGTCACGGGTGCGGCGGGCATCGCCGTTGGCGTCAGTCCCCGCGCGTTGGGGTCTGGCGATCACGGCGTCGTCGTGCTCGGGCAGGACGGGGCGCTGAGGGGGCTCTTGGCGTCGCCGGGGCTGCCCGGCGTGCTGGCCTCCTCAGTGGCGACCCTTGCCGGATCGCGCGACTACCTCTGCGTGGTCGGCGCGGATGGCCAAGCCCGGTGCCTCGGCTCGAACGGCCCCGTGCCCTCGAGCAAGCTCAAGTACGACGCGCTCGGTGTCGGCGAGGTTGGATCTTCGTGCGGCCTCCTGCAGGGCGGGTCGGTCAGGTGCTGGGGCGGTTCGTTCCTCTCCTGGACGTATTGGACCGACAGCGCTCCGAACGCGCCCGACGGTGCGCTCGTACAGATTCCCGAGAAGGTCTCGTCCCTCGCGAGCGGCGGCGAGCTTCACATGTGCGCGCTCGCTGTGAGCGGACGTGTCTGGTGCTGGGCAATAGCACGATCGCGCTCGGCGTCTCGGGCGATCCGACGAAGCGCGCCGGCGTCGACAAGGACGCCTGGGGCCCCGTGAACCTCGGCACGCGCTAAGGCGCCGGCGCGCCCCGGCTCGGCAGCGCCACGGTCGCGGGCGGCGCGTCGGAGGGCGCGACAGCGACTCCGGGGCCGGACGCCCCCGTGTCGTGACCCACGGAGAGGCGCTCGGCGGTCTCGAGCAGGTTCGACGCGAGGTCGCGCGCGACGGGGATGTCGCGCGACATCGCGCGCGAGAGCTCGCGCCCCCTGCGCCGCTCCTCGGGACCCGTGGGGTTCACCAGCGCCTTGCGGTAGTCGATCGAGTGCAGGATCTGCAGGCGCAGCGAATCGGTGACGCGCGCGAGCAGATCGTGCTCGTCGGCGCCCAGCGCCGCCTGCGGCCACTCGCGCCAGCCCGTGGGCGACAGCACCCACAGGCGGCCGAGCTCGCCGAAGGCGCCGTCCTTCGGCTTGTCTTCGATGACGATCACGCGGCGATCGTCCAGCGGGAACTGGCGGCTGAAGATCTGGTAGAGCAGGGTGTCGCCCGAGAACTCGGCGTGCATGAAGAGGCCGCCGAAGTCGAAGAGCGGCAGCATGCCGGCCGCGAGCGCCTCCTTGACGCGCGCGCGGTCGGGAAGCGCGGGCGCGCCCGGCATGCCGTCCGCCGTCAGCGTGCGCGGCACGCGCTTCTTCTTGTGCATGAACTCGGTCAGCTGATCGATGCCGACGACGACGTTCAGCGCGCCGTGTCCCTTGTAGCCGGCGTGGTAGATGCCGACGAGCTCCATCTGCCGCGACCTGCACGACACGGCCAGCACGGGGCTGCCCGAGTTTCCCTCGGACAGGAGGGCGTCGATCACGAAGTCGACGTGGTCCCAGCCCTGCTCTTGATCGCGGTCGTAGGGGTTCACGACCTTGCCGCTCGAGACGGCCTGCATGACGCCCAGCGGGAAGCCGCGCACCTCGACGACGTTGCCCTGTCGCAGGCCCGCGCTCTTGCCCACCTTGAACGGCATCACCGTGAGCTTCTGGCCCGCGGCCTTGAGGATCGCGGCGTCCAGCAGCGGATCGACGGCGACGCGCGTGAGCACGACCTGGCCCGCCTCGAAGTCGTCGCGCTCGTCGCGCACGATGCGCAGCTTGTCCTCGACGCGCTTGCACCCCTCGGGCACGCCGTCGATGCGGTGGACGGCGTCGGTGACGTCCGGCCACGCGGCGACGTGCTCGTTCGTGAGCAGGTAGGTGTCGCCGCCCGACTGCTCGTAGGCGAAGGCGCTGCCGAGCTCGCTGGCCTGCACGCGCCTGCGGCGCAGCTTGCCGTCGGGCCCGAAGAACGGACACTCGTACTTGGCCGTGCTGCGCACTAGGTAGCTGAACTGGCTGGCCGGCCCCTGGTCCAGCTCCCGGCTGCGCAGCGACTGCGATTGCAGGCTGTCCGAGTACTCGCCGTCGCAGAGCATCGCCGTCGTCGCCTGCAGCCGGGAGCGCGTGAGAACGTCGAACGCGATCCCGATGGCGATGAGAGACGCGAACAGGGGCAGCCAACGCTGGACGGAGTGGAACTTCATCAGCCGGCTCGGTTTCAGCGTAGCATGATCACTTCGGATTCCCTTCATGGCGAAAACAGCGACGGGAAAGATTCAGCTGGATGTCGTCCGCGCGGCGATCGCCCTCGCGAGCAAGGCGAACGTCGATCACCTGCTCTACGTCGGTGATTTGCCCCTGCCCGAGGAGGTGTTCCGCGGCAAGCCGAGCGCGCGCAAAAAGCTCGTGCAGGCCGTCGTCGGGCCCAGCCAGCGGCTGCTGATCGAGCAGGAGGGCATTCCGGTGCTGCCGCTGCCCGAGTACGACCTGGGGCGCCCCGAGAAGCTGAAGATCGCGCTCGTGTCCGGGATCGCGCGCGGCATCTACAAGGAAGGCGACGTCGTCGTGGGGCTCCTCGCGCGCAAGCCGGCGGCGTTCCCGGACTCGATCCTCCTCGTGACGGTGGGCCAGGAAGAGGGCGACGGCGGCTCGTTCGGATTTCTCCAGGCGGCCAACGTCTCGGCGGGCGTGATGGACGCGATGATCGAGCTGGCCGTGAGCATCGGCGTGGAGGGCTGGGAGGGCCGGCCCGTGGGCGCGCTCTTCGTCGTGGGCGACTCGAACACCGTGATGGAGAAGTCGAAGCAGCTCACGCTGAACCCGTTCCAGGGTTACTCCGAGGACGAGAAGAACATCATGAACCCCGACGTGCGTCACGCGCTGCACGCGTTCGCCGTGCTGGACGGCGCCTTCGTCGTTCGCGAGGACGGCGTCGTCGTGGCGGCCGGCCGCTACCTCAACTTCGACGAAGAGGAGGAGGTCGACGTGCCGCTGGGCCTGGGCGCGCGCCACATGGCGGCTGCCGGCATCTCGCGAGACAGCGAAGCCATCGCGATCGTCGTGTCGCAGACCTCGGGATCCGTGCGCGTGTTCCGGCGCGGCAAGGTCGCCATGGAGCTCGCGCCGCGCGTTCGACGCTCGTGAGCCATCGAGCGGCAGGCCCATTTGGTGCTCCGGGCCTTCCGGGCTACCATGGCGCCGGTCCATGCTGAGGTCCCCCGTTCGTTTGGCCCTGGGCGTCGTTCCGGGCCTTCTGCTCACGTTTGCTAATGCCTTCGGTCTTGCGCTCGCGCCGCGCGCGGCGCGCGCCGAGGAGGCCGCCCACGCGAAGGACGACGCGACCCGGCACGCGAAGGAGCTCTTCGAGCAGGGCACGACGCTGTTCAACCTCGGCCAGTTCGACAAGGCCATCGAGGCCTGGCAAGAGGGGTACAAGGCGAAGCCCGATCCCGGGTTCCTCTACAACATCGGGCAGGCCTATCGCCTCAAGGGCGATCCGGCGAAGGCGATCTTCTTCTACCGCGGCTATCTGCGGACCTCGCCCAAGGCGCCCAACCGCGCCGACGTCGAGACGAAGATCGCGGCGCTGCAGAAGGAGGTCCAGAAGGAGGGGCAGCTCAACGACGCGAAGCCCGTCGGGACGCCCCCGCCGGTCGCGCCGCCGCCTGCCGTGGCGGCGCCCGCCTCACCTCCGGCCATGCGGCCGCCCGTCGTCGCGGCGCCGCCGCCCGGGCCCCCGCCCGTCGCGCCGCCG
>DASZUD010000354.1:0-20093 GCA_035548155.1 Polyangia bacterium
CGCGCAGCGCCCGCCCGCCCTCGTCGTTGCCGCTCGTGCGGCTGTCGGACGCCGTCACCAGCGCGACGCGCACCTCGCGCGCCGCAGGTGACAGCGCCTTGTGCTCGTCGACGGACATGGGCAGCGACCTCGGCGCCAGCATGGCGCGCGCCCCGCGTTGACGCAAGCCGGGCCACATGGCAGAAAGTGGCGGGAAATGTCTATGTTTGGCGCGATGAAGGACATGATGATTGGACGGGCGATGCGCCTCATGAGCGATCCGCGCGTCTCGCGGATGATGGGTGACCCGCGCGTCATGAACGCCGCCATGCGCGCCATGAGCGTCGGTGGCAACGTCAAGGCCGAGCTCGATCGCGCGACCCGCTTCGCGGCCGGCATCCTCGGCTTCGCGACGCAGGAGGAAGTGTCCGCGCTCCGCTCGACGATCCAGACGCTCGAGGATCAGATCGCCGTGATGGAATCCCAGCGCGGCGCCGGCGCGCCGCCGAATCGCGGCTACTAGCTCGCCGCACCGCGGCTGAAGCTTTTGACGCGCGCGGCTGCGGCCTACAGGTCTGACCTGACAGGGGTTTTGTAATTTCGCCATGCCGCGCTGCGCGTGGAAGAGCATGGCGAATTACAATTTCGAATTGCTAATTCTTTGCTCGTCCGACACCATGACCTGACCTGAGCTTTTGTGGGCGTGGGTACGACTTGAGCACACTGGATCAGCGAAGCACGCGGAGGTTTCGAGGAGTCCGCTCGTTGAGCGCGGCGCTCGCCGCGTCCTGTGTCCTCGCGACGGGCGTCAGCGCGCGCGCGGCCGAGGCGCCACCGCCGCCGCCGGCGGGTCTCGAGGGCACCGTGTGGCTGGACGCGCGCGCGCCCGTGTTCGCCGCGATCCACCCGACGGACCTCGGCGACGGTTTCGCGCTGATGGATCTCGTAGGCGGGATCTTTCCCGACACGATGCGGGCCATCAACAAGCTGCGCGACGGCCTGGGCCTCTACGCCTTCAGCCGCGGCGAGTTCTCCGAGAGCGGCGTCGATCCCGACGCGCTGGTCGTCGCGTCGTGGGGGCTCGTGGACGAGGCTGATTGGGCGCGTGCGCAGACCGACAAGCCCGAGAAGAAGGGCGCCAAGCCCGTCGCCGCCAAACCGGGTTACGTGCGCCAGCGCTTCGTCGTGAAGACGTTGAACATGGACAAGCTCGTGCGCGCGACGGTCGCCATCATGGCCGGCGCGAACCTCAGCGTCGCCAACTTCGCGCGCGCGCACGGCGAGCCCGCCGTCCCCTCGTGGGCCGTCGACGGCGAGGTGAAGGCGCTCGCGCGCCGTGCCGGCGTCCTCGTCCTCGGGCGCACGCGGGGAGGCACGCTCGTCTCCGTGCGCCGCGCCGGTGATTACGCGATCGTCGACATCGCCGACCCGTGGGGACCCGTTCGCGTCGAGGCGGCCAAATCAGAGGGCAAGTCGGCCGGGAAGTCCGACGTCGCGGCGACCCTGGCGAAGTTGGTCGCGCCTGCGAGGCAGCCCCTCTCGGCGGCGCTGGCCCAGGGCACACGGCGGCTGCTCGCGACCGAGGACGTCTCGGTCGCGCTGATCGTAGAGCCCGCCGCGCTGGGGCCGCTGTTCCCGCGCGCGTCGTGCCGGCGCGACTGGGCGGGCAGCGAGGCGGCCCTCTTCGACGACGCCGCCGTGCTGCTGCGCCTGCACCCGTTCCAGTGGCGGCTCGAAGTGGCGTGGGGCCTCACGCCCCTCGGCAAGGCGAAGCTGGGCGGCGTCGCCAGCGACGACGGCGTGTTGGACGCGCGCGCCGCGGCGGGCGACGGGATCGCGGCGGCGGGGTTGCTCGTCGACGGCTTCGAAGGCATTCGCAGCGCGCCGCGCCCGGCGATCATGAGCGGCAAGGCCGAGCGCATCGTCGAGTCATTGACGACGTGTGGGCCCGTCGCGTGGCTCGAGGTGGGCGCGCGCTTCTGGCCCCAGCTCGTCTCGGCCGAGGTCGAGCGCATGACGGCCAGCGTGAGCGGCGCGGCGGGGCCGGCGTGGCTCGGCAACCTGCGCAACGTCGCGGCCGTGTTCCGCCACCTGCCCGAGAAGAACCAGTCCTGGGAGAGCAGCACCGTGCTGCTGGGATCACTGCCCGCGACGGCCGAGGCCGGCGTCACCGAGCTCCTTTCGGCGCAGGCCAGCGGCAAGCCCGAGACGCAGACCTTCGGCGGGCGCACGCCCACGTTCTTCGATCTGTCGGCGGGCACGGGGTTCTCCGAGGCCGGGCTCGAGCACATCGCGGGCAACCACCTCTCGCTCGCGCTGACGCCGCAGGCCGCGGGCCTCGGCTGGTACTACCGTCTGCCGCGGCGGCCCGCGAAGTTCGGCCCGCAGACGAACATCGGCTACCTGCACCTCAACCTCGCGCGTCTCCTCGAGTCGTGGAGCGAAGAGGCCGACCAGGGCACACGCGCCGCCGTCCACCTCGCCGCCGGCCAGCTGGGCCAGCTCGGCGGCAACCTCTCCGTCGACGGCGACCTCGTCCGCCTCTCCCTCGATCTCTCCGGCAGCGAATAGGCCGTCCGCCAGGGCCACCAGGCCCGCTGCTAGAACGTATAGCCCGCGGCGCCGCCCAGGAAGAAGGCGTCGTAAAAGCCCCCTTCGATCTTCGCTTCCCAACCCCGCACGTGCGGCAGGCGGAAGTCGACGCCGACGACGACGTTCACGATGGGCAGCACCGGCGGCACGTTGTTGTCGACGAAGCGGTGGGGATCGTCGGGCCGGTCGGTGCCGGGCTGCAGCGCGGCGAGCGACGCATCGGTGCAGACGCCGTTCGCGCAAATGGCCCCGATGGGGTGGCACACGTCGACGTTGCCCGCGTTCGCTTCGGTGCAACCCGCCGTCCCGTTGCTCGTGCGCAGCATCTGCCCCGTGACCAGGCCGAGGCCGATCCCGGCGCCGTAGTGCATGCCGATCCAGTCGTTGAAGAACGTGTGCCACACGAAGGTCGCATCGGCGCCGATGAGACCGAGGCCTTTGAATTGAACGTAGTCGGTGTCGACGGTCGCGTCGTGGCCCCGTCCGAGCCAATTGCCGTCGGGCGGCGACAGGCTCGTGTAGGCGAGCGACACGACGAATTCGAACTCGCCCTTGCGCCTGAAGAACTCGGCGCCGGCGGAGTAGCTGGACAGCGGGACGTTCTTCTTCGTGAAGACGTTCAGCAACCACGCGGGCACCGACACCCAGCGGAGCCGGGCCGCGACGCCGTACGACACGTTGGGCGCGCGGGTGCTCGGCTGCACGACCGCTGTTGCGATCGGCATTCCTTCCTCGGCCGCGGACGCGGGAGCCGCGGCCGCGGGCTGCGGGGCAGGCATCTCGGTGGTGGCACCTCCAGCCGCGAGCGGCGCGCTGGGCGCCGAATCGGCGGCCGCGACGGTCACCTCGGCCCGCGCGGCGGCGAGGTTGCCGAAGAACAGCGCCGTGGCGAGCGCGGCGCAGGGAAGGACCCGGGACGAGGGCAAGCGAGGCGAAGTCAGGCGCACCATGCGATCCCCCTTCGGAGCGGCCGTTTCTGGAAAAAGGGCCGAGCGACTATACACGAGGGCCATCAGGCGACGAAGGCGGATGAGCCGTCTCGTTCGTCTCCGCGGCCGCTCGCGTCGCGTGGCGCTTCTTGTGCTTCCGCCACGCCCGCACCCCGAAGATCGTCCCCAGCAGCACGATGGCCACCAAGATGCCGTGCTCGGTGCTGCGCGCCACGGACACGACCCAGTCGATCTGGCCGCCGAAGAACCACGCCGAGTACACGAGCACGGGCACGGAGAAGGCCGCCGCCGCGAAGTCGTAGATGAAGAACGTCGACGAGCGCGTGTGCAGCGTCCCGGCCGTGAAGAAGATCGTGAAGCGCAACCCGGGCGTGAAGCGGCCCACGAGGACCACCTTGCTGCCGAACTTCCTGAAGTAGGCGCGCACGCGCAGCTGCCGCCGCGGCGTGAAGTAGCGCTGCGCGAGCTGGCTGCGGAGGATGCGCCGGCCGAACAGCCGGCCCATGAAGAACGCCGCCGTGTCACCGGTCACGACCGCCGCGAAGCAGATCGCGAACGCCGTGTGCACGTTGAGGACGCCCTTCCACGAAAAGTACCCGGCGGCGATCAGCGAGATGTCCTCGGGGATCGGCAGGCCCATTCCGCAGAGCAGCAAGATGCCCGCGAGCCACGCATAGGCCCCGAGGGGGGACATGGTCGACAGATGGGTGATGAACCACTGCACGAGGAGCCTGCCACCTGAAGGCCGAGCCTTACGGCAGGGCCTGTTGAAATATCATGGGACCGACGGGCGGCGCGGAAAACATCGCAGAGTGCCGGAACGCCCGGGCATGGAAGGCGAGCCCCGGACCGGGCGTCTTCTCGTCGGGCGCGCGTTGACTTTGCCGCTCGTGGAACGTACGGTCTCCCCGACGAGGGGGGCCCAATGCACAAGCACCGTTCGCTCCTGACTGCCGCGCACGTAGCGGCGATGCTCCTGACCGCAACGCTGGTGGTGGTCTCCGGGTGCAAGCCCGACTACCCGACCTGCGAAACCGATAAGGATTGTCAGGAAAACGGGCGCAAGGAGTTCTGCGTCGCCCGAAAGTGCCAGCAGTGCCGCGACTCGGCCGACTGCCCGGCCGGGAACTCCTGCAACGCCGGCAAGTGCGAGGCGATCCCGGGCTACTGCAAGAGCAAGGCGGACTGTCCCGCGGACCAGGCCTGCATCGCCAACAAGTGCCAGGCGTGCGCGGCCGACAAGGACTGCGACGGCGGCCACTGCGTCAAGGGAGCCTGCAGCGCGAAGAAGCCCTGCAAGACCGAGGACGATTGCGCGCAGGACGAGGACTGCGTGAACGGCTTCTGCTCGAAGGAGCGCGCTGCCACGCCGCCGCCGGCCGAGTGCCGGCTCGAGCCCGTCTACTTCGACTTCAACGAGTCGGCGCTGACGACCGAGGCCACCGCGTCGCTGGCGCGTGACTTCGACTGCCTGAAGAAGGTCGGCCGGGCCGTCACGCTCACCGGTCACACGGACCCGCGCGGCACGCAGGAGTACAACCTCGCGTTGTCCGAGCGACGCGCGCAGTCGGTGCGCGACCACCTGGGCCGCCTCGGCGCCGACGGATCGAAGCTGCAGGTTCTGCCCCGTGGAGCCTTGGACGCGAAGGGAACGGATGAACCCAGCTGGGCGCAGGATCGTCGTGTCGACTTCACCTGGCGCTGAAGCGCGTCTCCTCGGGCGCGCACTGTGGCTCGCGCTCGCCGTGGGCTCGCTGGCCCCCACCGCGGGGTGCATGACGACCGGCGAGGGCGAGAAGATGCAGGCGCAGATCGCCGAGCTGCGATCACGACTGGACGAGCTCGACAAGCGCGACAAGGAGTACGCAGATCGCGTCGCCACCCTCAAGAAGGTGAACGAGGAGGCGACGAAGCTGCTGACGCGCAATTCGGCCGACGTGGGCGCCAAGGCCGCGAAGGCCGAGCAGGACATCGCCGCGATCCAGGGCCGCCTCGAGGAGATCACGCACTCCGAGGAGATGCAGGCGCGCGCGCTCGCCGACGAGAACAACCGGCTCGAGACGCGCCTGGCGACCCTCGAGCAGACGCAGACGAAGATCGTCGACAAGGTGGCGCCCACTTTGCCCGACGACAAGGACCAGCTGTGGACGCAGGCCGGGCAGCGCCTCTCGTCCGGACAGCGCGACGAGGGACGCCGCTTCTACCGCGTCTTCATCCAGCGTTTTCCGGCCGACCCGCGCGCGCCGCAGGCGTACCTGGCGATCGGCATGTCGTTCGTGCAGGAGAGCAAGTACCCGAACGCCGCCGCCGAGTTCCAAAAGGTCCTCGACACGTACCCGAAGTCGCCCGAGGTGCCGGAGGCCATGTGGCAGCTCGCGCGCTCCTTCGTCGAGCTGCACTTCTGCACGGACGCGCGCTCGCTGCTGAGCGACCTGATGAAGCGCTACCCGCACGCGGCGCGCGCGGCCGACGCCAAGGCCGAGCTCAAGACGATCGCGAAGCTGCCCAAGTCGGCTTGTAGCAGCTAGCGGTCGCGACCGAAGGTCGCGAGGCGGGGGCGGCCCGGCGGCCAAGAGACCTTCGACGGTCTGGGCGGCAAAGGCCCCCGCGTGGGTTCCGACCTCGGCGCCGCTCTCGTCCCACTCCTCGCTCGGGCGCGGAGACCCTGGCTCGCGTCGATTGGCTCATGACGCCCTGGCAAGGCAGGCGAGAGCCGCGGGCCTCAGCGCCCGAACGCCGCGTGTACCAGGCGCCCGGCGGCCGTGGGGTCGGCCGCGTCGTTCACGGCGGAGATCACGGCGGCGGCGGCGGCACCGGCGCGCGCGACGTCCGGGACGGATTCCAGGCGGATGCCGCCGATGGCGACGACGGGGACCTGCACGGTGGCGCACACCTCGGCGAGCGCGGCCAGGCCCACGACGGGATCGGGGTTCACCTTGCTGGACGTGGGGAAGCACGGGCCGAAGCCGATGTAGTCGGCGCCGCCTTCGGCCGCGGCGCGCGCCTGCGCGAGGTTGTGCGTCGAGAAGCCGATCAGCATGCGCTCGGCCCTCGCGAGGGCGCGCACGCGGCGCGCGTCGGCGAGCGGCAGGTCGTCCTGGCCCAAGTGGACGACGTCGGCGTCGACGGCCAGCGCGACGTCGAGCCGATCGTTCACACAAAAGGGCACGCGGGCGGCGCGGCAGAGCTCGCGCAGGCGCAGCGCCGCCGCGTACATCGGCGCGGCCTCGGCGCCCTTGGCGCGCAGCTGCAGGCAGGACGGTCCGGCCGCGAGCAACTCACGGGCGCGCGCCTCCAGCGACGGCAGATCGCCGAGCGCGCCCGGCTTGGCGTCGACGATGGCGTAGTACCCGGCGGGGAAGGCAGTTCGTTCCACGATCGCGTAGACTACATGACTGCTTTGCCGACGCCGTTCACACTGAAGACCGAACTTCGGCCCATGGGTGACCAGCCCCGGGCGATCCAGGAGCTGCTCGACGGCGTCAAGCGGGGCGACGCGAATCAGGTGCTGCTGGGCATCACGGGCAGCGGCAAGACGTTCACGGTCGCGAACGTCGTCGAGAAGCTGCAGCGTCCCACGTTGGTGATCGCGCACAACAAGACGCTGGCGCACCAGCTGTACGGCGAGTTCAAGGCGCTATTCCCCGACAACGCCATCCACTACTTCGTCAGCTACTACGACTACTACCAGCCCGAGGCGTACGTCCCGTCGACCGACACGTACATCGAGAAGGACTCGCTCATCAACGAGGAGATCGATCGCATGCGCCACGCGGCGACGTATGCGCTCCTCACGCGGCGAGACGTGCTGATTGTCGCTTCGGTCTCCTGCATCTACGGCATCGGCGCCGCCGAGGCCTACCTGGGCATGAAGCTGGATCTCGCGCGCGGCCTCGAGGTCCGGCGCGACGCCGTGCTGCGCCGGCTCATCGAGATCCAGTACGAGCGCAACGACGTGGATTTCTCGCGCGGCACGTTCCGCGTGCGCGGCGACACCGTGGAGATCTTCCCCGCCTACGAGCGCGAGAAGGCCATTCGCATCGAGTGGTTCGGCGACGAGATCGACGCGATCTCCGAGGTGGACCCGCTGCGCGGCAAGGCGCTGCGCAAGCTGGACGAAGTCTCGATCTTCCCCGGCTCGCACTACGTCACGCCCGCCGATCGCCTCACGAAGGCCATGACGGGCATCAAAGAAGAGCTGCGCGGGCGGCTGACGCAGCTCAAGGCGGAGAACAAGCTGGTCGAGGAGCAGCGCCTGTCGCAGCGCACGCTGTACGACCTCGAGATGCTCGAGCAGATGGGGCGGTGCAAGGGCATCGAGAACTACTCGCGCCACCTCTCGGGGCGCGCGCCCGGCGAGCCGCCGCCCACGCTGCTCGACTACTTCCCGAAGGACTACCTGCTCTTCGTCGACGAGTCGCACCAGACGATCCCGCAGATCGCCGCGATGTTCAAAGGCGACCGCTCGCGCAAGGAGACGCTGGTCGACTTCGGGTTCCGCCTGCCGTCGGCGCTGGACAACCGACCGCTGCGCTTCGACGAATGGGAAGAGCGCACCGCCCAGCGCATCTTCGTCTCGGCGACGCCCGCCGACTACGAGCTCGAGAAGGCACAGGGCGTGGTCGTCCAGCAGATCATTCGCCCCACGGGCCTGCTCGATCCCGAGATCGAGGTGCGCCCCGTCGCGCAGCAGGTGGACGATCTGCTCGGCGAGATCCGCGAGCGCGTGAAGGTCAACGAGCGCGTGCTCGTCACGACGCTGACCAAGCGCATGGCCGAGGATCTGACCGAGTACTACTCGGAGCTCGGCGTGCGCGTCCGCTACCTGCACAGCGACATCGACACGCTGGAGCGCATCGAGATCCTGCGCGACCTGCGCCTGGGCGAGTTCGACGTGCTCGTCGGCATCAACCTCTTGCGCGAGGGCCTGGATCTGCCCGAGGTGTCGCTGGTGGCCATCCTCGACGCCGACAAGGAAGGCTTCCTGCGCGCCGAGCGGTCGCTGATCCAGACGATCGGCCGCGCCGCGCGCAACGTGCGCGGCAAGGTGCTGATGTACGCCGACCGCGAGACCGATTCGATGAAGAAGGCGATCGGCGAGACGCTGCGTCGCCGCGAGCTGCAGATCGCCTACAACAAGAAGCACGGCATCACCCCGAAGACGATCGAGAAGGCCGTGCACGATCTGGCGGGCACCGCGCAGGACGACTTCGTCGACGTGGCCAAGCCGCTCGAGAAGGCCAAGGGCAGAGGAAAGGGCAAGACCGCCGACATCCCGCTGGAGGAGCTGCCGTCGATCATCTCCGCGATGAAGAAGGAGATGTTCGATCTCTCCGAGGCGCTCGAGTTCGAGAAGGCGGCCGTCGTGCGCGATCGCCTGAAAGATCTCGAAGACCTGCAGGTCGCGCTCGGCTCCCGCTGAGCCCGCCGGCGGCGTCGGGCCGGCGGGTTTGGGCGGCAGCGAGACGCTCGCGGCAGCGAGCCCGCGCGTGACGAGCGCGCGCGATCAGCGCTTCGTATCGGACGCGGGCTTGAGCGCCGGCGGGGCGGGCGGCACCTTGCTCAGCGGCGGCGCGGCGGGGGCGTTCTCGGGCGCGGCCTGGCTGGCCGCTTCCTCCTTCGCGCGCTCCTTCTGCTCCTGCCGGAGGAGGGCGTCGACGGGATCCTCCGCCGACGGCGTCTCGCCCTCGATCGCCTCACCCTCGGCCGCCGAGAGCTCCTCGCCCGCCTCGACGTCGATGGCCGGCGCCTCGCCCGCGCCCTCGCCCGGCTGCGCCCGCTGGCCCTGCGCCTCGCGCACGTAGCGCATCATCGCGTTGACACAGCTCACCTGCGCGCCGCGCACGGCGCCCAGGCTGCCGCGGCCGCGCAGCCCCTGAACCAGGATCGAGAACGCGAGCACGTCAGGACCATCGCCGACCAGGCCCGAGAGGCACGACTTGCCCGCCAGCGTGCCCGTCTTCGCGCGCACGCGGCGCGCCGCCAGCGTGCCCTTGAACCGGTTGCGCGTCGTACCGTCGATGCCGCCGACCGACAGCGACTGCATCAGCTCGGGCCCGACGCGGGGATCGAGGTACAGCGCGCGCAGCAGATCGGCCATCGCGTCCGCGGTGATGCGATTGGCGTGGCCGAGGCCCGAGCCGTTGCGCGGGACGTAGCTGCCGGGCTCGAGCCCCAGCTCGCCTATCACCTCACGCAGGAGGCGCAGGCCCTTCTCGGTGGTGGGCGCGCCGCCGTAGACCTCGGCGCCAGCCGTCTCCAGCACGCGCTCGGCGTGGTCGTTGTCCGAGTCCTTGTTGATCCGCCGCAGCAGCACCGACAGCGGCGCCGATTCGTGACGGGCGAGCATGACCAGCGGGTGATTGGGCCGCGCCGCGGGCGTCGCCGAGACGCGCGACGGATCGCGCACGGCGACGCCGGCCGACTCCAACTGGGCGCGCAGGAGAACGGCGCTGTACAGCGCCTGCTGGGGCACGCGCCGGCGGTACACGAGCGCACGATGGCCGAGCGCGATCTTGCCGGAGATCTCCACCTGGATGCGCGTGCCGGCCAGCGACAGGCGCACGCTGACGCGCGTCTTGCCGCCCGCCTTCGTGCGCGCGAGGTTGCGGATCACGAACGACTCACCCGCGGGCGAGGTCGTGACCTCGGCGGGCCAGTTCGCCGACGCGCCCGGCCGCACGCGGATCGACATGAGGCCGTGGTTGACGACCAGCGGCGCGCGCGGCGAGACCCGCTGCGGCGCCTCGCCCGTGTCGTCGGCGCCCTGCTCGCTGCCCTCGTCGTCGGACTGCGGCTCCGTGCTGCCGATGCGCCGCGGATCGGCGATCACGGCGCCGTCGATGCGGCGGGCGCCGCGCGCGGCCAACCACGAGGCCATCGCCGCGAGGTCGGCGCCGGTCACCGTGGGATCGCCGCTGCCGCGCAGGTAGACGTCGCCGGCGATCACGCCGTCGGCGTCCGGCTCGGGGCCGACCAGCTCCGTGCGAAAGCGCCAGTCCGCGCCCAGGCGCACGAGCGCCGTCGTCGTCGCGAGGACCTTCTGGTTCGACGCCGGATCCATCAGCGTCGTGCCGCGCTTCTCGAAGAGCAGCCGCCCCGTGCGCGCCTCCATGACACGAATGCCGACGCGCGTGCGGCGCAGCGCGCTCTCGGCCAGGATCTCGCGCAGCGCCGCCTGCATGCGCACCGTGCGCTCACGATCGGCGTCGCCCTCCGGCGGGAGCGGCGCGATCTCGGCCCCCCCCGGAGCGGCGGGACGTTCTTTGTCGGCGGAGCGCGGCGCGGGGCGGCGCGGGCCGGAAGACCCTGCGACGGGAGGCGCGACGCCGCAAACGACCGTCAACGAGGCAGCGGCCGAAAGCACCTGGAGCGCCCGTCGCTTCATGGCTTCCCCGCGCAGCGAAAGCCGAGGTCCGCGTCGCGGTGCTCGGGCGCCCAGGCGTTGCGGTTCGCGGAGCGCGGGCCCACGAAGTAGCTGCAGCACGATCCGCCGCGCACGACGCGCCGGCCGGGATCGTCCTCGTACTTGTCCGCCACCCACTCCCACACGTTTCCGCCGAGATCGAGCGCGCCATACGCGCTGGCGCCCGTCGGGTAGCTGCCGACGCGTACGGGGCGCCCGGGGTTCTTGCCCGCGCAAGGCCCCTCGCCGTCGAAGTTGCCCCAGTTGGCGCGCGAGCAGTCGAGCTCGTCGCCCCACGGATAGGTGCGGCCGTCGGCGCCCCGCGCCGCCTTCTCCCACTCCACCTCGGTGGGCAGGCGCCCGCCCGCGAAGCGGCAGTAGGCCTGCGCGTCGGCCCACGAGACGCCCGTCACGGGCAGCTCGGGGTCCGTCTGGTCCGCCGCCGCAGGCGGCGCCTTGCACTTGTGGGCCGCGACGCAGGCGGCGTACCGGGCACGCGTCACCTCGGTGCGATCGATCGCGAACGCGGGCACGACGACCGTGCGCTCGGGCCGCTCGTCCTCGTCGCCCTTGGTCGAGCCCTGCTTCGACGGGCCCGCGGGGACGACCACGCGATCGGCCCTGGGGTCGGCGTCGCGCGCGGCCAGATCACCCGCGCCCAACATCGAAGCGGCCGCGAGCGCCACGGCGGCGCCGATCTCTCGCGCCCCCCTCACGCCGGCAGCCCCGCCTCGAGGAGCGAGAGCTTGCGCGCCCGCGGCAGGGCCTTGATGGCCGCCTCGCGCCGCAGCGCCGTGCTCTGGGACCTCTTGGTCTCGACGTGGACCAGCTGGACGGGCCGTCGCGACCGCGTGTACTTCGCGCCGCGGCCCGCGTTGTGGGTCGCGACGCGCGCGGGAACGTCGGTGCTGATCCCCGTGTAGAGCGAGCCATCCGCGCAGCGGACGACGTACACGTACCAACGCGCCATCGGACCCCAATGATAGTCGACGCCGCAAGTTTCGGCCGCGATTCCCGCGGGACTACCGGGAGATCCCCATGCCCGACCACCTGCGGCTGGACGAGCGCGCGTGCCCCTTCTGCACTCTCGGCTAAGGCCGTGAGGCGACCGTCGACGTGGGCCGCGCGCGAGCCGCGGCCGGGTCGGGCGTCACGGGACCGCCGTCCGCCGGCTCGCCTTCCCCCGGGACGCCGCCGTCCGCGGCGCCGCCCTCCGCCTCGGCGTCCGGCGTCTGGTCCGTGTCCATGGGCAGCGGGCTGTCGACGCGGGTGCCCAGCACGGGCCCGTCGACGGGCGAGCCGTGCCCGCCGCCGCACGCCGAAACATCGACGAGCGCGATCCCTGCGCAAACCACGAGACCACGCCACGCGCGCATGCCCCTGCCTCCCTGAGACGCCGACCCGGCGACTCCAATCGTGGGGTTCCGGGTCCGCCCGCGAAAGCCGGGCCGCGCCCTAGCCCGCGCGGGGCGTCGCGCCCTTCACTCCCGCGCGCGCCCTTGCCCAGCTGCGCGGGACGTCGGGCGCTTCACCCCTGCCTCCACCGGCGCGCTTCGCGCGCGCCCTAGCCCAGCTGGGCCAGGCGCGCGATCAGCGTGCGGGCCTGCTCGGCCCAGGGCGAGGGCGAGTCGGCGCCGCCGTGCTCGAACGACAGGAACTTCTCGAGGTGGGCGCGCGCCTGCGCCCGGCCGCCCAGACGCTCGAGCGCGACGGCGAGGTTGTAGTGCGCGTCGGCGAAGTCGGGCGCCGTCTGCAAGACACGCCGGAACTCGGCCACGGCCAGCTCGAGATCGCCCGACTCGAGGATGAGGTTCGCCAGGTTGAAGCGCGCCTCGGCCTGATCGGGATCGATCGCCAGCGCGCGCTCGAACGCCGCGCGCGCTTCGGCCGCGTCGCCGCGCCGGTGGGCGATGGCGCCCAGGTTCGCGTGCGCCGCCGCAAGGCCCCCGTCCAGCGCCAGCGCCTTCTGGTAGCAAGCCTCGGCCTGCGTGTCGGCGTCGGGACCGCCGGGCTCGAGGTTCACGCCCGACTCGCGCAGCGTGCCCTCGGCGAACCAGTCGTACGCAGTGCGCTTGGGCGCCACCGCCGCCCCCGCTGGCGTCTGCGCGCGCGGCCTCACCTCGGCGATCTGGCGCGCCGTCGTGCGCAGCTCGGCCAGGCCGAAGTCGAACATCTTTTGCCCCGACGTCTCGTAGCTGCCGCCCTCGTCGACCACGACGAGGCGATCGCCGTCGAAGGCGACGCGGATGCGATCCAGCGGGCGATCGACGTGCGGCAGCGACGCGCGCACGGCGTCGAGCGCCTTGCGGATCTCGCCCGCCTTGAAGCCACGATCGACCAGCTCCTTGGCCGCCTTGATGCTGACCAGGTCCTGGAAGGTGAACACGGGCTTGCCCGCGCGGCGCGACGACGGCCCGACGAAGCCCGTCTGCGCCCAGTAGCGCAGCTTGCTCTCGTTGATGTCGAGGATCTTCGCGGCGGCGGCGAAGGTGTAGGTGGTCTCTTCCATCTCGATGCCGTCTAGAACGTCGCTTCCACGTCGACGTCGATGAAGATCTTGGGACCCGTCGCCCGAATCGCCACGTGCGTGCTCACGTCGCGCGGCGTGGCGCCGGACACGCGCGCGGCCTCGCGGCGCGCCAGCTCCTGCACGCGCTTGCCCACCAGCGCGTCGGCCTCCAGCAGCGCGGCCAGGCGGACGGCCGTCGCTGCGTCGCAGGCGTCCCGGATCAGGACGGACAACGCCGGCAGGTCGAACGTGAGCATCGTCGAGCCGAAGTAGGCGTCGCGGCCGCCGCGCTGCGTGCGCTGGCCCTCGGAGATCACCTCCGCGCGCGCGAACAGGAGATCCAGCGCCGCGCGCGCGGGCCGCTCGCGCACCTCGCGCTCGAAGAGGCCAATCCGTGTCGCGCGCGCCATCGGGCGCCGCGCGGCCAGCGCGGGCGCAGCGGCGGGGCTGCCCCCCGTAGGGGCCTCCGGTTCTGGGGTTCCTGAACGCTTGCTCTTGGTCACGGCGGCACTCTGCCCAATCACGCAAATCACGCTTGAGGTCGCCGATCGTATCAACGTCGCGCCAAGGCCGCAAAAACCGCCGGAATCCTCGAAGAATCACGCAATTCTCCTCCTGCGAATCGTGTTACCGTGGCAGTCATGGCGCAGGGGCTGGAGCTAGCCAAATACCCCGTGCTCGTCGTCGACGACGAGCAGGACAACCTGGACGCGATCCGCTTCAATTTCGGGAAGAGCTTCCAGCTGCTCCTCGCGGGGAGCGGCGAGGAGGCCCTGGCCCTCGCGCGCCAGCACGACGTCGCCGTGATCGTCACCGATCAGCGCATGCCGCGCATGACGGGCCTCGAGCTGCTCAAGGCCGCGCGCGAGCTGCGCCCCGACGCCACGGGCATCATCGTGACGGCGTTCACCGACGTCGACGTGCTCATCGAGGCCATCAACCTCGGCCGCATCTACCGCTACGTCACGAAGCCGTGGGACTCGAAGGAGCTGCGCGGCATTTTGACGCACGCGATCGAGCGCTTCGCGCTGATGCGCGAGAACCGGCGCTTGCAAGATCAGCTGTCGCAGTACGTGGGCATGCTGTCGACCGAGGCGCATGGCGCGTTCAACTTCGGCGCGATCGTGGGCGACTCGCCGGCGCTGCGCGACGTGCTGGCGCGGGTCGAGCAGGTGGCGCAGACGGCGTCGACCGTGCTCCTGCGCGGCGAGACGGGCACGGGCAAGGAGATGGTCGCGCGCGCGATCCACATCAACAGCGCGCGCGAGGCGAAGCCGTTCGTGAAGGTGAACTGCGCGGCGCTGGCGCCCGGCGTGCTGGAGTCCGAGCTGTTCGGGCACGAGAAGGGCGCCTTCACGGGCGCGGTCGCACGGCGCCTCGGCCGTTTCGAGCTGGCGGACGGCGGCACGCTGTTCCTCGACGAGGTGGGCGACCTGCCGCAGGACGTGCAGGTGAAGCTGCTGCGCGTGCTGCAGGAGCGCGAGTTCGAGCGCGTGGGCGGCGCCGAGACGATAAAGGTCGACGTGCGGGTGATCTCGGCCACCCACCGCGACCTCGAGAAGCAGATCGCCGACGGTGAGTTCCGCGAGGACCTCTACTACCGCCTGAACGTCTTCCCCATCACGCTGCCCCCGCTGCGGCAGCGGCCCACGGACATTGCGCTCTTGGCCGAGCACTTCATTCAGAAGTACGCGCGCACGGCGGGCAAGAACGTGCGCGGGCTGGACGCGGGCGCGGTCGCGGCGCTGGCGACGTATCCCTGGCCCGGCAACGTGCGCGAGCTCGAGAACGTCATCGAGCGGGCGCTGATCCTGGCGCGCGGCACCGAGCTGTCCGCGGGCGATCTCGAGTTCACGCGGCGACCCCTCCCGGCGACGTCGGCCTCCGAGGCGGCCGCTGCCGGGCGCGCGCATGACGGCGCCGGCGCGCGTCCGCTGCAGGAGCGCCTGGGCGAGCAAGAGCGCACGGCGATCATCTCGGCGATTGATCAGGCGCGCGGGAACATCGCCCACGCGGCACGCGCGCTGGGCATCAACCGATCGACGCTGTACTACCGCCTGCGCAAGCACGGGCTCGAGCACCTGTTGCCGCTCAAGGACACCGCTCCCGTGGGACCGGAAGCGGCGGGCGGCGCGAACGGCGGCGTGGCGTCAGAATAGGGTCATGAAATTTCTCTTCGTCATGGATCCGATGGCGCGCCTGCAGATCGCGGGCGATTCCACGTTCGCGATCATGCTGGCCGCGCAGGCGCGCAAGCACGAGATCTGGTTCTGCGAACCTCGCCACCTCTCGCTGGAGCACAACGCGCCGGTCGCGCGCGCGTGGCCCGTGACCGTCCGCCGCGTCACCGGCGATCACTATCTGCTGGGGCCGCAAGGCACCGTGGCGCTGAAGAGCTGTCATGCGGTGTTCATGCGCAAGGACCCGCCGTTCGACCTGGACTACTACTTCGCGACGCTCATGCTCGAGCGCGCGCGCGGGCAGACGCTGATCGTCAACGACCCGCGCGGCCTGCGCGAGCAGAACGAGAAGCTGGCCGTGCTCGACTACCCCGAGCTGTGCCCGCCCTCGATCGTGACGCGCGAGACGACGCGCCTCCGCTCGTTCCTGGCCGAGCAGGGCGGCGAGATGGTGGTGAAGCCGCTCGACGCGTCGGGTGGCTTCGGCGTGTTTCATGTCCGCCAGGGCGATCCCAACACGGGCGCGATCCTCGAGCAGGCGACGAACTTGGGCCGCCGCTGGACGATGGCGCAGAAGTACCTGCCCGAGGTGCGGCAGGGGGACAAGCGCATCTTGCTGTGCGACGGCGAGCCGCTGTGCGCCGTGCTGCGCGTGCCCGCTCCCGACGATGCGCGCGGCAACCTGCACGTCGGCGCGAAGCCCGCGGCGACGACGCTGAACGATCGCGATCAGAAGATCGTGTCGACGCTGGGCCCGCGCCTGCGCGAGCGCGGCCACTTCTTCGTGGGCCTCGACGTCATCGGCGGGTGGCTCACCGAGATCAACGTGACCAGCCCCACGGGCATCCTCGAGGCGAACGCGCTCTACGGCGAAAGCTACGAGAACGTCGTCGTCGAGAAGCTCGAGCAGAAGATCGAAGCGCTCGGCTTGCCCGCCGGTCGATGACGGTAGGCTGGGCGCGCGCCGGCGCAGCGTCCTCGATCCTCGCCTGCGCGGCGCTCACGATCTCCGCCGCGCGCGTCGCGCGCGCCGAGAGCCCGGCGCCGGTCGTCGTCACGGCGGACGTCGGGCCCGCGGACCGCGGCTCGTACCCGCTGGTCTTCCTCTTCCAAGGCGACGCCGTCGTCGAGTCGGTGCCCAGCGGCCCGGGGCCGCCCACGGCCGACGATCCGGCGGGCGGCTCGCACCTGCGCGTGCGGCGGCTGCGCGTCGGCGAGGACGTCGCGCACGGCCCGTTCCGCGCGCGCGCGATCCTCGAGGCGCAGAGCCGCGACGAGACGTTCGCGCCCGTCGACGGAGGTCGTATCCCGGGCACGAACTTCCTGCGCCTGACCGAGGCCTTCGGCGCGTTTCGACCCCACCGCGCGTTCGAGGTGGACGTGGGCGCGCAGCGCGTGTCGTACTCGCTGTCGCGCCAGGTCGACGAGCTGGATCTGCGCATGCCCGAGCGGGCCCAGGCCGTGGTCGCGCTGGCGCCCGACTACCGCACGGGCGCGGCCGTGACGAGCGACCTCGGCCTCTTCGACCTGCGCGTCGCGGGCATGAGCGCCGACCGATCGTTCGACGGCGACCTTTTCTCCAGCGGCTGGTTCGTCGCCGCACGCCTCGCGTCCGAGCCCGTGGGCCCCATGGGGGTCGCGCCGTGGCGCCGGCCGCCGACGGATCCCTGGTACGGGTGGTGGCGCTTCTCGGCCGGGGTCTCGGTGCTGTACGGCACGCTGCTGGCGCCGCGCACGCTGGCGCTGGGCGGCGACGCGCAATTCCAGTGGCGGCGCCTGACCGTCACGGGCGAGTACCTCGGCCAGCATTTGCCCGACGGAGCCGGCTGGGCGTATCAGGGCGCCGTCCTCGAGCCGGGCGTCTATCTGATCGAAGAGCGCCTCGAGCTGGTCGCGCGCGGATCTTGGTACCGACAGCCCGCGCCGCCGACGCCGTTGTCGATGCCCTCCGACGCGGACACCCTCGCGGCGGGCGGCGCGCTCACCTTCTTCGCGCGCGAAGGTCACGTCCGCGTGCAGGCCGGCTTCGAGGTTCGTCACACGCTGGACGACCGGCCCCGACCGTCGGACGCCGGCTGGGGCATCATTCGGCTGTCGCTGGCGCTGTGACGGACGGCGGCGCCGTGAGCGCCTCGACCCGGCGCACGACGGCGGCGGCGTCCACGCGGCGGCGAAACGGCACGACGGACAGGTTCGCTGGCACGTCGCCCAGGGCGCACGCGCGATCCTCGTCGATGCACAAGACGAAGGGTGGAAGCTGGGCCTCGCGCAGGCGGGCCAGCTTCGCCGTGAGATAGTCGGGCGTCCAAAACCCGGCGATCTCCACCAGGGCGCACCGCTCGGAGTGAATGCGGTGCCGCAGCAAGAAGTCGGGGAAGACCAGCGTCGAGCCGGCGCGCACGGCCTCGGGCTCGCGGACGAGGTCCCAATCGGGCGCCACGCGCGCGAGATCCCGCGCGAAGCGCTCCTCGAGGCGGCTGTCGAAGGCCGCCGGCGCGGCCGCGGGAAAGATGGGCGCGCCGCTCTCGACGAGCACGTCGACCAGGCGGCCGCGCAACGAGCAGGTGGCGCGCAGCCGGAACCGCGCGCACCAAGCGAGGTGCGGCACGAGCTCGGCCAGCGCGCGCCCGTAGAGCAGCGTGTGCCGGAACAGCGAGAACGGCCCCGAGATCTGAAGGCGCGGCGCCGGGCCGCCAGGCGGCTCGACCACGACGCACAAGAGTCCCCGCAGCTTCGCGAGCCGGACCAGCGGCCGCACGGCGCCCTCGACGTCGAGATCGATCGTCGACGCGCGCATGAGCGCCGCCTGGACGACGGCCAGGTTCGTGCGCAGCACCACCTCGTTCGTCGAGGGCGGCGGCACGGGCGCGCGGACGACGCGCTCGCCCGGCAAATCCGCGAACAGCGACTCCTCCAGCGCCGCTGCGTCGACGCCGAACGAGGCCGCGACGTCAGCCAGCAGGGTGTCGCGCGTCCCCGTCGCCGCCGCGCGGAACAAGCGCGCGCGCGCCTCGACGGAAGGCACGGCGCCGACGCGCTCGCGGCGCCACAGGCCCAGGAGGACGCGCGTCGCCGCGCGCCGCTTGAAGTACGGCGTCTCGCAGGGCAGCGGCTCGGCCAACCGCTCGCACAGCTCGCGCCGCCGCCGTCCTTCGAAGCGCCCGAGCTCGCCCATCAGCACGCGCAGCCACGGCTCGTCCTGCGGCCCCAGGAAGTCGAAGTAGGCGCCGCGCTCGACGACCCTAAGCGGCAGATCGCCCGGTGCCAGCAAGCCGCGCCCCCCGCTTCTCCGCCTGCCGCACCTCGCCCGACTGCGCGACGACCAGCTCGTACAGCAACGCCTGCTTGCCGGGTGCGGGACGCAAGAGCCGCCCCACGCGCTGCACGTGCTCGCGCGCGCCCAGGCGCCCCGCGACCACGATTCCCACCTCGGCCTCCGGCACGTCGATGCCTTCGTTCAGCACCTGCGCCGACACGAGCGCGCGCAGCTCGCCGCGACGGAACCGCTCCAGCGCCGCCTCGCGCTCCTCGCGGCCGATCTCGGCGGTGAGCGGCATCACGTAGTGCTCGCGTGCGATCGCGTACGCCGTCTCGTTGTGGGCGACGAAGACCAGCGTGCGCTGCTCGCGGTGCCGCTCCAGCAGCGTCCCCAGCGCCTCGCGCTTGCAGCGAGGGAACGAGAGCAGCCGCGCCGCCCGCCGCCACGCCGCGATCCCTCGCCGGCCCTCGTCGGTGCGCGCCGCCTCGCGCACGAAGTCCTCCCAAGAGGCGCCGAGGTGATTGCCCATGAACGCGCGCAGCGCCTCGCGGTAGACGGCGCAGAGCGCGTCGTACTCACGCCGCTCGTCCTCGTCCAGCTCGAGCCGCCACGTCACGCGCTGAAGCGGCGCGAGCCAGCGCCCCGCGAGATCCCCGACGGACAGCTCGAACACGGCCGGCCCCACCAGCTCTCCGAGCCGCGCCGCGACGGGACCAGGCAGGGGCGGCGTCGCCGTCAGGCCGAGGCGCACGGGCGCGATCGACATCTCGAGCGCCTCGTCCAGCGCGCCCGTCCCGAAGTGGTGCGCTTCGTCGACGACCAGCATGCCGAAGCGATCGCCGATCGCAGCCATTTGGCGGTACGCGCCCGCGAACGTCGCCACCGTCAGCGGCGTCAGCACGCGCTCGCCGTCGCCGAAGCGACCGATCGGTCCGTCGTAGATCTCGCCGAGCGCCCGAACCCAATCAGCCAGCAAAGCGCGCGTTGGCACCAGCACGAGGCAGGGCGTGCGCGTCGCGGCGATCGCCGCCATCGCGACGCGCGTCTTCCCGGCACCCGTGGGTAGGACGACGACGCCGCGCCGTCCCGACCGCCGCCACGCGCGCAGCGCCTCGGCCTGGTACGGCCGCAGCGTCACGGCTCGAATGCCGGACGGCGGGACGAGCCTCGGCGGCTTTGCCTAGCAATCGCCCTCTGCCCAGCGATTAGGAAGGCTGCC
>DASZUD010000355.1:0-12900 GCA_035548155.1 Polyangia bacterium
GCCGCCCAGCGCCGCGCCGCCGCCCGCCGCCGAGAGCCCGGCCGATTTCACCGGGCAGACGTTGACGAACGAGGGCCCCGGGCCCGGGTGGGCCAGCGCCACCGGCAACGGCGAGAAGATGAACGGGCCCCTGGGGAGGCCCGGCGCGCGCGTCACCAACCGCGTCGTCGACGGAGAGCCCGGCGGCGCCGGCAGCGGGCCGCGCGTCGTGGGCCTGGGCGATCTCTCGCGCGCGCCCGCGCCGCCCGATCTCGCCGGCGCGCTGGCGGCCGCGTATCCGCCCGAGGCGCGCGCGCAGGGCGTGGCCGGCAAGGCCGTGGTGCGCGCGCGCGTCATGCCCGACGGGCGCGTGCGCGAGCTGGCGATCGTCACCGAGTCGGCGCGCGGCTTCGGCGAGGCGTGCGAGCGCACCCTGCGCGATTCCCGCTGGAGCCCGCCCGTGGATCACGAGGGGAAGCCCGTTTCGACCTTCATCAGCTATACGTGCCGCTTCAATGTGGAGTAGCGTCACTTGGCGATGAGCGAAACGCCCATGCTGGAGATGTACGGCGTGCGCAAGGTGTACCGCGCCGGCCTCGTCGAGACCGAGGCGCTGGGCGGCGTCAGCGTCACCGTGAAGCGCGGCGAGTTCCTGGCCATCATGGGGCCTTCGGGATCCGGCAAGACCACGTTCTTGTCCGTGGCCGGCCTGCTCGACGAGCTCGACCAGGGCGAGTACCGGCTGGACGGCGAGGACGTGCGGCGCCTGCCCGATCACCGGCTGTCGCGGCTGCGCAACCAGAAGATCGGGTTCATTTTTCAGAGCTTCAATCTCATCCCCGACCTGGACGTGTTCGACAACGTCGACGTGCCCCTGCGCTACCGCGGCCTGCCCGCGGCCGAGCGCGACCGGCGCATCGAGGAGATCCTGGCGAAGCTGGGCCTGGTCGCGCGCATGCGGCACCTGCCCGGGCAGCTTTCGGGCGGGCAGCAGCAGCGCGTCGCCATCGCGCGCGCGCTCGCCGGCAAGCCGCAGCTTCTGCTGGCGGACGAGCCCACCGGCAACCTGGATTCGCAGAGCGCGCGGCAGATCATGGACCTGCTGGCGCGCATCAACGCCCAGGAAGGCATGACGATCGTGATGGTGACGCACGACCACGAGTTCGCGGCGCGCGCGCACCGGAAGCTGCACATTCTCGACGGCAAGCTGATCGATCCCGAGGCGCGCTGAAGTGTTGCTCCCGTATCACCTGCGCCTGGCCGTGCGGAGCCTGCGCCGGGATCCGGGGTTCTCGGCGATCGTCGTCGTGGTGCTGGCGCTGGGCGGCGGGATCTTCTGCACGGCCGTGATGACGTATCTGCGGATGTACTGGGCGGATCCCCCGCTGTCGCCCTCGCTGCACCAGGTGGAGATCCCCGTGCCGCGCGAGTCGCTGACCGCCGCCTTCGAGGGCACGAACGCCGAGCCCAACGTCGTGGCGGCGCGCGAGCGGCTGAGCTTCCCGATGGTGCGCGTGCTGGCGGGCAGCGGGCTGCCCGTGCGGCAGACGGCGACGTTTCGTGGACGCGTGCTGGTGCGCGGGGCGAAGGGGTTGCCGCAGCCGCTGCACCTCGCGCCTGTGAACGCGCGCTTCGCGCACGCGGATTTCTTCTCGATGTTCCCGCAGGTCTTCAAGAACGGGAAGCCGTGGACGCGCGAGCAGGAGGCCAGCGGTGCCGCCGTGGTCATCTTGGGAAAGCACCTCGGGGAGGATCTGTTCGGCTCGCGCGCCGGTCCGGGCTTGAAGGTCATGATCGACGATCGGGTGTTCATCATCGCCGGCGTGCTGGACACCGATCAGCCGTTCTCGCCCGCGTGGGATCGCGCCCTGACGGGCGGCACGCAGGACCAGCTTTATCTTCCGTATGCGGAGCACGAGCGCCTGATGGCGCGCCCCGAGGCGCCCGTCGTGCTGGCGCCCGAGGGGCCTGGCTACGCCGACCTGCTCGCGTCGGGCACGCTGGGGACCACGTTCTGGATCGACCTGCCCACGCCCGAGCTGCGCGCGGAATACGCGAGGTATCTGCGGGCCACGCTGGGCGCGCGCGGCGTGCGCTACGTGCTGCGCGATCTCGCGCGCATCCGCCGCGAGCTCGCGTTCCCGAAGTCGGTCATGTCGTTCTTCTTGTTCCTGACGTCGCTCGCGCTGGTGGGCGCGGGGCTGGTGGCCATGCGCCTTCTGCTGGCGAAGAGCCTGGTGCGCCAGGGCGAGCTGTCGATCTTCCGCGCCGTCGGGGCGCCGCGCGGCGCGCTGGTCGTGCGCCAGCTGCTGGAGGCGGCGCTGCTGTCCGTCGCGGGCGGCGTGGCCGCGCTGGCCGTCGCGGGGCCGGCGGCGTACGTCTACAACCGCATCGTCGCCGACACCGACGTGCCGCTGGCGATCACGGGCCGGGCGCTGGCCGTCACCGTGGGGGCCACCGTGCTCGTCGGGACGCTGGCGGCCGTCTATCCCGCGTGGCGCGCCGCGAGCCGCCGGCCCACCGCGGCCCTCATGAGGAGCTGACGTGCGGCTCCCCATCCATCTCCAGGTGGGACCCGTCTTGCGCACGCTCGGCCGCCAGCCGGGCGTGCTGACCATGCTGGTGCTCGAGATCGCCGCGGGCGTGGCCACGCTGACGGCGCTGTTGCTCTCGGCGTCGTGGTACGCGCGCATCGGCGATCAGCCGACCAGCTTCGACGAAGAGAACCTGATCCTGATCTCGTCGTACACGCCGGGCCCCGTCGAGGCGCGGGTCGCGGCGCAGCAGCAGGAGGACCTCGCGCGCGTGCGCGGCACCGCCGGCGTCGAGGCGGCCACCAGCGTCAGCGTCAGCATCTTCGACGAGCGGTGGACCTACCCGGCGATGTTCCGCACGCGCGAGAACGCGCGCAGCGGCGTGGGGTGGGTCGTGTTCACCGACGACGCCGCGCCGCGCGCGCTGCGCCTGCACACGCTCGCGGGCGCGCTGCCGGAGGATCGCGGCGGCAGCGACTTCGGCCCCGTGCGCGGCGCCGCGATGACGCTCTGCCTGGCCAAGGCCCTCTTCGGCTCGCCCGCCGAGGCCATCGGGCACACGATCTGGTCCGAGCAGAACGCGCCCGTGCGCGTGGACGCCGTCGTCGCCAACGTGACGATGCGCGTGCCGTTCATGCCGCACGCGGGCTGCGTCGCGTTCCTGTTCGGCGGCGCGCCGCGCGGGCACGAGGCGCGCATGATCGTGCGCGCGGCCCCCGGCCAGCGCCGCGCGGCGCTGCTGCGCCTGCGCGCCGCCTTCGCCAGCGCCGAGCCGCACCGCTGGGTGGAGGTGCGCGCGCTCGACTCGCGCGACAGCCAGCACCGGCACGTGGGCCACGGCGTGGCGACGTTCCTGGCCATGTTCGGCGTGCTCATCAGCCTGATCGCGCAGCTGGGCGCGCTGGCGGCCACGTCGTTCCTGGTGGCGCGGCGCACGCGCGAGATCGGCGTGCGCCGGGCGCTGGGCGCCGCCAAGGCCGACATCGTCGCGCAGTTCGTCGTCGAGACCGTGTTCACGATGCTGCTGGGGTCGCTGATCGGCCTCGGCGGCACGGCGCTGATCTTTCGGCTGATGCACCGGTTCTTTCAGGGCCTGGCCGTCGACGTGGACGCGATCGCCGTCGGCGTGGGCATGTTCTGGCTGGCGACGATGGTGGCCACGCTGCTGCCCGCGCTGCGCGCCGCGCGCGTGCCGCCCAGCGTGGCGACGCGGAGCCTTTAGACGATGCGGCTCTTTCGCTACCACCTCGCCCTCGCGCTGCGCAGCCTCCGGCGCGACACGGCCGTCTCGCTGATCATGCTGCTGGCGCTGGCGCTGGGCGACGGCGTGTGGTCGATGTCCGTCGCCGAGAAGCTGCGCTTCGAGGCCGCCGAGGTGGCGCTGCCGCCGTCGCTGCACCAGGTGGAGATCCTGCGCCCGCGCGACGCCACCAGCGTGTTCGCCGACGGCGCGCGCGGGAACCCGTATCTCGCGCCGAGCGCGATCGGGATGCGCACGCAGCAGAGCTATCCGGAGATGCGGCGGCTCGCGCAAAGCACGGCGCCCGCGCGGCAGAGCGCCGGCATCCGCGCCGAGGTGCAGATCGCCGGGCCGGGCGCCGCGGCGTCCGCCGTGAAGGTGGCGCGCTTCACGAACGCCGACTTCTTCTCGATGTTCGAGCGGCCGTTCGCGGCGGGCGGGCCGTGGCCCGCCGGCGCCGACGCGGGCGGCGCCGGCGTCGTCGTGCTCGGGTACGCGACGGGGCGCGCCCTCTTCCCCCGCGGCGACGGCGTGGGCCGCACCGTGACGATCGAGGGGCGCCCCTACCGCGTCACGGGCGTGCTGGGCGGCTACCAGCCGCTGAACGCGCCGTGGCAGCTGCTGATCATCGGCGGCTTCGAGGACGCGCTGTTCCTGCCGCTCGGCGACTTCGAGCCGCTGGGCGCGTGGCCCGATCAGCCGCTCTATCGTTCGCCGCTCGACGAGCCGAGCCGCTCGGCGCTGCTGCGCTCGGACGCGCGGTTCGTCGTCTCGTGGGTCGACCTGCCCACGCCCGCGCACGTGCAGGCGTACCGGCGCGATCTCGATCGCCTGCTGGGGCCGGGCGCGTACACGCTGCGCTCGTTCGCCGAGTGGCGGCGCGCGTTCCCCATGCCGACGTCGCAGCTCTCGTTCTTCAACTTCCTGGCGATCATCGTGCTCTTGGGGGGCGTATTCACGCTGGTGCGCTTCGTGCTGACGAAGGGCCTCACGCGCGGCGGCGAGCTGGGCGTGTTTCGCGCGCTGGGCGCGCCGCGCGGGGCGATCTTCGCGCGCGCGTGGGCCGAGGGCATGCTGGTCGCCGTGCCGGCCGCGCTGCTGGGGCCGGTGGCGGCGCTGCCCACGAAGTGGATCTTCAACCGCTTCGTGCGCGTCGTCGACATGCCGCTCGAGGGCACGTTGCTCTCGTGCGCGGTGGGCGTGGGCGTTCCCATCGCGGCGTGCGCGCTGGGCCTCTGCTACTCGGCGTGGCGGCTTTCGCGCACGCGCCCCTCCGTCTACCTGGGGATGGGCTGATGGCGTCCGCGGAGCTGGGGCCCATCTGGCGCAGCGTGCGGCGTCACCGCGCGTTCGCGCTGCTGGTCGTCGAGGTGGCGCTGGGCTTCTTCATCATCGCCAGCATCATCATGACCAGCCGCTGGTACGCGGCGCACGTCATGCCCGCGTCGGGGCACCGCGAGGCCGACGTGGTGGAGGTGGTGACGCGCGGGCCGGCTGCGCCCGACGAGGAGGTCGCGCGGCGACGACGTGACGCGCTCGCGGCGCTCGCGGCCTTGCCCGCCGTGCGGCGCGCCGTCGCGGTGTCGTCGTCCTCCGTCGACGATCGCTGGGAGCTGCCCGACGTCTTCTGGACGGACGCGGGCGCCGCGCGTGGGCCCAGCCGCTGCGCGGGCGTCAGCCGCTCCGCCGACGGGGTCGTCGTCGGGTGGCCCGTGGGCGCGGGCCCCGGGTTGAGCGAAGCGCTGGATCTGAGCGTCGTCGAGGGGACGACGAACGGCGTCGTCATCACGCGCTGCCTGCGCGACGCGCTGTTCGGCGACGCACCCGCCCTGGGACGAACGCTGCACTCGAACGCGCACGCGCCCGCGCGCATCGCGGGCGTCGTCGAAGACGTGCGGTTGCACGTGGCGTTCCTGTACCAGACGCAGGTGACGGCGATCTATCCGCTGGACGGCGTCCCGGCCGATCCGCGCGTCGATCGCTTCGTGATCCGCACGGAGCCGGGCCGCGACGTGCGCGCCGCGATCGGCCCGGCGCTGGGCAGGCCGGGGCGCACCGTCTCGACGCAGCTCTTCGACGACGGCAGCACGCGGTCGGCGGGCATCGCGCGCGGCACGGTGCTGCTGCTGGTATACGTCGGCGGCCTCCTGGGCGTGCTGGCCATCATGGGCAACTTCGCCGTGGCGGCCTTCCTGGTCGGCGACCGGCGGCGCATCATCGGCGTGCGGCGCGCGCTGGGCGCCAGCCGCGCCGACATCATGCGCTACCTCATCATCGAGAACGTGCTGCCCACGCAGCTCGGCAACCTGTTTGGCTTCCTGGTCGTGCTGGCCTCGCTGCCGGCCGCGAAGCTGCGCTTCACCGGCATTCAATTTCACCTCGTCGACGCGCTGGCCACGGCCTTCCTGCTCTCGCTGGGCGGCGTGCTGGCAAAGCTGCTCCCCGCGCTGCGCGCCACGCGCATCCCGCCCTCGGTCGTGACGCGCAGCTTGTGATCACAAAGGACACCGCATGCTGAAGGTTCTCATCATCGACGATCAACCCGCCGTGCGAACGGCGCTGGAGACGCTGTTCGAGGTGCATGGCCTGCCCGCCGTGTCCGTGGCCTCGCCCGACGAGGCGCTGGACCTGCTGGCGACGGAGGACATCGGCGCCGTCGTGCAGGACATGAACTTCACGCAGGAGAACACCGACGGCGCCGAGGGGGCGAGCCTGTTCCGCCGCGTCCGCGCGCTCGACTCGGACATGCCCGTCTTGTTGATGACGGCGTGGACGGCGCTGGAGACGGCGGTGACGCTGATCAAGGAAGGGGCAGCGGACTACATCGCCAAGCCCTGGGACGACGACAAGCTGGTGCGCACGGTGCGCAACCTCGTGAGCCTGCGCGCGCTGCGCCAGGAGAACACGCGGCTGCGCGCGCAGGGCAGCCGGGCGCGGCGCGCGCTGGCCGAGAAGCACGATCTGTGCGGCGTGGTCTACGCCAGCCCGCAGATGCACGACGTCGTGCGCCTAGCGGTCAGCATCGCGCCCTCGGACGTGCCCGTGCTGATCACGGGGCCGAACGGCTCGGGCAAGGAGAAGCTGGCGGAGATCGTCCAGGCGAACTCGCGCAGGAAGGACGAGCCGTTCGTGCGCGTCAACGTCGGCGCGCTGCCGGAGAGCCTGTTCGAGGCCGAGCTCTTCGGCGCCGAGGCGGGCGCGTTCACGGGCGCGCAGAAGCTGCGCGTGGGGCGCTTCGAGGCGGCCGAGGGCGGCACGCTGTTCCTCGACGAGCTGGGCACGCTGCCGCTCGCGGCGCAGGCGAAGCTCCTGCGCGTGCTGCAGACGGGCGAGTTCGAGCGCCTCGGATCGTCGGTCACGCGCAAGGCCAACGTGCGCCTGATCTCGGCGACGAACCTGGACATCCCGCGCGCGATCGCCGCGGGCCAGTTCCGCGAGGACCTCTACTTCCGGCTCAACGTCGTCGAGCTCTTCGTGCCGCCGCTCGCCGACCGCGCCGACGACGTCGCGCCGCTGGCCGAGCACTTCTTGACGACCTTCGCCGCGAAGGAGCACCGCCCCGGGCTGCGCTTCGGCGGCGAGGCGATGGCGGCGCTGGCGAATCACGAATGGCCCGGCAACGTGCGCGAGCTCGCCAACCGCGTGCAGCGCGCCGTGCTGGTGCAGCCGGGCGAGACGATCGGCGCGGCGGACCTGGGCCTGGGCGCGCCGCCCGCGCGCGCCGAGACACGCCGCCCCGCCCCCACGCCCGCGGCGCCCTCGCCTGCGCGCGCGCTGGATCCCGAGTCCGAGGCCGAGCGCGCCGCGATCGAAGAGGCGCTGCTGCGCGCGGGGGGCGTCGTCGCGAAGGCGGCCGCCGAGATGGGCCTCTCGCGCCAGGCGCTGTACCGCCGCATGGAGCGCCTCGGCATCGTCATGGAGCGGCGGCCGAAATGAGCGCCGGCGGCCACATGAACGCTCGTGTGCGCAGCCTGGCGACGACGCTGCTCGTGTCGTCGATCGTCGTGCTGGCGACGCTGGCGGCGCTGCTGGCCGTCGGCCGCGCGCTGCCCGGCGCCTCGCCCACGACGACGTACGCGGCGGGCGGCCTGATCGCGCTGGCCGTCGTGTTCGGGCTGCACCGCGCCATCGCGGGCCGCCTCGTGTGGGACGGCATCCAGGCCGTGGCCGACGGCCTGCTCAGCCTGACCGAGGGCGACTTCGGCGTGCGGCTGGCCGTCCTGCGCACCGACGAGGTGGGCCGCCTGGTCTCGCGCTTCAACGTACTGGCCGAGAAGCTGCGCCGCGAGCGCAACGGCGTGTACCAGAAAGAGATGCTGCTCGAGGCCGTGCTGGCGGCCAGCACCAGCATCGCCGTCATCACGAACGAGGCCGGGCGCATCGTGTACGCCAACGCCGCCGCCGAGGCCTTCTTCGCGGCGGGCAAGCGCCTCGAGGGCACGCTGCTGGCCGACTGGTTGGCGCTGGCGCCGCCCGACGTGCAGAACGCCGCCAAGGCCGAGCGCGACATCCTCTTCACGTGCGATCGCGGCGACGCCGACGAGCCCGAGACGTTCCACCTGTCGAAGCACGGCTTCGAGCTGTCGACGCAGCGGCACACGCTGCTGCTCCTGCGCCCGCTCACGAAAGAGCTCGCGCGCAAGGAGATCGAGACGTGGAAGAAGGCGATTCGCGTGCTGTCGCACGAGGTGAACAACTCGCTCGCGCCCGTGACGTCGCTGGTCCACTCGGCGCGCCTCATGACGGCGAACCCGGCGGGGCACCAGCAGCGCCTCGCGTCGGCGCTCGACACGATCGAAGAGCGCGCGAATCATTTGAAGACTTTTTTGGACGGGTACGCGAGCTTCGCGCGCCTGCCGCTGCCGGCGAAGCGCGCCGTGCCGTGGCGTGACCTTCTGGCCGGCGTCGAGGGGCTCTACACGTTCGCCGTCGAGGGCGCGCTGCCGGCCGGGCCCGTCGTCGCCGACGCGGGCCAGCTGCAGCAGGTGCTGATCAACCTGTTCAAGAACGCGGCGGAATCGGGCAGCGCCCCCGAGGCGGTGACGCTGTCGGTGCGCGAGGACGCCGGCGGCGTCGAGCTGACGGTCGCCGACCGCGGCAAGGGCATGGCGCCCGAGGTCCTGCGCAACGCGCTGCTGCCGTTCTTCTCGACGAAGAAGACGGGCACGGGCCTCGGCCTCGCGCTCTGCCGCGAGATCGTCGAGGCGCACGGCGGGCGCCTCTCGCTGCACCCGCGCGAGGGCGGCGGGCTGGCCGTGCGCTGCTGGCTGCCTGCCGTCTAGCTAGCGGGCGAGCTGCGTGAGCCAACCGTCGAGCACGGCTTCGGCGGCGCCGACGCCGTGGCGCTGCTCGGTGAGCACCTCGCCGCGGCATGAAAGCTCCAAGAGGCCCGACGACCACGCGGTGAACGAGCCCACGCCGCGCACGTCGAGGATCGCCTGCTCGCCGTCGTCCAGCGTGCGCAGCTCGACGGCGCCGAGGCGCCCGAGCGCCGCGGATGCCCGCTGGCTCCAGCCACGCAGAAGCTCGGGGGCGCTCCATTCGCACATGCGCCGACGGTACAGCGACGCCCGCTGCGGCAGCAAGCTGCGCGTCAGCGCGCCGGCCGGCACGAACTCCTGCACGGCGCGCAGCACGGCCTCGGGCGCCTCCTCGCGCTCGGGCTGCCGGCTCGTCGATTCGAGCCTTACGCCAGCGCCGTGAGCGTGCCCGAGTACCCCGTGCCGAAGCTGGTCGCGGGGACGTCGAAGAGGTTCGAGATCGTCGCGAGCAGCTGGTTGTGCGGCACGCCCGTGTTGCCGCTGGTCCAGTAGGTGCCGCTGGCCGTGGCCCACTTGCCCACCTTGACGATGCGGCCCGCCTGCAGCGCCCCGCCCGCGCGACCCACGAGCACGTACGGGATGTTGCTCACCGCGTGGTACGAGCCCTCGTTCATGTCGTTGCCCATGATGATGAGGCTGTTGTCGAGGATGGTGCCCGTGCCCTCGGTGCTGCCATCCAGCTTCGTCGCGAGGTACGCGAGCTGCTGCATGTACCAGGTGTCGATGATCGTCTTCTTCGCGTAGCCGGCGCTGCCCTCGTGCGCGATGTTGTGCACCTCGCCGATCGCCATCGACGTGGGATCGTTGAGGTTGAGGAACGGCATCGTGTACGGGCCGCTGCCGCCGTCGTCGGCCCACGACATCGAGACGGCGCGCGTGATGTCGCAGCGGAACGCCATCGCGACCAGATCGTTGAACGCCTTGATCTGGTCTTGATACGCCGACGGCGCGCCCGGCGAGACCGGCATGCAGCCCGCGCCGCCCGTGGCCGTGGCCGTCAGGCTCTGCTCGACCTGGCGGATCGAATCGAGGTGCGCGTTGATGAGCGCCTTGTCGTCGGTGCCGCGGCGCTGCGCGAAGCCCTGCAGCTCCGGCAGCAGGTAATCGATGACGCTCTTGCGGCGCGCCTGCTGGGCCGAGACCATCGTGCTGGGCATCGACACGCTCGAGAACAGGTTCGTGAACAGGCGGTCCGGCTTCGTCTCGCCCGTGTTCTCCGAGCCGTCGGCGCGGTAGCTCGTCGACTTGCCTTGCGGCGTGATCACCACCAGCGGCGCCGGCAGGTTCACCGTCTTCGCGACGTTCGTCGACACGACCTGATCGATCGACGCGCCCGTGGCCGTGCAGTTCTGCCCACCCGTGTTCTTGTACGTGCCCGTGAACATCGTCGGGAACGAGAAGTGCCCGTCGTAGTTGTGGCTCGTGTCGAGCATGTTCTTGAAGTCGACGCCCGCGACCAGGGTCGTCTTCGCCTTCACGGGCGCGAGCGGCGCCAGGATCGTGCTGGCCGTCGGGTCGCTGGTGGTCGGGTAGAAGTTGGGCATCGCGACGCCGTTGCTCCAGGCGATCGTCACGATGCGCTTGGGCGGCGCGGCCGTCGCGCCGTGCGCCCACTCGGACTCGAGCATGGGCAGCAGGGCGGCGCTGGCGCCGAGGCCGCGCAGGAAGGCGCGCCGCGAGAGGCGCGCGCGGGTGGTGCTGGTGCGGATTGCGGGAGCTTTCCCAACGGGAGCTTGGCCAATCGACTTCATTACATCTCTCCCGGCGAAGGGCTGCGGTAACGGAAGCTGCGCATGGTCGCGACGGCGGCCATGAGATCTTGCAGGTTGGCGGTGTCGGACGCGAAGGCGGCGGCCGTCGACTGCAGCGACGCGGCGTCGGCCTTCGTGTCGGTGCGCGACAGCGCGAAGCGCGACCACTCGCCCGCGAAGCAGGCGCGCACGGTGGGGCTCTGCGCGAGGATGCCCATGAGGCCGATCGCGTCATGGAACGTCTGCGTCTTGCCGTCGACGGTGATCGAGCCCGTCGCGTCCACCGGCTGGCCGTTGTCGGTCGTGCGGTACTGGCCGATGCCGTCGTAGTTCTCGAACCCGAAGCCGATCGGGTCCATCAACCCGTGGCAGCCCTTGGCGCAGTCGTTCTGGTCGTGGGTCGTGAAGCGCTGGCGCGTCGTGCCGCCCGCCGAGGCGGGCGCGGGCGGCGGCACGTTCGCGGGCGGCGGCGGCATCTGGTTGCAGAGCAGCTTCGTGAAGATGAACTTGCCGCGCCGAACCGGGTTCGACGTGTCGGCGCTGCCCGTGAGCGCGAGGAACGCGCCCTGCGTCAGCAGGCCCGAGCGCTGCATCGGGTTGAGATCGGTCCTCGTCATCGCCGATCCGGTGACCGTCGCGCCGTAGAGGGGCGCGATCGTCGAGTTGAGGAACGAGTACGGCGCGCCCAGGAACGTGGCCAGGCGCCCGTCGCCGCCGAAGGCGACGTTCTGCACGAAGGCGCTGGTCTCGTCGATCATCGCCTGCTGCGTGGCCGCCGTGTACGTCTTGTAGACGTTCGTGTCCTTCGTGCGCGCCGCCAACCCGTCGAGGCCCATCCAGTCGACGAAGAACGCCGAGACGGTGTCCTTCGCCTTGGCGTCGGCGAGGAGGCGTCGCGCCTGCGTCTGCACGCCGGTGACCGTGTCGAGCTGCCCGGCGGCGGCCGCCTGCAGCAGCGCCTCGTCGGGCATCGAGCCCCAGATGAAGTACGAGAGGCGCGAGGCGATCTGGTACGCGCCCAGGCGCACGACCGCGCCCTCTTTGATGTTCGGTTCGGTGGGCGCCGCCTCCCAGTGATAGAGGAACTGAGGCGCCTGCAGCATCGCTTCGATCAGCACGCCCATGGCGTCCTTGAACGAGAGCTTCAGCGTCGAGCGCGCCGCCGTGTACAGCGTCGTGAGGCGCGTCACCTCGTCGCTGGCGAGCGGACGGCGGTAGGCGCGGCGGCCGAAGGTCGTGATGAACTTCTGCGCGCACGCGTCCTCGCCCGTCGCGCTGGGATCACAGGGCAGCAGCTGGCCGTTCACCAGCTTGGGCGCCGCGGCCGCGGCCAGGCTCTCGGCGGCGGCGCGGATCAGCGTCGCGTCCTGAACGGCCACCGTGCCCGCGCGACGGAACTCGAAGGTCGGATCGCGATCGCTCGCGAACTGCGACGCGGGCTGCGTCGTGTCGCCCAGCAGATCGCGGACGGTGTTGTTGTACTCGCGGTTCGTGAGCCGCAGCATCGGCATGACGCCGGCCGCGTTCGGATCGGCGGGTGCGCCGGAGCCGGCCGTTGCGCCGCTGCCCGCGCCGCCGCCGTTGCCTGCGGCGCCCGTGCCCACGCCCGAGGGCGTGTCACCGGCTGCGCCGGATCCCGTCATGGGGCTCGTGCCGCCCGTTATCTCGCCGGCGCTACAGGCGAGACACGCGGACAGCGCACCGAACAAGAACAAACGCGCCGGGGTGAAACGACTCACGGCAAAGCACCTCCGAGGGGATCTCGCAGAGTCGGGGTTCTGCGAGAGAGGGGTCGGTCAATTCGACCGTTTCTGAGGGTAGGTTGAGCGCCGTCGGCTGTAAAGAAGGACGAGCGCAAAATCGTCTATTTTTCCCGGGCAGTTGCGCAGCTTACGGTTGCGCAACAAGTGGTCGGTTGCGCAACCGGCCGGCCGCTAGTTCGCGCACCCGATGCGCGTGTTGTCGATCGCGAGCTCGTCCATCCACGCGACGAATCCGGGCGGCGCGTTCTGGTAGTTGATCCAGCCGACCTCGATCGACTGGAACATCTGCGGGATGCCGGTACCGGACAGATT
>DASZUD010000356.1:0-20495 GCA_035548155.1 Polyangia bacterium
ACGACGGGCGCGGCCGGCGATGACGGCGGCGGTGGGACGACGGGCGCGGCCGGCGCGGATGCCGCCGCGGATGCAGCGGACGCGGCGGCCGGCAGCGACGGCGGCGTGTCGGACGCGGCCGACGCCGGTGACGGCGGCGACGCGAGCGACGCCGCGTGCACGAACGCCTGCGCGCTGGGCGCGAAGAAGTGCGGCGGCGCGGGCGGGATTCAGACGTGCGTCGACGGCTCGGAAGGCTGCACCGTGTGGAGCGCCGAGGCCTCGTGCGGCGCGCACCTCGCGTGCTCGGCCGGCAGCGGCACGGCCACCTGCACCTGCCAGGCGTCGGCCTGCCAGACGGCGCAGGTGACGGGCAAGATCTGCTCGGGCAACGGGCTCCTCGACTGCGCGCTGGACGCCGACGGCTGCTACTACGCGACGGGCGCCGCGGTGGCCTGCGGCCAGCGCCAGAGCTGCACGGGCGTGGCCGGCGCGGCCAGCTGCACGTGCAACGTCGATCCAAGCTGCGCGACCGGCAGCGACACGCTGTGCGCGGGCGCCGGCTCGATCTCGCACTGCGCGCTCGACGCCGACAACTGTCCTTACGTCGCCTCGACGACCGCCTGCCCGACGCACCAGAGCTGCACGGGCCCGAAGGGCACGGCGGCCTGCTCGTGCGACTCGCCGCCCGCTGACTGCGCCGCCGGCGCCAACTCGACGTTCTGCGCGACCAGCACCAGCGTGTCGACCTGCAAGGCCGACTCGAACAACTGCGTCTACGCCGAGGCGGCCGTCGCCTGCGGCGCGCACCAGACCTGCGGCGGCTCGGGCGGCGCGGCCTCGTGCTCGTGCGTGACCGACGCGACGTGCGGCTCCACGGTGGGCAACCTGTGCGTGAACAACGGCAGCCAGTCGGCGAATTGCGCGAAGGACGCGCAGAACTGCGTCTACAACGCCGGCACGACCAGCTGCGGGGCGCACCAGGCCTGCAACGGCGGCACGGGCGTCTGCGAGTGCAACGCCACGACGTGCACGACCACCGGCCCGTTCTGCGACGGCGGCAACGTCTCGACTTGCGGCCGCGACGCGAACAACTGCCTCTTCGTGAGCGCGGTGGGCTCGACGATGTGTACGGCAAACGAGACCTGCTCGGGCGGCGCCGGCTCGGCGTCGTGCCAGTGCAACCCGGCGCCCGCGATCTGCTCGCACGGCGCGGGGACGTACTGCGACGGCGGCGGGATCACGACCTGCGTCGCCGACCCGCACGGCTGCGTCACCGTGCAGAGCACGCAGGTCGCCTGCGGCGCGCACCAGACGTGCACCGGCGCGGCCGGCGGCGCGGCCTGCACCTGCAACGCGGCGCCGGCGGGCTGCACGGGCGCGGGCTCGTTCTGCTCGAGCTCGTCGACGCAGTCGCTCTGCCAGGTCGACGCGCAGAGTTGCGTCTACTCGAACGCCGCCAACGACACGGCCTGCGGCCCGCACCAGACGTGCGAGGGCACGGGCCTCGGCGGCGGCTGCACCTGCAAGGACACCTGCCCGGCGGGCGCGGTCGGCGGCACGTACTGCGTCGACGGCGGCACCGCGAAGCAGGCGAGCTGCGCGAACGACGGGAACAGCTGCCATATCCAGTCGAACGTCATCAGCTGCGTCGGCGTGCAGACGTGCCGCGGCGCGGACGGCGTCGGCGCCTGCCAGTGCCCCGCGATGGGCACGACGGAGGGCACGGGCTGCACGACGCTGGGCGCGACGGTCTGCCAGGGCAACACGGTGCTCACCTGCGTCAGCGACGGGCCGAGCGGCTGCCACTATTGGTCGCAGCCGAACGACTGCACGGCGATCTCGCTCGTGTGCGGCACCAGGTCGGGCGTCGCGTCCTGCCAGTGCGCCGAGCACTCGGGCGGCGACTACTTCGCCGATCCGCTGAACGGCGCCGACACGTCTGCCATCTTCCCGACGGGCATCAGCTCGCCGCCGTCGTGCCGCTTCGGCACGCTGGGCAAGGCGCTCTCGCAGGCGACGGCCGGCTCCCGCGTCGTCGCGACCAGCACCAGCGTCCCGCAGACCTTCAACGCCGAGACGTTCCCGCTCGTCGTCCCCGCGGGCGTGACGCTCACCACGTCGGACTCGCTGCCGACGCCGGGCGACTACGTCATCGGCTTCAACTCGAGCGCGCCGGCGGGCGTGATGCTCGGCAGCTCGTCGACCATCGAGGGCTTCACGATCCTCAACGAGAACGGCAACGCGACCGCCGCGGCCCTCGTGGTCACCGGCGCGGGCGCGACCGTGGACACCGTCACGCTCGAGGGCACGAACGGAACGACGTTGGCCACCGGCATCAGCGTCGCGGGCGGCGGCCAGGGCCTGCTGAACGCGGTCACGGTCCAGGGCTTCACGACGGGCGTCGCCGTCGCGACGACCTCCGGCGTCGCCGTCGCGCTGAACAACAGCACGATCGACACGAACGGCACGGGCGTCGCGCTGACCAACGGTACGCTTTCGGCGAACACCGTCACGGTCAACAGCGGGGCGGGTGACGGCGTCAGCGTCAAGGCGGCGGCCGGCGCGATCTCGACGCTGAACGGCACGTCGCTCACGGTGCGCAACATGACCGGCGTGGGCATCGCGCAGGAGTCGTCGGGCGGCACGGCCGCGGTGACCCTCACGAGCGCGGACGTTCACCACAACAACGGCGGCGGCCTGCTGGTGAACGGCGGCACGGGCACGCTGGGCGCCGTCCAGGTGCACGACAACGCGGGCGCGGGCCTCACGCAGTCGGCCGGCTCGGTGACGCTGGGCAGCGGCGGCACGACGATGGTGAAGTCCAACACCGGCAACGGCGTGACGCTCTCGGGCGGCACGCTGACGGTGGGCGCGGGCACCATCGCCAGCAACGGCGGCGACGGCGTCGCCGTCACCGGCAGCGCGACGCTGGTGTCGAACGCGGGCGCGCAGTACACGAGCAACGTCGGCAACGGCATCAACGCGACGTCGTCGACGCTGCAGTTCAACTCGACGGCGTCTGCGCCCATCTCGGCCAGCAACAACGGCGGCGACGGCATCCTGATCTCGAGCGGCAGCCTCACGGCGAACTACCTGACGCTGTCGGCGAACGGCACGGGCTCGACGAAGAAGTCGGGCCTGGAGATCACGGGCGCCGCGGCCATCAACCTGGGCGTCGCCAGCGACGCGGCGCTGTCTTTCACCGGCAACGGCCTGCACGGCGTGAACGTGAACGGCACGACGGCGGGCTCGAAGATCGACATGCGCAAGGCCAGCCTCACGAACAACGGCGGCGACGGCATGTACGTCGACCTCAACGGCGGCTCGGGCGCCACGGCCGCCACGGCGACGCTGACGTCGCTGACGGCGACGGGCAACACGGGCCACGCCATCGAGGTGGCGCGCGCGCCGCTGGGCACGAGCACGGCGCTGGTGGTCGACGGCCTGACGACGAAGTCGAACGGCGGCTCGGGCGTGTACCTGCACGGCGCCGCGACGGTCGGAGGCTCGATCGTCGCGACCGTCAAGAACAGCAAGCTGCAGCAGAACACCGGCTACGGCGTCCTGATCGACCAGAGCGTCACGGGCACGACGCAGGAGAACCTGCAGAGCAACGACATCTCGGGCAACACGGCCGGCGGCGTCGACTTCCACGCCTCCAGCACGCTGAACGGGTTCGCCGCGAACACGATCCACAACAACGGCGGCGATCAGATCCTCGTCGAGGCGGCCCAGAACCCGGTGGGCACCAACCCGCCGTACCTGTTGAACTCTGCGGGCTCGTGCGACCCGACCAGCCGCAACCAGGTGTGGTGCTACAGCTCGGGCCACGTCGGCATTCGCATCACCGGCGCGCTGGCCAGCGTCACGGCGGACGACATGACCTGGGCCAACGCCGTACCGAGCGTGAACACGGACTACGTCACGAGCGGGGTCGGCTCTTCGCTGACGAAGGCGTCGCCCTGCACGGCCGTGACGACCTGCCCGTAGCGCCGCTCAGCGGGCCGCGTCGCCACCGACGACGCGGCCGTTCCTGATCTCGAGGCGAAGCCGGCCGTAGTGCAGGACGGCCTCGCCGGGGTGGCGGCCCGGCTCGTAGCGATCGGGCGGGCCCAGGGCCTGCAAGACGTCGTCCGCGGTCGAGCCGATGCGGATGACGAAGCGCCCACGCTGCCGCGCGTGGACGGGGCGCGTCTCCGGCTGGGGCGCGGGCGCGGCGTGCTTGGGCGCGACAGGCGCGACGAGGAGCGGCGTGGTGTCGCGCCCCGCGTCGAGATCGAGGCGTTCGGCGCTGGGCTCGTCGGTCGCGCGCCGCGCGCCCGAGAAGAGGGCGATCCCGAGGTCGCCCGCGCCGAGCGTCGCGATGACCAGCCCCGCCCACAGCGCGGGCCGGCCGCGGCGCCCGTCGTCCTCGTCCGTCGGGGCGTCGGTCTCCGTCGCGACGGGGGGCGGCGCGGCGGCGCGCGCTGCGCCGCCGCGCTGAGCCGCCTCGAGCCGCAGCCGTTCGTCGTAGCCCGCGCGCAGCAGCGGATCCGTCAGCGTGTCGCGGATCTCATTGAGCAGCTTCATGCGCGCCTCGGCGTTCGTGCGCTCCGACGCTCCCAGGCCCGGGTGCAGATCGGGGTGCACCTGCCGCGCCAGGCGGCGGTACGCGCGCTCGATCTCCTCGCTCGTCGCGCGGCTATCGATCTCGAGCACTTCGTAGTAGGTCATGGGAGCGAAGGGCGGCGGGGGGAAGACTAATGCTTTGGCCGGGGCGACCTTCGTCTTAACCTCTCACCCGGAGACGCGATGATCACCTGGTTTTCGGCGGGCCCCCTGCGCGGGCGGATCCTGACGCTCGGCCTCGGGCTCACCTGGCTGGGCGCCGGCGCGGCGCGCGCCGACGAGCCGGCGCCACCGGCCGCCCCTCCGCCGGCGGTCGTCGAGGTCGTCCCGTCCCCCGCGCCCAGGGTCTCCTGGCCGCCGTCGTTCGAGGTCGGCGTGCGCAGCGCCGTCATGGCGAAGGATCCGACGGGCGCCGAGCACATGGGCGCGGGCCTCGTGTTTTCGTGGCTCACGCTCGCGACGAAGTACGGCCACGGCGCGGTGGTGTTCGATCTCGAGTCGACGCGCTGGTCGCCGGGCCGCGCCGACAGGAGCGACCGCGCGCAGGTGGCGTACTACGGCGCAGGCGTCGATTGGTCGATCGCGCTAGCGCCCTTTCGCCGCGGCGCCGTGGGCGGCGGCGTCTTCGCGGGCGCCGAAGCGACGGCGGGGGTGCTCCAGAGCAGCACGATGACGACGCCGGCCGTCGAGACCGGCGGCGTCTTGCAGGTGATGCCGCACGCGGGCGGCGCGGTCTCTTACCGCGGCGTCGGCCTGTTCGTCGACGCCGGCTGGCGCTTCCAGCTGCTCACGGCGGACGCCGCGGGCGACGCCAGCGTGGGCGGCCTGGTCGTCCAAGGCGGCCTGCGCGTCGACATGCCGGAGGGCGCGCCGTCCGAGCGGAGCGGCTCGATTCGCCAGAATTTGGACGTGGGCTACGAGGCGCACGTCTTCTCGCCGAACGGGAGCCGCGTCTATGGCCGCTACGGCGGTCCGTTCGGCGGCGGCTCGGGACCCATGCTGGAGCACGAGCTGCGCGTCACGACGGGCGCGCGGCTGCCGCGGCGCCTCGATCTGGGGCTGGCGGTCACGTACCTCGGCGCGGGCCAGGCGGGCGGCGGCACGCCGCTCAACGTCGCGGGCTTGAACGTCGTCGGCACGGCCCATGCGTTCGCGGCGCGCCAGCTCTTCAACCCGTACGTGGGCCTGCGTCTGGGGCTCGCGTACATGTCCAGCAACGATCCGTCGACGTTCCGCTATTCGGCGCAGATCGGCGCGGTGGCTGCGGCGTCGGCGGGCGTCGACGTGCAGGCGATCCAGCGCGCCGCCTTGCGGCTGGGCGTCGCCTACGACGCGTTCGCGTACGCCAACGATCGGCCGAACGCGTCGCTGTCCGGGTACGCCGTCGAGGCCGGCCTCGTCGTTCGACTGTGATTGCGACTCGGATGAGACCATGAGCATGACCTCGAGAGAGCTCTTCGTGAAGTTCGCGGCGCGCGTGCCCCTGGGCGCGCTCGGCCTGGCGTGGCTGCTGGCGCTCGCCGGGTGCCCGCTGCAGCGGCCCACCTTCGAGACCGGCTCGCCGGGCCTCGTCGTGATGGCGTCGTCGGCTGCGCCCCTCGTCGACGACGCCATCACGCTCACGGCGCTGGCGCCGTCGGGCGACGTGGATCCGGCGCGCGCCGTGTGGACGACGAACGATCCATCCATCGTGAGCCTCGGCTCGACGTCGGGCGCGTCGATCACGGCGCACGCCGAGAAGGCGGGGACGGCGCGCGTCTCCGTGGTGGCCGGCAGCTTCCAGGGCGCCGTCACGATCACCGTGCTGGCGACGATCGGCGGCGTCGAGCTGACCGGACCGAAGTCGTTCACGCGCGGCGAGGTCGTGACGTACGCGGCCACGGTGACGGACCTGGCCGGGCGGATCATCCCCGCGACCCCGACGTGGGCGGCGTCCGGTTCGCTGGCCTTCGAGCGAACGGGCGCGAACACGGGCCCTTCGATCCGGGTCCGGGCCGTCGGCCTGGGCGCGGGCGCCATCACGGCGAGCGCAGGCGGGCGCTCGTCGCAGATCGTGGTCAACGTGGCGGCGTCACGCGGGCAGCTGGTCATCCTCGCCGCGGACGGGACCCCGCTGCCGGCGATGGTGGCCTCGGGCGACGATCTCAGCCTGGCCGCGGCATACGACGGCACGAAGGAGCTCGCCGCCGACGCGCGCTGGGCGGCCTCGGGCGCGTGCACGCTCGTGGGCGGCTCCGGCTCGACGGTCTCCGTGCACGAGACCGCCCCCGGTGATTGCACCGTGACGGCCAACGCGACGGGCATGCAGGCAACGGCGACGTTCGCGTTCATCACGGTGACCAGCCTCAAGATCACGGGCGACACGGGCCCGCTCACGATCGGGGAGACGCGCACCTTCACGGCCGTCGGCCTGGCCGGCACGGCCGAGAGCGACTCTGTCGCGGTGACGTGGAGCACGCCCGACGAGCAGGTGCTGGGCCTGTCGGCGACCGGCACGACGGTGAAGGTGACCGCGATCGGCGTGGGCGAGGCGCGGCTGGTCGCCAAAATTGTTTCGGGCGGCAACCAGTCGACCGCCATGGTCGATTTGATCGTCGCGCCCGCGTCGATCCAGATCTCGGCGCCCGCGTCGCACGTGCTGCCCGGCGCGTCGACGACGCTGACGGCCACGGCGCTCGGCGCCCGCGGCGCGGCCGCGCGGTTCACGTCGGCGGCCAGCCTCACCGTGTCGGGCGCCGACGGCTTCACCAGCGTCGGCCCCGGGATCCCGCAGGGCGACGGCACCGTCACCTTCGCGCTCACGGGCGCCAAGACGGACTCGCCCAAGGTCACGGTCTCGTTCGGCGACGTCACGAGCAACCCGCTGTCGTTCACGATCGCGCAGATCTCGGGCGTCCTCGTGAGCGGCCCGCAGGGGCCCGTGCGCGTCGGCTCGGCGGTGGAGCTCACGGCGGTCCCGGTCGATTCCAAGGGCACGCGCGTCGACGCCGAGCTCACGGCGACGTGGGCGGATCCGACGGGCGTGTACCTGTTCCCGGCTGACGCCAAGGGGCTCGTCGTGACGGCTCACGCCGTGAAGCTGGGCACGGCGGCGATCGTCGCCACGGTGACGGGCGTTGCTTCGACGCCGTTCGCGTCGCCGGCCCAGCCGGCCAGCGTCAACCTCGCGCCGTTCTCGCCGGCGTCGATCGCGGTCAGCGGACAGGCGACCGCGCTCGTGACGATCCTCGACGCGGACGGCGCGCCGATCCCGGGCGCCACGCTCGCGCAGATCTCGCTCGCGGCCGACGACGGCACGAAGGTCTCGCTCGATACCGGCGTCGTCATGGGCACGGGCTTCCTCTTCACGGCGACGGGACTCGCGCCCACGAGCGCCGCGGGCGTCAACGTCACAGCCACGTGGACGGACGGGATGTACCCCGTCGACAGCGGCGCCGTGCCGCTGATCGTCACGCAGTAGCGTCGCACGGACGCACGTTGAGACGTCGATCGAGAGGATCCCTGTCCCTGTCCTCGAACTGCCGCAATGCCGGAGGGTTTCTCCACGTCGACGCCAACTGAACGTTCAGTCGAGAAAGTCAACTAGTCTAGGCGAGCCCTCAGATCGACGCACAAGTGGCCCCTTAGGGGCTCTAGGCACGGCTGCCGGAATTTTGGCGTCTTCTCGCCTCCGTTGCCTCGTCATTCTGTGCTACTCAATCCGACTCTCTCTATCCCGGGGGGTGCAGTGGCATGGCGCGTCGTCGGCTTTGAAACTGGCCCGATTCGGCTTTCTTTCTGGTGCAGTGATGATGCTGCCGTCGTGCGGCAGCGGGGCTCTTCGGGATAATGGAGGGGCCGGTGCCGCGGGCACCGGCGGCTTCATCGATGCTCAGGCCTCTTCCGACGGCAGCACCGATGACGTCCAACCAAGTGGGAGTGCCGGTGTCGATGGGAGCCCTGGTGTCGGCGGAAGCGGCGGTGAAATCGCCGACGCGGGTGCGAAGGATGCGACGACGGGCGAGGCGAGCATCGACGATGCCCAGCCGATGAGCCGCTACCGCGCGATCGCGATCGCTACCGGAGAGACTCATGCGTGCGCCTTGTTGGACAACCACCGTGTGAAGTGTTGGGGCGACAATGGGCACGGGCAACTTGGTTATGGCGACGCGCAAATGCGCGGCAATAGCCCCGCCGACATGGGCAATGCGTTGCCTTTCGTAGATCTCGGAATCGGTCGCACGGCTACGAAGATCGCCGCCGGCCGATACGACACCTGCGCGATCTTGGACGACGGCTCACTGAAGTGCTGGGGTTGGTCTGGCCTGAACGGTCATTTCCCCGATGACATTGGCGACGCACCGAATGAAACGGGTGACAATGTTCAGCCGCTGAGCTTCGGGGGCAGAAGAGTCCTTGATGTTGCCATTGGCAATGAGGTGGCCTGTGCCGCAGCCGAAGACGAGACGGTGTGGTGTTGGCGCGCATCGTCTGATGGCCCTCAATTGCAAGCAGGGCTACCCGCGAAAGCGGTCAAATCTCTTACGGCTTCCGGTCAGGGCGTCGTCGCCCTCTATTCCGATGGCACTGTCAGTCCGAACCTGCCGTCATCGCCCGGCGGTGCTTCGATTTTTGCTGCGAGTCAGACGTTCCTGGCCCTCTCAGGAGCCAATCTGGCCCCTACGTGCGGGCTCAGCGACAGCACCACTGTCGTCTGTTCAGCGCCCATCGGGGCGACACTGCCCCTCAATTTGCCAAGTCCTGCGACGGCGCTCGGCATGCAATGGGCAGGATACCTCTGTGTCGTTTTTTCTGATGGGTCCGTTCAGTGCCCCGGTGAGCCGTGTTCTGGCGCGTATTGGTGCGACGCGCGGGGGCACATAGCGACAGGCGGCGGTGCGACGGCCATCTCCTCCGGTGGGTCCAGGTTCTCGTGCGTCATCCTCGCCGACGAGAACGTGAAATGCTGGGGCGGCGATCCGAGCGCCCCGCCGCCACCTTGGCTTGGCGCTGGTATTTCGTTCGAGACGAACAACGGCGAAATTACCTACGGCGAATGGAACGCTGTCGACTTGGGAACGCGGCCGTGAGGCTGCGTTCGGCTCAGTCAGAGCGGCTGGCAGGCCGCGAGCGAGCTCACGTCGTGCGCCATTGGCACGCACCGCGCTCCTTCGCGGCACGAGACGGCGTCCAGCCAATGACCGTCGGCGCTGCACGTCTGGACGCCGCCGCTCGCGCCGCACCGCTGGTCGGCGACCCCGAACGCGTTGCCGCCGCCCGGGCGCGCGCCGACGCACTCGACGCATCCGAGCGAGACGTCGCCGCTCAGCCGACACGTCGTCGTGACTGACGCGCACGGCGTCTCGGCCATCCACAGCCCCTGCTCGCCGCAGACGCGCTCGCTCCCCGCGCCGTCGAAGAGGCACTGGTGCTCGCCCGGCACGCACTGGGTCTCGCACTCGGCCTGCGGGCCCGCGGGGCGGCACCGCCCGCGCAGGCACCCGCGATCTTCGACCCAGGTGCCGTCGGGCTTGCACACCTCGACGGCGAGCAGATCGGCGCGGCAGCGGCTCGTGCCGGCCTCGCACGCGCCGCCGCAGCGGATGTCGGGCACGCGGCCGGTCGCGACGGGGTTGCAGGCCCCGTCACACGCGTCTGCTTCGCTCCACCTGCCCTTGACGCACGTCCGATAGAACGGCCCGCCCAAACACTCGCGCGCGCCGTCGGCGCACGCGGGCGCGCAGTAGCCGACGGCGCGTCCGTCCAGCGTCGTCACGCGCGTGCAGACACCGTCGCACGTCGCCGGCACCAGCGTGCCGCCCGCGCCGCACGCCTGCATGGTGCCGTCGCGCTCGCACACCCCCACGGCGGTCGCGCCGCCGAGCGCGCCGCGCCCGAGCCAGTACCAGCACGCCGGATCGACGCACGTCGCCCACTCGCCGCCGCCCTCCATGGGGATCTCCGCGCAGTACGACGTCGTGCCGTTCGTCGAGTAGCCGGCGCAGCTGTGCGACTCGCTCCAGGTGCCGCCTTGCTCGCACATCTGGTACCCGAAGTCGCCGTGGCAGCGCGGGACGCCCGGCACGCACGGCCCGTCGGGGTTGCCGTAGCCGGCGTCGGTCGCGTCTGCCGTCGCCGCGGCATCGCTTGCGACGTCGCGCGCGCCATCGGCGTCCGCGCCGGCGTCCGTGACCGGCTCGTTCGACGACGAGCCGCACGCCGCCAGCGCCAAGCTGGCGATCACGATCCAGCGCACGCGCACCATGGGGTGATACTGCCCCAAGGCCCGCGCGCGGGCGGTGCGGCGCGGTGACCGCCGATGCGGCGCGCGCTCACGCGATCACGGCTTCGTGAGCGTGACTCCGTCGATGTCGAGGCCGTTCGTCGTGCGGAAGCGCGCGCGCAGCGTCGTTTGGTCCGCCTCGAAGAAGATCGCGCCCGTGTTCTGGTTGAAGCGCGCCACGCTGCCGGCCACCGGTTTGCCCAGCGGGTAGAACACCGCGCCGCCCATTCCGTTGACGACGTAGGGCAGCCCGTCGATCTCGAACCGCTCGTACGTGTGGTCGTGTCCCGCCAGCACGAGATCTGCGCCCCACGCCTTGTACGGCCAGCGCATCCACGTCGCGGAGCCGTGCGGCCCAGACGAGTAGGGCGCGTGGTGCATGTAGACCACCTTCCAGCGCGCCTTCGACGCCGCGAGCGCGCCCTGCAACCACCGTCCCTGCGCCGAATCGGCCGTGTTGCCGTCGGGTTCGCTGGGATCGCTGTCGAGCGCGAAGAGGCCGACCCGTCCCCACGTGACCTCGTAGTAGCGCTCGTTGCCCGGCAGCGTGAAGTAGTCGAGGTACGGACGCGCGCCCGGCGTCATCCAGTCATGGTTGCCGAGCGCCGGGAAGAATCGGTTGCGCCCCGCGCCGCAGCCGAAGCGCCCGACGTAGGGCGCGATGTACTCGTGATAGAAGAGGCCGATGTTGAGGTCGATGCTGTCGGCCGCCCCCAGCGGATAGTTGTTGTCGCCGAGCGTCAGCACGAACTCGGGCCGCGCGGCCTTCACCATGTCGGCGACCGCTTCTTCTTCCGGTCCCGCGTAGCCGTAGTCGCCGATCGCGGCGAAGCGGGTGGGGCCGCTGCCGTCCAGCGGTGGCAGCTCGTCGACGGGCGGCGGGCAGCCGCCGTCGGGAATGCCCTCCGGTCGCGGGCGCCATTCGACGACGCTGTCGTCCCCCACTTGCGCCGGCGCCACGCGCGGGATGTGGGGCCGCGTCAGGAGGCCAGCCGAGACGGCCGCGACCGCGACACCGACGCACGCGAGGGCCGCCCAAACGAGGCGGCGGCGCGCGCGGCGTTCTGGCACGCGCGCATGTTACCACGGCCCGTCAGCGCGACCGGACCCAGTCGTAGGTGCGCGCGAGGCCGTCGCGCAGCGACACCGTGGGAAGCCAGCCGTCGAGCAGTCGGTGCGCCTTCGCGACGTCGGCGACGCGCGACGAGCCCGCCGTCCAGTCGGCGGGGCCGTTCACCGGAGCGAGCGTGCCGCCCGCGACGTCGATCATCGTGCGCGTGAGCGCGTTGATCGTCGTCGCGTCGCCCGAGCCGACGTTGATGACCTCTCCGTCGATGGGCAGCTCCATCGCCCGGATGATCGCCTCGATCACGTCGTCGACGTAGATGTAGTCCAGCGCCTGTTCGCCGTCGCCCAGGATCACGGGCGCCTCGCCGCGCCGAAGGCGTTCGAAGTTCCCGACGATGACCGACTTGTAGCCGGTGCCGGGGAACTGGCGCGTGCCGTAGGTGAAGAACAGGCGCAGCGAGACCGCGCGAATGCCGTGCTCGCGCCGCGCGTGGCCCGCGAGGTGCTCGCCCGTGAGCTTCGAGATCCCGTAGAGGCTCCACGGCGGCGAGAGCTCCGTCTCGACGAGCGGCGCGCCGGCGACGCGCCCGTAGGCGTACAGCGACGACGTGAAGACGATCTTCTTGCACCCGGCGCGCGCGGCGGCGTCGAACAGCAGGTAGGTCCCCGTGACGTTCGAGGCGAGCAGCTGCTCGGGCGTCGCGAGCGACTGGTTGTGCTTCTCGGCGGCCAGGTGAAAGAGCAGGTCCACGTCGTGCAGCGCGGGCGCGAGCTGGCTGAAGGGATCGGCGCCCAGCGTGTGCCGAATCACCGCGACGCGCTCGCGCGCGAGCTCGGCGTGGTGCTGGTTCGCGAACCGCATGCTGTCGACGATCGTCACGCGCCGGGCACCGCGCGCGAGGAGCGCGTCCACGAGGTGCGAGCCGATGAAGCCCGCGCCGCCCGTGACGAGCACGTGCCGGCCCGAGATCGCCGTATCGGAGGTCGCGTTCGTGTCTTTCACGGCCCCGCTTCTACCACGACGCTCCGAGGCGGGTGCGTGGCTGTAGGTGCGTATGCGTTCGGCGATGCGTGAAAGGGCGGCGCGCCCGATTGGGCCACGCCCGCGCCTTTTCTCAGTCGTGCTCAATTCGTGACGCCGAAATTCACCGCATGACGAAAACAGCGAAAAATGAGCCCTAAGAGCTTGTCAGTCGGGAAGCGCGTCGAAAATACTGTCGGTCCCTTCTGCGCACCTTCATTCAGGAGCAGCTTTGATGGCGAACCACCGCAGCTCACTTTTCTTGGTCCCTCTTTGCGTCCTCACGATGTCGGCCTGCAGCCTCAGCGACGGGCAGGGGCCCGGCGCGGGCACGGGCAACGCCGGATCGCACGGGCAGACGGGCGCCGCGGGCTCGGGCGCGGCGGGTTCGGGCGCCGCGGGTTCGGGCGCCGCGGGCTCGGGCGACGCAGGTTCGGGTCCTGGGGGCTCGGGCGTCGCGGGTGACTCCGGCGCGGCCGGGACGACGGGCTCGGGCGGCTCTGGCGCCGCGGGGACCACGGGGGCCGGCGGCAGCACCGGCGCGGGCGGCTCGACGGGCGCGGCCGGCTCGACCGGGACCGCTGGCTCGACGGGGACGGCCGGGTCGACCGGCGCCGCTGGAACGACGGGCGCCGGCGGCTCGACGGGCGCCGGCGGCACCGGCGCGACCAAGCCGACGGGGATGAGCACCGGCTGCGGCATGGCGCCCGGGGCGGGTGATTCGTCGACGAAGGCGGTGGTGCGCGAGGTTCACATCACGGGCCTCAACGCCGTGTACCTCGGGCCGGACGGCACGGAGTACGTGCACAACAACATCTCCAAAGAGGAGCCGTACAACTACACCTTCCGGCCGTACGGCCTGCGGCTGCCCAAGAACTACGATCCGAACAAGCCGTACGCCGTCACGTTTGGTGGCGGCGGCTGTGGCGGCGCCGCCAAGGGGTACACGGGCGGCGGCGGCATGCAGATCGACAACTCGGGCAGCACCATCCAGATCGGCCTTCAGATGATGAACGGCTGCTTCGACGACGGCGGCCCGGGCATCAGCAACCGGAACGACACGCCCGAGCTGCCGTACTTCCGCGCCGTGCTCGCCGACGTCGAGGCGCACTACTGCGTCGACAAGGCGAGGGTCTTCGTCTCGGGCTCCAGCAGCGGCGCGTGGGAGGCGTACACGCTCGGCTGCGCGGCCGGCGACGTCATTCGCGGCATCAGCGCCGACGAGGGCGGCATGCGCAACGTGCGGCCGCCGTGCACGGGGCCCGTGGCCGCCGTGCTGGTCGCGGGCACCGCCGACACGGAGAACCCGATCGGTCCGCTCGATCCGACGAACAAGAACGATCAGGGCGCGATCAACCGCCTCGGCAGCTACGGCTCGGCGCCGGGCCGCGACGATCTGCTCACGCGCAACGGGTGCATCGGCAACGCGACGACCGCCGTCGGCGCCTGGGACGCTGCGTATCCCCAGTGCGTGAAGTACACCGGCTGCCCGGAGAAGTACCCCGTGATCTGGTGCGCGCTGCCCGGCGTCGGCCACAACGCCAGCTCGTACAACGGTACGAACTACTCGCCAGGCCCCATGTGGAAGGTGCTCGGCTCTCTGCCGGCGCCGTAGCGAGCCCCTCGTCTCCCCCGGGCGTGGAGCCGGCTTCGGCCGGTTCCACGCCTTTTTCTATTTTCGGTGGACGAGCGCGCCCGCGTGCGCAACGCGCCGGTGCGGCTGGAACTGCGAGTAGTCCGCCTCGACCTCCGCGTGACCGTCGAAGTCGAGGTCGCGCTGCTCGAGCACGAGGTGCCCGCCGGCGCCATAGAAGTAGCGCGCATCGACGCTGCCGTCTCCGTTCGCGTCGACCGCCTCGCACGTGAGCACGCGCCGCCCGTGGCGGGTCGAGAAGTACCGCCAGCGCATCGGCCGCCCGCCCGCGTCGCGCTCGGAGACGACGACGGACTTGCCCGCGGGCTCGCAGGCCGCGACGTCGACGTGCGCGCGCGGCGGGAGCGGAAGATCGTCGTCGCGATCGGGGCGCAGGGCTTCGACGCGCGCGGCGGTGGAGGGGGCCGGCATCGGCAGCTCGACCGCCGGGCTGCTCGAGACGGAAGCCTTGGGCTGCGACGTTGCGCACCCTGCGAGCGCGCCCGCCAAGACGCTGGCATGGACCGCTCGGCGCGCCGTCAGGAATTGCATGGTCTGGTTGATAGTCTCGTTTGCGCCGAAGCCACGTGCATCGTTCGGCCGCCGAATGCACGCACCGTTTTGCTCGCTCGCGCATCGCCGCGAGGCAGACGCCGGCTTGTCGCCGCCCCTGCGCTTCTTAGGTTTTCTGAGGGCGTTGGTGCCGGGGAGGGGATGAAGATGGTTGTCGACGACGACGAGATCGAGATCGAGATCGATCTCGACGACAAGGACGAAGGGACGCATCGCGTGCCGGGTGACCCGGACCGGGATCGCGACGAGATCGGGAAGGGCAAGTCGGCGGGAGCGGGGCGCCGGACGCCGCCGCCGATCCCGGCCGACAGCCGCCGCGACAGGCGCGGTGAGCAGCCCGGCGGTGGGCGGCCCTCGGAGAGCGAGAAGCCCTCTTCGCCCGACAGCCGCTGGGGCGGAGGGCGCGGCCACTGAGCCGAGCGGCCGGAAGGAGCGCATCATCGATGGCGCGGGCAGAACCGCGGGACAAGGCAGGCCTCACGCGCGCGCAGCGGGACACGCTGCGGGCGCGCCTCGACCGCGCGCGACGGGCGGCCATTGCCGAGCTCAAGGAGGGCGAGACCGCGGCGCGCGCGGCCGAGAACGAGCCCGAGCCGATGGATGCGGCGGAGCTCGCCCGCGAGCAAGGCGACGGCGCGCTGCTCATCGCGCGGGCACGCGCGCAGCTCCAGGAGATCGACGCGGCGCTCGAGCGAATGCGCGCGGGGACCTACGGCGTGAGCGAGCGGTCGGGCGATCCGATCGGCTACGAGCGGCTCGAGGCCGTCCCGTGGGCGCGGCTGGGCGCCGACGAGAGCGAGGGGCGCTGAACGCTGCGGGCGGGCCCATGTCGACGCCCTATGTTTGGATCATGGGTGCGCACAAGAAGAGGGCGGGGTGGAAGGGCGAGGCCGTGCAGCCGGCGCCGACGGGCGTCGCCGAAGCGGGCGCCGATCGCGCCGCGGGACGAAGCCCCGAGCGCGTGACGGCGGGGCGCGAGGTCGAGCCGCTCGAGCAGCAGCCGGAGGACGCCCCGCGCCGCGCGGCGAGCCACGAGCCGCCCGCCGAGAAGATCGACGAAGCGGCCGAGGAGCACCGCGAGCGCGTCGAGTCTCCTGACGACAGGCCGGCGCGCGGCCATCTGTGAACGGGAGGTCGAGCATGGTGAAGCCGCTCGATTCGGCGCACCTCGACGGCTACGTCGCCGAGGAAGGCGTGACCATCGTCGATTGGAGCAACCCCAAGGAGGCGGCCTCTGTCGTGTTCGACCGCGTGCTCGAGCACGCCTCCGAGGTGCACGGCGACGTTCGCTTCGGCGCCGTCGACGTGTCGCGCGAGCCCGCGCTGGCGCGCGAGTGGGACGTCGACGAGGCGCCCACGCTGATGGCCTACCGCGACGGCGTCCTCGTCTTCAGCCGCACGGGACCGCTGCCCGAATCGGCGGTCGACGAGCTCATCGACACGATCTGGGCGCTGGACATGGACGAGATCAAGCGCGGCCGCGACGGCCAGGGCGGGCCCGTCGTCATCTCGTACGTCGGCGGCGAATCGCCGTCGTTCGAGGCGCTCATCGGCGACAAATGAAAAGAGGGCGCCCGTTTCGGGGCGCCCTCCTGGGGTGATGACGACGACCGAGCTGGCGGGTTAGAGCGAGCAGTCCGCCTGGAGCTCGCCGACCGACCACCACTTGCTGGTGGCGCCGGTGACCTTGATGCGGACGGCCCGCATCGACTCCTGGGCGAACGGGATGACCGTCTTGTCCTGCGCACCCGCGCCCGTCATGACCGGCGTCGAGCTGAAGTTCACGCCGTCCTGCGAGGTGTAGACCGAGTAGGCGGCCGCGTAGTCGCCGCCCGACGTGTACGTGTTGTTCAGCGTGATGCTGGCGATGTTCACCAGGCCGCGGAAATCGACCTGGATGTAGTCACCCGCCTGCATCGTGCGGCCCGTCGTGTAGCGGGCGGCGAGGTCGCCGTCCGTCAGGTTGCCGGCCGCGCCGCCGTTGACCGACGCCGAGACCGACCAGAGCGAAGGCTGGCAGACGCCCGTCGCGGGAACGCCCGAGTTCGTGCCGACGATCTCGATCCAGTCGAGGTCGGGCGCCGCGTGCGTCGCGTCGGCCGTGACGTAGATGGTGTTGTCGCTGCCGGCCTTGAAGCCCGTGAGCTGGACCGTCGAGCCGCGCGGGTGGCTCCAGTCCTGGATGCCGCCGAAGGGAACCACCTGCGGCGCGCCGCCGTTCACGATGAACTGCAGGTAGCGCGTCAGGTTGTAGGCGTCGCCGTTCGTGTAGTACACGACCAGGTTCGCCGTGCCGGAGGCGGCGACATTGACGCCCGTGAACTTCAGGCCCTTGTTCGGGCCGATGAAGCCGACGCGGTAGTCCATGCCGTTGTTGGTGTCCTTGATGAGCGCGCAGCCGTTCTGTCCCGGCGTCGAGCAGTTGCTGGCGTTGAAGCCGTACGCGCCCTTCGTCCACACGCCGTTGATGAAGCCGCCGCCCTCGGCCGCCTCGGCCTGGAACGTGGCGCCGCGCCAGACGGTGACGGGGTGGTTGTACGTCGCGCCGTTGAGGACGCAGGACGAGTCGCCGTCGATGACGCCGTCCGTGTAGTGCGGCGTGCACTTGCCGTGGTCGTAGCCCGACCTGTCGACGTGGTTCGTCTCGCACAGGCCGTCGAAGCCGGCCGTCTTCGGCCAGGCGTTCGCGTAGGGCACCGCGCCCTGGTTCGCGCCGAGGCGGCCCGGGACGACGTTGTCGTCGGAGCCGGGGCCGTTGCAGTAGTACGCGTCGAGGTTGTAGGCGGTGTTCGTGACCATCATCTGGCCGAAGAACGTGCCCTCACGCGTGGGGAACCACGACGACGTGCCCCAGCCGAGCGAGTCGGGGCTGGCCATCCACAGCGGGATGTGCGTGCCCGAGCTGTTGACGTGCGCCATGAGGCAGGCCGACAGCATCTCGGAGCAGTCCTTGTTGCAGCCGCCCGTCTTGTACGACGGAGCGAGGCCCATGCCGCCCTGGAACGTGAAGCTGTTGCCGTACTGGTCTTGCTTCACCAGCTTGTCGCCGGAGCCGAGCGCGCAGCGCACCATGTACTGCACGATCGAGCGGCCGCGCTCGCTGGTCATGTAGCCGGCGCCCTCCGCGAGGCCGTCCTTCTTGTCGAGCCCGTACGCGAGGTTCATGCCGTTGGCGGAGTTGAGGCCGTTGGCCGAGTTGAAGCCGTTGGCGGAGTTGAACCCGTTGGCGGAGTTGAAGCCGTTGGCCGAGTTGAAGCCGTTGATCGACGCCAGGCCGTTGGCGGCGTTGAAGCCGTTGGCGGCGTTGAAGCCGTTGGCGGCGTTGAGGCCGTTGGCGGCGTTGAAGCCGTTGAGGCCGTTGGCGCCGTTCAGGCTCGTGAGGCCGTTGTTCGCCTCGACGTAGCTGGCCGAGGTCTCGGAGCCGCCGGTCGGCGCGCCGGACGTCTCCTGATCCGACTGCAGATCGGTGCCGCACCCGATCAGCGCGGACGTCAGCCCGAGTGACGCCCCAATCCATCCGATCCGGCGCAAGGTCATTCTGTCCATCAGTCCCCTCCTTCGGTAGCCCGGCCGGCTCGAAGAGCCCCGTCGGCTTTGCGTCACCCAGTCGCCTGGGTTTTGCGTTTTCGAGAGCGTGTTCTGCCAGTCTTCAAAGCAGTAATCGTGCCCACGGAAACTTTTTGCAAATATGCAAAATCACTGTGTTCGAGACGGGACGCGTCATCACAGATTGCAAGCTCGTAGCAACAGCCGTTGCCGCGCCGGCAACGCCGCGACCCCATCGAACCGGTCCGAAAGGGTCCGCGCACCCCAGCCGACGCGGGGAAGGCGCCGAAGTCAGGCACGCGCGCAGGTTGCGCAAAACGCCGCGCCGATCCACGGTTCCCACCACTCCTTCGCATGAGCCACGCGCTTCGTCTTCGTCGTGCCCTTCCGCGTTTGCGTCACGCCGCGGTGGGCTTCGCCTTCCTGCTCTCTTTGCCCGTGGCCGCTTCGGGGCCGCTCCGCGCGGCGGCCGTGCCTTCGGCCGAGAAGACGGTGACGGAGGCGAACATCACCCGCGTCGTCACGTCGATCCTCGCGGAGTCGCAGTTCGCCCATCACCCGCTCGACGAGCAGCTCGCGGCCAAGCTGCTGGATCGTTACCTGGAGGCGCTCGACGGCGATCGCGCGCTGTTCCTGCAGTCGGACGTCGACGAGTTCGCCGCCTACCGCACCCAGCTGGCGCGTCAGCTCACGGTCGCGGGCGACGCCCGGCCGGCGCACGCGATCTTCGCGCGCTACGTCGAGCGCCTGCGCCAGCGCGTGGCCTACGAGACGGAGCTCCTCAAGTCGGGCGGCGCCAACCTGGACTTCGCCGGTCACGACGAGTTCGCGTTCGACCGCGACAAGTCAGCGCGCCCGCGCACGATCGAAGAGGCGCGCCGCATCTGGAAGCAGGCGCTGCGCGCCGAGTTCCTCCAGGAGAAGCTCGGCGAAAAGAGCCCGCCCTCGAGCGAGATCGCCAAGACGCTGACGCGCCGCCACCAGCAGCGGCTGCGCACGATGAGCGGCCTCGGGGCCGACGACGTGCTCGCCGTCTACCTCGACGCGCTCACCCACGTGTACGACCCGCACTCCGACTACCTCGGCCGCGAGGAGATGGAGTCGCTGTCGATCGAGATGAACCTGTCGCTGTTCGGCATCGGCGCCTCGCTGAGCAACGAGGACGGGACGTGCACCGTCCACGCGCTCGTGCCCGGCAGCCCCGCCGAGAAGAGCGGCCTTCTGCAGCCGGGCGATCGCATCATCGCCGTGGCGCAGGCGAAGGGCGATTCGGTCGACGTCACGGACATGCCGCTGTCGCGCATCGTGGGGCTCATCCGCGGGCCCAAGGGCTCGGTGGTGCGGCTCACCGTTTTGCCGCCGGCCGGCTCGGCGGGGCCGCCGCGGACCGTCCAGCTCGTGCGCGCCGAGATCAAGCTCGAGGATCAGCAGGCCAAGGCGCGCGTCATCGACGTCCCACAGCCGAGCGGCGGCACGATCCGCCTGGGCGTCGTCGACCTGCAGTCGTTCTACTCGGGTGACGGCGGCGGGCGTGGCGCGTCGGCCGACGTGGCGAAGCTGCTCACGAAGCTGAAGGCCGAGCAGGTCGCGGGCGTGATCCTCGACCTCAGGAAGAACGGCGGCGGCTCGCTGGACGAGGCCATCAAGCTCACGGGCCTCTTCATCAAGCGCGGTCCCGTCGTGCAGACGCGCGACTACAGAAACACGATCCAGATCGCCGAGGATCCCGATCCAGGCGTCGTGTACGACGGCCCGCTCGTCGTGCTCACGAGCCGGTTCAGCGCTTCGGCGTCGGAGATCGC
>DASZUD010000357.1:0-5795 GCA_035548155.1 Polyangia bacterium
GCCGCCCAGAAAGCCGGGCCCGACGCCGCGCGAGTACGACAACGCCGAGGCGTCACGCCAGGGCGCCAGCTCCGCCGTGCGCTCCTCGAGCGCGGCGTCGACCGCCTCGCGATAGAGCCGCGTCGCCGCCGCGACGTACTCGGGCGACTTGAGGCGCCCTTCGATCTTGAAGGACGACACGCCGGCCGCGATGAGCTCGGGAACGAGGGTGCTCGCCTCGAGATCCTCGGGCGAGAGCAGATAGGCCCGCTCGCCCAGATCGCGCCTTTGCCCGTCGACGATCAGGTCGTACGGCAGCCGGCACGCCTGCGCGCAGGCGCCGCGGTTGGCGCTGCGGCCGCCGATCGCCTCGCTGGTCTGGCACTGCCCCGAGTAGGCGATGCACAGCGCTCCGTGCACGAACACCTCGAGCGGCGTGTCGGTGACCGCGCGGATCGCGCGGATGTCGTCCAAGGACAGCTCGCGCGCCAGCACGACCCGGCGCACCCCCAGCGACGCGGCGAAGGCCACGGAGCCCGCGTCCGTGCAGGTCATCTGCGTCGAAGCGTGCAGGGGCAGCTCGGGCGTGACCGCGCGCGCGAGCCGCAAGAGGCCCACGTCCTGCACGATGATCGCGTCGGCGCCCGCGCCGGCGACCTCGCGCAGCGCGCGCTCGGCGTCGTCGAGCTCGGCGTCGAACACGAGGGTGTTCATCGTGACGTAGCCCCGCACGCCGTGGGCGTGCAGCTTCTCCAGCGCCGGGCCCAGCTCGCCCGGGCCGAAGTTGCGCGCCCGCGCCCGCGCGTTGAACCCGTGCAGCCCGAAGTAGACCGCGTCGGCGCCCGCGCGGATCGCGGCATCGAGCGCTTCGGGCGTGCCCGCGGGCGCGAGCACCTCGGGGCGAGGCGGGGCTGACTTCACAGGCCCCGTATTCTAACGCAGCGACGCAGCCGGGCCCGCGGAAGGACGCGCGAGAGGGCATAATCGCCGCCGTGCGCGCCCTCCCCTCGCGATTCCTGTTCGTCTTCGCCCTGTCCGTGACGGCCTGCAGCCACGGGAGCGATCAAAAAGCCGATGAGCCGCCCGCCAAGCCGGCCGCGACGACGCCCGAGCAACAGTCGGCCGCGAAGCTGGCCGCCGGCCTGCGCGAGCAGGAGAGATGGCAGGATGCGCTGCCCGCGTGCCGCGCCGAGGACGTCGGGTCCGCCTCGAGCGCGGCGCCCGAGCAGGGCGCCTCCGCCGACGACCAGATCCGCGTGCGCGGCCACCTGACGACCGCCGCGACGAAGTGCACGATGATGGCGTGCCGGCAGTGCCAGCGGATGGCCGGCGCGCGCCTGGTTTGCGGCGAGCCGCTCGAGTGCTGCAATCAGTGCGGCTGGCAGTGGGCCGTCGAGCCGCTCGCGGCCACTCCGCTGCGCGTGCTGCGGCTGCAGCGCGCGGGCGAGAGCGCTCCCTCCGAAGGGAACGGCCTCGACTGCGTCCTCAAGCACCTTCCGGCGCCCGAGGTCGTCGTCACCGGCCACCTCGTCGACGGCGACCTCGTCGCGAACGCCGAGCTTTGCGTCGTGCGTCCCGCGAAGTAGGGACGCCGCGCGAGAAATCGCGCTTGCGAGCGCCCCACCGAGACCCAGGTTTCCTCGAAAGGTGCTCGTGGGCCCCTGGTTTCATCTTCGCGCGGCCGGCGCCGCGATCTTCGTCGGCGCGCTCGCGTGCTCGCCGCCCGCGCCCCACTCGACGCTGAGCGAGGTGGATGCGGGCCTGTGCCGTCCGGGCGCGCTGGACGGTGGCGCCGGGGACGACGGCGGCGCCGACGCCGGTGCCTGCGCGCCCGCCGACGCTTCGCCCGATCACCAGTAGTACTGCAGGCCGATCGCGCCGGTGCGGATCGTGTCGTACTCGATGAGCTGGCCGTGCTGGTTGCGGCCGTCGAGGAACTCCAGCGAGATCGACAGCGCGTTCGACGTCGACCGCATCGTGTCGAGGTTGAACATGACCATCGCCATCGCGTGGTGGGTGACCCAGGTGCCCGAGCCCACGATGAAGACAGGCTCGCCGGGGAAGGCGGGGTCTTGCGTGAACTGCCGCTGGATCAGCGCTTCGTAGGCGAGCATGTACGTGCGCGCTCCGCGGCGCAGCCGTCGCCCGTGGCCGCCGCGCGCCCCCACCGACGTCCCGCCCCCGCCCAGCGCGCCGGGGCCGAACCCGAACGTCTTCGCGTTGGAGAGGAACCTCGACGCGGCGTCGCGCACCGCAGGCGCCTCGGACCCGACGACGGCCTCGGGCGCGCCGTAGCTGAGCTCGACGCCGGCCCGCCACTCGGGGTGCGTGGCGGCGGGCACGTCGCTCATGGCGAACCACGTCCCTCCGCCGTAGACGCGCGCCGCGTACTGCGGCGCGCTCGTGGGTCCGAGATCGACGCTGAGGGTCGCGGGGAAGGCGAGGTACGAGAAGTTCGCGCGGTATGGCAGGAACGGGTTCACCTCGGGCGGCAGGCTCGCCTGGATCGTGTGGGCCGACAGCACGTACTCGTCGCCAAGGTGGGTGCTCTGGTGAAAGAAGCCGAACGACAGCGACAAGCGATCCCACCCGTCGGCCCAGGGGCGCACGTCGGCCGAAAGGCCGATGTGGTAGTCGGTGTCGATCGCGGCGCTCGATTGGGCGTTGAAGTCGACCAGCAGGTACGCCGCCGCGTCGACGTTCAGCTGGAAACCGCGCGCGTGGCGCACGGACCGCGTGGGGTGGATGTCGTACCAGCCGAACAGCGGCGCCCGCTCGCCGAAGCTGACGTCCCAGAAGACGTGCTTGCCGCCCTTGGCGTCGGCGCGCGCGTCGGCGTCCGCGCTGCCGGGATCGCTCACGTTCGAAAGCGTGCCCGGCACCTTGTCGGCGACGTAGAAGCGCATGCCGAAGTGCGGATCGCGCAGCGACGCGCGCAGGTGCTCGAAGATCGTCTCGCCGGTGCCTCCGAACGCGAACCCGCTCACCGCGCTCCCGGCGCCGTCGAGATCCGCGCGCGCGTCGTTCGTCCCGGCGAGCGCGCACGAGGCCCAGAACCCCAGCGACATCGCGCAGAGGCGCCGCGCGCGTCCGCCTCCCAACCTGCGTCTCGTCAGGCGCACGCGCCCACCTTGGCCATGGTTGAGGAAATTGCAAGGTTCTGGCCTTGCCCGCTGCGCCGCCTCGGGTGTTGGGCGCGTATGACGATGAGACCGCCCCGAGGGTTCGCCGCTCTGTGCGTGGCGCTCGCGGCCTGTCAGCCGCCTCCCGACGGGACGACTCCCGAACCAGTCGGCGTCGTGCGCGCCGCGCTGACGAACGTGCCGACCAACGCGCCGTGCGTCCGGTTCACGACGACCGCAGGGGCGCGATCACGCAGTCCTTCGACGCGCCCGGGCCCACGCTGACGGCGACGTTGAACGGGCTGCCCTTCAACCAGGCACTCTCGATCTCGGCGACGGCGTTCGGCGTCGCGTGCTCGGCGCTGACACCCACGAGCCTGGCGACGTACCTCAGCGATCCGCAAACGGCGACGCTCACGCCGGGTCAGACGATCGGCCTGTCGTTCACGCTGCGTCCGACGGCGAACGTGACCGCCTCCACCGACTTCCTCTACGTCACGCTCGCGCCGGGGTCGAACGACTTCGGGCCCGTCGTCATCGGGCAACAGCGATCCCCGGAACGCTCACCGTGGGCGCCGCCGTGCCCTGGGCGGCCGCCGCGTCGCTCTCCGGGACGGGCCTGTGATCGGGCTGACGATCAGGAAGCGATCGGCACGATGATGCGCGCGTAGATCGTGTACGCGGCCACGATGGCGATCGACGCCATGCCGGCGATCGCCAGGGCGCGCGCCGCCAGCCCGCGCCGCTTCCAGAGCGCGTCGATCGCGAGGGCCACGAGCCCGCAAAAGACCGGCGCCGCGAACTGCAGGTACGAGGCCTTGATGGGCCCCGAGATGTCGTTCGAGAAGCGGACTGCGAAGTGCAATTGCAGAGCGACCGCGCAGAGCGGGACGAAGAGCAGCACGAGCCGGCCGTCGTCGCCACGCCGCCAGAGCCGCCGCAGCGCCAGCGCGCCCGCGATCACGGACAGCAGCGCCAGCGCCGTGCCGGCCACGACCGACGCGCACGCGAAGGGCAGCGCGGCCGCCCGCATGGGCCGGCCATTGGCGGTCACGCTGGGCACGCCCGGCTTGGGCGGTGGCACGAACGCGAAGTTGTAGTAGTCGGAGAACGTCGTCGCGACCAGCACCGGGCCGAAGCGCGGCCGCGGGCGCACCGCGGACGGCCAGAAGGGGTACCGGTAGATCGCGTCGTCCCAGTACCCGACGAAGCCCAGCGTGCGGCGATCGAGGTACGGGATCTTGAAGACGTCGTCGATCTCGGTGAACGGGTCGTACGCGACCAGCACGAACTTGCCGTACATCAGCTTGTGCCGCGCGTAGTGCCAGCCGCAGACGACGCCGACGACCGCGAAGAACAGCGCCGCGCCCGGCAGCAGGCGCCGCGCGACGTCCTCGCCGGGCCGCGCGCGCACGATCGCGATCCCGACCGCCAGCACGAACGCCAGGAACACGGCCGCGCCCGAGACCTTCGTGAGCAGCGCGAGCCCGAGGCAGGCGCCCGCGCCCGCGGCGCAGGCCAGAGCGGCGCGCCCGCGGCGGCGGAACACTTGCGGCATCAGCAGGATCGCGCCCACGCAGAACACGTCGTTCAGGCCCTGATTCGAGACGAGGCCAGCGACGTGCACGCTGGCCGGCACGACGACGGACAGCGCCAGCGTCAGCACGCGCGCGAAGCGAGACTTCGGCAGATACAGCTCGGCGCCGAGCCACACGAGCAGCACCTGGATCGAGCTCGACACGATGGAGATCGCGCCGAGCGCCTGGATCGAGAACCCCAGCTTGAGCATCAGGGCGCCCAGCGCGTAGTAGAGCGCCGGGTTGTACGCCGAGAAGTTCATGTCGTAGGGCGGAATGGCGCCGTGCTGCTGGACGTAGCGCAGGTACTCTTCGTGCGCGGCGAAGTCGTACCCGCCCTGCACGTGGTACCAGCGCCCGAGCGAGATCCGCAGCGCGATCCCGAACAGGACGATCGCGAGCTCGGGGAACCGCGTCGGCAACCAGCGGCGCGCGCGCGCGAGCAGCGGCTCGTCGGACGACGCCGCAGCCGAGGCGTCACGTCGAGATCTGAACGAGGGCACCACGTCTCCCTGTGTCGTCATGGCCGCCTCCCGAAGACCTCGAGCTCGGAGAGGACGACGTACTTGCCCGGCTGTCCGAGCACCCGGACGTAGCGCGCGCGCCGTGGCTGCAAGAGGTCGAGCCGCCAGGGCATGTCCTGCCCAAAATAGATCGTCCGCGTGCCGACATCGGTGAAGTTGGTGCCGTCCTCCGACACCTGCAGCGTCAGCGGGAGGCTGGCTTGCAACGCGCTGTCGCCGCGGTTGTAGACCTTGAAGGTGTCGACGACGTACGTGCCCTGGAGATCGACGGTGAGCCACGGCGGCGCGCCCGCGCGGCCGACGTCGGTGTGGGCGCCGTACGAGCCGTGCGTGACTCCGTCGGTGAGCCCCGACGGCGGCGAGAGGGCGCCGGGCAGCACGCTGCTGGCCGTGACGGGCTTCCCCAGCGCGAGGTTCGTGCGGCGGGCCGCGATCAGGACGGCGCCCCAGAGCAAGGGGATGACCACCGCGGCGCCGAGGGCCATGAGGCGCGCCTTTCGCGTGAAGCGAATCTCCGGCAGGCTGCGCGGCTCGACCAGCTTCGCGAGCGCGCGCACGACGGCGCGCGCCGCTTCCGCGAGACGGAGCGCCTC
>DASZUD010000358.1:0-6833 GCA_035548155.1 Polyangia bacterium
TGCGCGGCCGCCTCCACCTCGCGCGCGAGCGCGTCGACGGCCAGGGGACCGGTCGGCGCGAGGCGGTGCGCGAGCGCGAACGCGTCGGCGGCGTCGGCCGGCCGCGCGAGCTCGGCCCGCAGCACGCGGCCCAGCGTGAACGCCGCCACGGGCGCGCGCACGTCGTTCGGGAACGCGTGCAAGAGGCGCCGCAGGTACGGCACGGCGGCGGCGGGGTGGCCGGACAGGCGCGCGGCGTCGGCCGCCAGCATGAGGTCCTCGCTGGAGTGATCGGCCAAAGTGGGCGTCCGCTCGAGCGAGCGGAACGCCGCAACGTAGTCGCGACGCGCGACCTCGGCGCGAAAGCGCGACCTCGGCGCCGCGGGCGCGTTCGCGGGAGGGGGCTCGATCTCCGGCGCGCGCGGAGCGTCCGCGGCCGGCGGCGGCAACAGCACCGTCTCGCCCGCCTTCACCCCGGCGCTCCCCTCGGGCCAGCGCACGTCGACGCGCCCTTCGGAGACGCTGACCGTCAAGCGGTCGCCCGGGCCGGAGAGCTCGGGCGTCAAAACGAACTTGGCGGCGAGGATGGCCACCTCGAAGCGCGCCACCTTCACGATCACCGCGCGCGCCCCACGCGCGGGCACGTCGAACGATCCTCCGCCGTCCTCGAGGGTGAGCTCGACCCGCTTGTCCGACGCAGGGCCCACGACGAGCCGCGCGCGCGCGTCAGCGAGCGTGACCGATGAACCGTCGTCGAGCCGCAGCCGGCGCGCCTCCACGCGAACGGGCACGGCCGGGGTGGTCGCGATCGCCGTCGAACGCCGCGCCGCGAGCCCACCGGCGAGCGCGAGCGCCCCGACGACGGCAGCCCCGAGCCCGACCGCGCGCAGCCGGCGGCGGCGCTCGAGCCGCCGGAACGTCATCGCGAGGTTGTCCTCCGTGCGCGTCGCGCTCCAGCGCGGCGCGACTCTCGCGAGCACGACGTCCCGGCAGTCGCCGCCGCCCACATCGTCGGCGATCACGCGCGCGTGCCCTTCCCCAGCGCGCGCTGCGCCGCACGCAGGCGGCGCTGCACCGTGGCCTTCGAACACCGGCAGAGCACGGCGATCGCGTCGAGCGTCTCGCCCTCGACGTGGCGCAGCAGCCACACGACGCGCTGCTGGACCGGCAACGCCTCGAGAAGACGGTAGGTGGATGCGATGTGGGCGCGCTCTTCGGGCGTGGCCGCGGCGTCGACGACGGGCGCCTCGGAGGTGAGCGTCTCCAGGCTGAAGAACGCGCGCAGCTTCTGCCGGCGCAGGCGGCGAACGGCCCGCCGCACCGTGATGCGCGCCAGCCAGCCCTTTGCGGCGTCGAGGTCACGCAGCTGGTGCAGACCCCGGTGCGCCTCGATGAACACGTCCTGCACCAGGTCGTCGAGCTCGTCGTCGCGACCGAGCAGCTTGAACCCGATCGTCGCGACGTAGCGCGCGTAGCGCCGGAACAGCTCGGCCAGGGCGGGCGGCTGCGGCGCGCGCGCTGACTCGCCCCGGCGCGCGCCGGCGGGCGCGGAGCGGGCGACGATCGAGAGCGCGGGCGGCGTCATGACGAGTCGTGTCGGGCGCGCCGATCGCGCCGTGGTCTCTTAGTGGCACCCGGCCCGCGAAAATAGTCACGCCAAATGACGAATCGCGCGGCGGCTCGCGTCAACGTCAAGGGCAGGCCACGCGAAAGGCGTCGTAATTGCGATCCTTGATGAGCGCGTCGAGGCCGGCCTGCTTGGCGGCCGGACAGATCGCCGCCGCGTCGGCCTCGGCCCCTATCTCCACGCCGAAGACGACCTTGCCCGCGGCGGCGAAGCCCGCGTACGCCCCGCACGTGCCGTCGCCGAGGCAGCCTTCCGTGAGCGCCCATTCGAAGTCCGTGGCCAGCGATCCCGCGACGTCGGCGCCGCCGCCCAGCCCGGCGCCCAGCCCACGCGCGTGCGCCTGCCCCGCGAGCCAGCCGCCATAGCTCTCGACGTCCGCCGTCCCGAACGAGAAGCCCGTCGCGGCCCCTTCGGGGGAGACGTTCGAGAGATCGACGCCGTCGCAGGCCTTGGCGACCGCCACGTCCAGGCGCGCGCTCATGACCGCGCGCACCGTCGTGTCACGCGGGTCGAGCCAGCGCTCGGTCGGGAAGCCTTCGACGGTGTCACCGAGCGCCGTCGAGGAGAACTGGGTCGCGTCGGAGCGCCACGGCTCGTACGTGCCGACGCTGACGTAGCAGATCACGCGACGACCGGCCCCGTGCAGCGCCTCGACGGCGCTGGCCGGCGTGTCGAAAAGGTCGACGTCGTAGACGGCGACGTCGATCGAGGTGTCGAGCGTCCCCGTGAGCTGCACCTGCCACGACGTCCCCAGGGCCGGCCGCCACGGCGTCGTGCCCGTCGTGACGAGCGTGCCGCGCGACTCGCCGCACGCCGAAGCGAGCAGCGCGAAGAGCAACAGTGTCGCGCGGCCCCGGCCCATGGCGCGAGTATGCGGCACGACACGATTGCGTGACCACATCGGCGATCCGCACGGTGGCCTGACGATTTTGCGGAACGTTTCCTTCGAGGTACGTTCCCCAATCATGGCGAAGTCGCGGACGGCGCGGGAGTCGCGGGATCACGCCCACTGGGACATTCAGCGTCCGCCCGCGAACCCAGGCGGCCCCGCGTACCAGAAGTTTCGCGATCAGATCCAGACGGGCGACATCTTGCTGTTCCGCGGGCACTACTTCCTCTCGAGCTGGATCGAGCGCCTCTCCAACGCCCCCTACTCGCACGTCGCGATCCTCGCGCGCTGGGGCGACCGCATCGTCGCCTTTCAGTCGGATCACCGCGGCGCCGAGCTTCTGCCGGCGAGCCGCATCGTCTGCATGTACAACGGCGACGTCGACTGGTGGGCGCTGAAGGCCGAGCATCGGCCGAAGATCCACGAGCCCAGCCTCTGGGACAGCGCCTTCTCCGTGCTGGGCACCCAGTTCGGCAACTGGGAGCTCGTGAAGCTGGCGGTCAAGATCATCGCCGGGCAGAAGCTCAGCAAGAGGGACGGCCGCATGCCGCCTCGGTCGCTGTTCTGCTCCCAGTACGTCTCACGCATGCTGCGTGAGTGCTCGAACAACGTGCTCGATCCGAACCCGCGGGCGAACGATCTGTCGACGAGCCCGGGCGACATCGCCCGCTCCGGCCTCTTCGAGGCGCGCGAGCGCCTCTACGACGGCAGCGCCGGCAAGGCCTGCGAGGCCGGCCTCGTGAGCCAGGTCGTTTGGACGGGCGAGGCCGCCGTCACCCGCCCAGTCGGAAGCTGAGCGGGCGCGATCGAGCCGGCGAAACAAGCGTCGCGGGCGGCCAAGAACCACCGCGCCCGAGGCGCCGGGCGGTCCCCCCGATCAAAACTGAAACGGGAACGTGATCGACGCGGGATAGTTGCGCGTGGTCTGCGTGCCGTCGCCGAGCTGGCCGGCGAAGTTGTCGCCGCTCGCGTGGCCGTTGCCCGAGTCGGCGTTGACGCCGATGAAATGATCCGCGCCGCCCGCCATCGCGCGGATGCCCCAGTAGTCCGTCTGCTGAATCGTCCTGACGGGGCCCGTGTAGTCCTGGCCGATCTCGCCCGCGCTGTTCTCGCCCCAGCCGACGATGGCGCCCGAGGCCGCCTTGCCCATGGCCGAGAAGCGCGACGACGCGAGCAGGACGATGCGGTAGCCGCCCGGGACCGTGATCGGCGTGTTTGAGCTCGCGTTGGGGGCCGAACCGAACGTGTACGCCTGGCCGTTCGCGCGCACGGCGACGGCCCAGCCGAGGCCCGCGCCGATCGAGACCCAGTCGGTGAATCCGCCGTCGACGAGCGCCGGCTTGTTGATGCCGGCCGCCGGGTCCTTCGCCGCGCGGCCGAGCTGCCCGCTGGTGTTGTCGCCCCACGCGTACAGCTCGCCGCTGGTCGTGATGCCGTAGCCGTTGTCCTCGGAGAGAGCCACGGCCGCCCAGAACTTTCCGGCCGGCGTCACCACCTTGGTCAGCGTGCGGATGTTCTCCGTCGTGCTGCCGACGCCCAGGAGACCGGCGTAGTTGTCGCCGCACCCGTACATCGTGCCGTCGGCGCGCAGCGCGATCATCTGCGCGTAGTGCTCGGCCGTCTTCACCCAGGTCTTGTTGGTGCCCACCTGGGCCGGCGTCAGCTGGCGCTGATTGTACGCCACCGAGGCGATCCCGAGCTCACCGTTGACGTTCGCGCCCCAGCCCCACAGCGAACCGTCCGGCTTGATGGCGTGCGTGACCTTCTCCGCGCCCGAAGCGAAGATCCACGGCGCTTCATAGGTGTGAATCTGCGGCGTCCAGTTGCTGCTCGAGTTGGTCGTCGTGCCATCACCGAGCTGCGCGTCGTTGTTCGTGCCCCAGGTCAGGAGCATGCCGTCGCGACCCACGAGCATCGAGTGGTAGCTGCCGGCGCCGGGCAGCGCGGGCTTGTTGCCGTAGTTCCAGGCGTCGTTCTCGTACCAGGGCCACGGCGCGACCCACGAGCTGTGGTCGGCCGTCGTGCCGACGCCGAGGGTGCCGTAGGCGCCGTAGCCCCACATCACGAGCGAGCCGTCCGCCTCGACCAGCATCGTCGTGCCGTTCCCGGCGAGGACGTACTGGTTCCACGTCGACGTCCCCAGGTGCTGCGGCGTCTTCTTCGGCGTCGTCGTGGTCGTGCCCAGGCCCAGCTCGCCGTGCGTGTTGGCGCCCCACGTGTAGAGGGCGCCGCCCGCGGTGATAGCGGTGCTGTGGTACCAGCCCGCGGCCATCGTGCGCCACGTGCTGGCATTCGTGATCTTGAAGGGCGTCGTCACGGGCGTGGTCGACGCCGTGCCATTGCCCACCTGGCCGTTGGCGTTGCCGCCCCACACGTACAGCGAGCCGTCTTCATTGATGGCCATCACGTGCGAGAGGCCCGCCGAGATCGACTTCCAGCGCATCGTGCCGATCTTCGTGAAGACCTTGGGCCCCGCGGCCGTACCGCCGTTCGCCATCTGGCCCGAGCTGTTGAGGCCCGTGCCATAGAGATAGCCGTTGGCCTTGAGCGCCAGCGAGAACCCGTTGCCGCCCGCGACCGCGATCCAGTCGGAGTCGCTGCCCACCTTCGTGGGTGTCGTGCGCTTCGTCGTGTCGTTGAGGCCCAGCTGGCTGCTGGCGTTGTTGCCCCAAGCGTACAGCGTGCCGTCGTACTTGATGGCGAGAGCGTGGTCGTAGCCGGCGGCGACCGCGCGCCAGTCGGACGTGCTGCCCACGGCGCCGGGAGAGTAGATGCTGCCCGTCCGCCCGAGCTGGCTGTAGCCGTTCAGGCCCCAGCTGTAGAGCGTGCTGTCAGGCGCGATGCAGAGCACGAAGGACTCGCCCGCGCTGATCTGCGCGCAGTTGATCGAGATTTGCACGGGGTTCTTGCGCGTCGTCGACGTGCCGTCGCCGATCTGGCCGGCGCTGTTGCTGCCCCACGCCCACGTCGTGCCGTCGGGGCGAAGGAGGTAGGCGGCGTCGCCGCCGAGCGCGAACGTCGCGCCCTGGGGCAGGCGTGTATCAGAGCTGGCGAAGGCCAGGCCAGAGGAGAAGGTCGAGAGGGCCGGAGCGAGAGCAAAGGCGAGCGAAAGGGCGCGTTTCATGGGTACCTCGCGGGGGGGAACACCCCACCCGCCCCCGAGGGCAACCGGCGCCGCGCTTTTTGCGCCGCCGCCCGGCGCTCAGCCCGTTCGCGCCAGCAGCCGACGCGTGTGCGTCGCGATCATCGCCTCCTCGTTCGTGGGGATCACCCACGCGCGCACGCGGCTGTCCGCGCGCGAGATCAGCGGCGCGCCGCGCGCGTTCGCCTCGTCGTCGAGCTCGAGGCCCAGCCAGCGCGCGTCGCGGCACACGCGGGCGCGGACGGACGCGTCGTGCTCGCCGATGCCCGCGGTGAACACCAAGGCGTCGAGCCCCCCGAGCGCCGCCGCCATCGAGCCGAGCTCGCGTGCGATTCGATAGACGAAGAGGTCGACGGCCTCGCGGGCCGCCGCGTCACCCTCCGAACGCGCGGCCAGCTCGCGCATGTCGCTGATGCCGCCCGAGACGCCGGAGAGGCCCGACTCTTCGTAGAGCAGGTGCTCGAGCGCCGCGGCGTCCATGCCGTGCTCGCGCATGAGGTAGAGCAAGACGCCGGGATCGATCGCCCCGCACCGCGTGCCCATCACGAGGCCATCGAGCGCCGTGAAGCTCATCGTCGTCGCGACGCTGCGCCCCGCAGCCATCGCGCACAGGCTCGCGCCGTTGCCGAGGTGCGCGACGACCGCGCGTCCGGCGGCGGCGTCCGCGTCGAACCTCTTCAGCGCCGAGGCGACGAACTCGTAGGAGATGCCGTGAAAGCCATAGCGGCGCACGCCCTCCTCGGCGTACCGGCGTGGCAGCGCGAAGGCGCGTGCGATCGGCGGCTGGGTCGCGTGAAAGGCCGTGTCGAAGCACGCCACCTGCGGCACACCGGGCGCGCGCCGCGCGACGGCGCGGATGGCCGACAGGTTGTGCGGCTGGTGCAGCGGGGCGAGCGGCTCCAGCGCGTCCAGCTCGGTGAGCACGGCCTCGTCGACGAGCACGGGCGCCGAGAAGCGCGTGCCGCCGTGCACGACCCGGTGGCCGACGCCGACGAGCGGGTCGTCCAGCGCGTCCCGCGCCCACGCGAGCAGGTGCTCGATGGCGTCGTCATGCGCGAGCGGCGTGCCCTCCGGCCAGGCCTGCTCGGCGATCACCCTCCCATCGGCGCCGGCGCGCGCGACGAAGCGCGGCCGCGTCGCGAGCGCCTCGATCTGCCCCCGCAGGATCGGCCGCGGGCGATCCTCGTCGGTGAAGA
>DASZUD010000359.1:0-26246 GCA_035548155.1 Polyangia bacterium
CGCGAGCGAGCGCCTGGCCGCCGCCGAGCGCCGCATCGACGAGGTCGAGCGCCGCAGCCGCGCTCGCGTCGACGAGGCGGACGGGCGCGCGGCGGAGCTGCGCCGCAAGCTCGAGGACGCGGCCGTCCAGTCCGAGTCCGCGATGCGCATCGCGCGCGCCCAGGGCGAAGAGATCGAAGAGCTGCGCGGCCGCCTGCGCCGCGCGGCCGACGACCGCGCGGCGCTGGACGCCGAGGTCGCGAAGCTCCGCCGCGCGCTGGCCGAGGCCGACGAGTCGGTGATGAGCCTCACGCGCCGGACCGCCGAGGAGATGTCGGCCGTGGCCGCTCGCCTCGCCGCGAGCCTGCGCGCGCCCGAGCCCGACGTCAGATCAGCGCCGCGCGAGGACGTTCAACGCCTGCGCCAGGAGATCTCCGAGGCCGAGGCGCGCGCGAGCGCGGCCGAGCAGCGGCTCGAAGAAGTGGCGGCCGTCGGGCGCGAGCGCCAGGCCGCGCTGGACGACGTGCTCGAGCGCCTGCGCCACGCCGAAGAGTCCACGGCGCGCGAGCGCCGCGAGGTGGAGCGGCTGCGCGGTCAAGTGCGCGAGGCGACGGGCCAGGCGCGCGTCCTAGACGAGCGCGAGTCGACGATCGCTCGCCGCGACGAGCGCATCGCGAAGCTCGAAGGCGAGAAGCAAGAGCTGACCTGGCGCCTCGCCGAGCTCGAGGAGAAGCTGCGGCAGACGATCGGCCGCGCGGTGATCTCCGACAACACGGGCCGCGCGCAGGCCGACGAGCTCGAGGCGGTGCGCACGGCGCGCGCACGCGCTGTCGAGGAGTTCCACCGCGCCGCGGGCGCGCACGTGGACGAGGTCACGGCGCTGCGCGCGTCGGTCGCCGAGCAGTCGGCGCTGGTCGCCGAGCTGGAGGAGGCCGTACGCGCCGCGGAGGCGACCGCGGCCGCGGCTACGACCGAGGCGGCGACCCTTCGCAAGAACGCGAAGGTCCTCGAGGAGAGCGATCGCGCGCGCCGCACGCGGCTCGCCGAGCTGGAGGGCAAGCTCTTGCGCCTCGAGCACGAGAAGAAGCAGGCGGCGAGCGGCCCCGCGGCCGAGGGCGTCGACGTCGGTGCGCTCGAGCGGCGCGCCGCGGACCTCGCGCGCGAGCGCGACGCGGCCGTCCAAGAGCGCGACACGGCGCTCGGACAGCGGGAAGAAGCCCGCAAGGATCTGGTGCGGCTCGGAGGTTCGGCCGCGGAGACGGCCGAGGCGCTCGCGCGGACGACGGCCGAGCTCGCGGCGACGCGCGCGCGGGTCGCTGCGCTCGACGAGGAGAACGCGCGCCTGCGCGCGGTGCCCGCCAAGACCGCGTCGGGCAACGGGCACGACGCGAGCTCCGCGACGGCGCGAGAGCTGGCGGCCGTCGAGGCCGGCCTGCGCAACGAGCTCGAGTCGTTGGCCAAGATCGAGCGCGCGCTCGCCGACGAGCTGGCCGATGCCCAGGGGCCCGCGCCGACGTCGATCGACGCCGATCGCAGCGCCGACACGATCCTCCTGCACACGACGCTGGCGAACTACCGGCGGCACGCCGCGCGCCTTCGCGACGAGCTCGAGGGCGTGCGCCGCCGCCTCGACTCGCTTTCCCCGTCCGAGATCTCCGGCTACCTCGAGGAGCTCGGCGAAGATCTCGCCGAGATGGAGGAATAGCTTTGTCGGGCGGCGGTGGGGCGCTGGTGCGCGTGGCCATCGTCGGTCTCGGCGCGATCGGGCGCGAGGTGCTGAAGGCGGTGCAGGCGCGCGCCGGGCTCTCGCTCACGGCCGTGGTCGACGCCGCGCCCGCGCTCGTGGGCCAGGACGCCGGCGAGATCGCGGGGATCGGGCCGTGCGGCGTGAAGGTCGTCGCCACTGCCGAAGAGGCGTTCGCGACGGGAGAGGTCGACGTCGCGCTGGTCCTCACGGCGTCGGGCGTCGCCGAGATCATGCCGGTCATCGACGCGGCGGCCGCCGCCGGCGTGGACGTCGTGTCGACGTGCGAGGATCTCGCCTACGCCGATCTCGCGGCGCCGGAGCTCGCTCGCAAGCTGGACGCGCGGGCGCGCGCCGGGGGCATCACGGTGCTGGGAACGGGCGTGAACCCGGGCTTCGTGATGGACCGGCTGCCGCTGACCCTGGCGGCGGCCTGCGTGCGCGTCGACGCCGTGCGCGTCGAGCGCGTCGTCGACGCCGCCAAGCGCCGCGCTCCGCTGCGCGCGAAGGTGGGCGCCGACCTGACGGTCGCCGAATTCGAGGCGGGCGTCGCCGCGCGGCGCCTCGGCCACCGCGGCCTCCCCGAGTCGTGCGCGCTCGTCGCGCTGGGCCTCGGCGTGAAGTTCGACGAGGTGAAGAACACGATCGCGCCCGTCGTCGCGACCGCGGAAAATCCGCGCGCGGGGATCGCGCTCGGGCGCGTCGCGGGGCTGCGCCAGTCGGCGGTCGGCCTGCGTGGCGGGCGCGAAATCGTTCGCCTCGATCTCGAGATGTCCGTCGCGGCGCCCGATCCGCACGATCGGATCGTGATCGACGGCGATCCGCCGCTGGACGTGCTCGTGCGCGGCGGGACGCACGGCGATCGCGGCACCGTCGGCACGGCCGTGTCGGCGATCCCGGCTGTCGTCGTCTCGTCTCCCGGGCTGAAGACGATCCTCGATCTTCCCCTCGTCGGCTGACGCACGCTCGCGGCGTTCTCTCGCGTTACCGAGGGACCACGCCCAGGCTGAATATTTCGCGCCGCGCGCGCGTCTGCTCTGCGCGTTGCGGTTCTTGCCCTGAGGTGGCCGGCCGTGATACGCCGAGGCAGCGCGAACTTCTTTACTGCGACAAGGAGAGAGCTATGAGGACCATGAAGAGCATGTTGATCGTGTCGGTGCTCGCCCTCGCGGGCGCCGCGGGTTGTGATCAGTCGAAGGCGGAGCTCGACTCCACGAAGGCGCAGCTCACGGCCATGACGGCCGAGCGTGACGGCCTCAAGGCCCAGCTCGACGTCGCGAAGCAGCAGGCGACCGCGCTGCAGGCGCAGCTGACGGACGTGCAGGGCAAGCTGGCCGCCGCGACGGCCGCCGCCGCCCCGGCGCCCGCCGCGGCCGAGGCCGAGAAGGCCGCTCCGAAGAAGGAGAAGGCCGCGAAGAAGGAGAAGGCCGCCGAGGCGCCTGCTCCGGCGGCGGCTCCGGCTCCGGCTGGCGCGACGACGGGTCCGGCGAAGGAGTCCCGCCGCGGTCGCGGGGCATTCTAAGGACCGGGGACCAGGGAGACAGCCATGAAGATCCAGTTCAACAAGACGATGCAGCTCGGCCTCGCCCTCGCGATGGCGGGTTCGTTCGCGGCTTGCTCGAGCAGCGGCGACTCCGACGACGGGGGTGACGGCTCGGCCGACGCCGCTTCCAATACGGACACCTCGACCGACGTCACGCTCTTCTACATCACGCCCGGCGACAGCTGCTATGAGGTCGTGAGCGTCGCGAACGGATTCCAGGACGGCTGCGACTTCGGCGTGGGCGATACGGTCGCCAACCAGGGCCTCGTCGGCGCGTCGATTCCGTTCAACTACGACAGCTCGGCATACACGATCAAGGTCGGCACCGACGGTGCGCTCGGTGGCGGCGCTATCGCTTTCAACATGGCGACGCTGCTCCGCGACGGCAACACCACTGACACGGCTGAGCCCACCTGCATGTGGCACGAGCACGTCGATGCGAACGTCACCTTCACGGCGCAGGATGAGTTCGACATCTCGGCGTCGCGGACGCAGTCGGCGTTTTCCGCCGGTTGCACGAACCCGCCGCCGCCGCCGGGTGGCACGTGCACGTCGACGTGGACGTGGCACATGAAGCGGAACAACAAGACCGCGCCGGCCTGCCAATAATCCACGGCCGTGACGAACCCGAACAAGCGGTTCGCGACGCTCGCGCTGGTGCTGGTGGCCTCCTGCGCCACCAGCACCCAGCGCAGTTTCGAGACTGGAGTCGCGAAGGTCCTCGTTTCGCCCGAGCAGGAGAACCAGATCGGGCTTCAGCTCAAGAACGAGCTCGATACGAAGGAGGGCGTCGTCTATCTGAACGACCCCACCGTCGTCGACTACGTTCGCGCCACCGCGAACAACGTCATCCAGTTCGGGAAGAAGGAGCGTCCCGAGGTGAGCTGGCAGGTCTTCGTCATCGACGACAGCAAGACCGTCAACGCCTTCGCGACGCCCGGCGGCTACCTCTACGTTTATCGCGGGCTGCTCGAGACGGCCCAGAACGAGGCCGAGCTGGCCGCGGTCATGGCGCACGAGACGGGGCACGTCGTGGCCCGGCACGCGGCGCGCTCGCTGATCACCGCCTACGGCATCGACGCCGTCGCGTCGCTCGCCGCGGGCAGCAACCCGGGCCTGCTCACGAAGATCGCGACCAACGTCGCGGGGCAGGGGCTCCTGCTCACGCACTCGCGCGCCGACGAGACCGAGGCCGACGAGTTCGGGGCGCGCTACGCCTCGGCGGCAGGCTACGATCCGCACGCGTTCTCGACGTTCTTCCAGCGCCTCCAGAAGGAGGAGGGCAACACGCCGGCCGTGCTGTCCTACCTCTCGGATCACCCGGCGACGGGCGATCGCATCACGCACATCAACCAGTACATCCAGGCGAACAACCTCGGTGGCACGAACCTGAACGCGGACGCGTACCAGCGCATGCGCAAGCGCCTCGCGTCACTGCCGCCCAGCCCCGCCAAGAAGGGCGCAGCTGCTGCACCCGCGGGAGCGCCTCCCGGCGCGCCTCCTCCTGGCGCACCCCCCGGCGCGCCGCCCCCGGGCGCGCCGCCGTCGCACTGATTGAGCGGAGCGAACGCGGCTTCGCTCGCTGATTCACGCCGAGATCTTCCCGAGGACACGGGGACCCGAGGCTCCCGTGACCGAGGGGACGTTCCCTGCGTGTCCGAACACGGTCTCGTTCGCGAGCACCGCGAAGGCGATCGCCTCCTTGGCCTCCGGATCGACGCCGAGGGTCGCGGTCGTCGCGACCGGGATCGGCGCGAGCAGCTGCGCGAGGTGGCCCATGAGGGTCGGGTTCAGCGCGCCGCCGCCCGAGACGTAGACCTCGTCGGGCAGCGCGGGGAACACCTCGCGGTAGCTGCGCGCGATCGCCTCGGCGACGAAGCGCGTGAGCGTCGCGAGCAGATCGTCGAGCCGATCGCTGAAGCGCGCCAGCAAGGGGTAGATGAACTCCTTGCCGAAGGTCTCGCGGCCCGTCGACTTCGGGAGGCGCTTCACGAGATACGGGTGTGCGTGCAGCTCGGCGAGCAGCGCCGTATCGATCTGCCCGCGCGCGGCGCGGCGGCCGCCGGCGTCGTAGGCCTCCGTCCCACCGGAGGCCGCGCGGGCGACTGCGTCGAGCGGCATGTTCCCGGGCGCGTTGTCGAACGCCACCAGGTCGGCGAGCCGCTCGGTGACCAGCGTGCAGTTGGCGATGCCGCCGACGTTCTGCAGCGCGCGGCGTCCGCGCGGCTTGCGGAAGAGAAGGTAGTCGACGAGGGGCACCAGCGGCGCGCCCTCGCCGCCGGCGGCGACGTCGCGCACGCGAAAGTCGCTGATCACGGGGCGCCCGGTGCGCTCGGCGATGACGGCGGCCTCGCCGATCTGCAGCGTCGCGCCGATGTGGCCGGCCGAGCGCGGGTGGTGAACGGCCGTCTGCCCGTGCGACCCGATGAGATCGACGTCCTCCATCGTGACGCCCGCCGCGACGCAGACCTCGCGCGCGGCCTCGGCGAAGGCTTCGCCCAAGAGCACGTCGACGTCGCAGAGCTCCGTCGCGTCGGCCTGCGCGAGGCGAAAGATGCGCTCACGCAGCTGGCGCTCGAAGGGGATCGTCAGGAACGTCGACGAGACGAGGCGCGTGTCCTCGCCCGCGCCTTCGATCTCGCAGAGCGCGGCGTCGGTGCCGTCGGCGCTGGTGCCCGAGAGCAGCCCGATGATGCGCCGGCGCGGGCGCGTGCGCAGATCGAGCAGGCGCGCGAGCGGATCGGACGCGCCGGGCACGCCTAGTCCTCCTCGTCGGCCGACATCGGCAGCAGCGGCACGTCGCCGATGATGGCGCGCAGCGAACCCTTGTGCGTGACCAGCAGCTCGCGCGCGCGCGCCGCCGTGACGCGCGTGTGGTGCATGACGATCGCCACCTTGGCGCGGCCGCCCGCTTTCTCGATGAGCTTGCGCGCCGCCGGCTCGGGCAGCCCGGTGAGGGCGCGTACGATGCGCACGGCGCGCGCCCACAGCTTCGCGTTCGTGGGGCGCACGTCGACCATGAGGCCGGCGTAGGTTTTGCCGAGGAGCACGAACGCCGTCGTCGAGATCGCGTTCAGCACCATCTTCGTCGCCGTGCCGGCCTTGAGGCGAGTCGAGCCCGCGATGACCTCGGGCCCCGTCTCCAGGGCGATGACGACGTCGGCGAGCGGGGCGTCGTCATCGCGCGCGGGCACGCGACCGCAGGTGAGGAAGATCGTCGCCGCCCGCCGGAACCGCGCGTAGTCGAGCGCCGCGAGCGCGAACGGCGTCACGCCCGACGCGGCGACGCAGCACACGGCGTCCGTCGGGCCCACGGCCGCCCGGCGTAGCCGCTGCTCGGCCTCGCGCGCGCTGTCCTCCGCGCCTTCGACGGAGCGCGTGAGGGCCGACGGGCCGCCCGCGATGATGGGGACGACGCGCGAGGGCGGCACGCCGAAGGTGGGCACGCACTCGACGGCGTCGAGCGTGCCGAGGCGGCCCGACGTGCCGGCCCCCACGTAGACGAGGCGGCCGCCCGCGGCCAGCTTCGCGGCGACGAGCTCGGCGGCGCGGCCGATCACGGCCGCGCGCGAGGCGGCGGCGCGCGCCGCGCGGCCCTCCTCGGCGAGCATGAGTGCGACCACCTTCTCGGCGGGCATCTCGTCGAGGTGGGCCGCCTCCGGGTGGACGGCCTCTGTGGGCAGCGCCCCGAAGCGGACGCCTTCGTCCCCTTTGGCGGAGCCGGCCGCCGGTGCGGGGCTGGCCGCCGGTGCGGGGCTGGCCGCCCGTGCGAGGCTGGCCGCCCTTGCGAGGCTGGCCGCCCTTGCGAGGCTGGAACGAACGCGGGCCATGTCTGCTCATATTACGGGCACCATGAGCCCGACGACAAATCGCCGCGCAGCCCGTCGGTGACGAACCCGGTTATGATGCCGAAATGACGCCGTCCCTCCGGCTCCGGATCGCCGCTGCCGCGCTGGCGATGCTCTGCGGCTCCTGCGCCCAGCTCGGCCTTCCTCCGCTCAACCTTCCCTCCGCCCCGCCGATCACGCCGCCGTCCGTGACGTTCATGGGGGCGACGCTCGTGCGCGCGCCTTCGGTGCACGAGCTGGCGGCGCACTACTGCCCGGAGGTCATCTCGGCGCCTTACGGCACGGCGCCGTTCCTGTGCCGCCAGGCGTTCGGGCCGCCGCCGCCGCCGTCGTCGCTCGTCGTGTCGTTCGATCTGCGGTTCCGTGTCGCGAACCCGAACCAGGTGCCGTTGCCGCTGGCGAGCGCGCTGGTCGCGACGACCCTGTTCCCCGCGACGACCGGGCAGAAGCTGGGCGCCGTGTGCGTCGCGCTCTGCCCCGAGGGCGCGACGGGTTGCACGGGCGCGCCGCCACCGGGCGCGTGTGAGGCGTCGTCGCGCGACGTGCGCTCGCTCAACGACTTCGTCGACAAGTCGCTGCCGCAGCTGCTGATCGCCAACGGCATCGCGCTGGCGAATGGCCAGCCGCCGCAGTTCACGCTGCCGCCCATCGTCGCGTCGAGCCAGGTGGACGTCACCGTGCGCTACTCGTTCGGGCCGGAGCAGCTCCTGTCCGTGATGCGCGATCTGGCCATGCAGTCGGCGAGCGAGCTCAAGCAGGGGCGCTTGCCGACCTTCACGATCCCGTACCGCCTCGAGGGCACCGTTTGGTTCGAAGGCGGCTCCGTGGGCCGCATCGCCGTGGGCTGGGGCCCGACCGACGGCACGTGGGTGCTCCCTGTGCAGGGCATCGTCGAGGCCGCGACGACGGCGGTGGCGCCCGTCCTGGGCGCGCCGCCCTCGTCAGCTCCGTCGGGCGCGCCGCCATCCGCGCCTCCGCCGGGGGCGCCGCCCAGCGCACCGCCGCCGGGCGCGCCACCGCTTCGCTGATTGAGCGACGGGGACCGGGGGGCGCGAGCGGCAGCGAGCCGCACCCCCGTCAGATCAAATCAGATCCAGAACGGCGCGCATGTCGTAGAGGCCAGCCGTGCGCCCCTTCAGCCAGAGGGCCGCGCGGACCGCGCCCACGGCGAACGTGTCGCGCGAGCTGGCCCGGTGCGTGATCTCGATGCGGTCGCCGATGCCCATGAAGTGCGCCGTGTGGTCGCCGATCACGTCGCCGCCGCGTAAGGTCTGGATGCCGATCTCGGCCTGCGTGCGCGGACCGATCTCGCCGTGGCGCTCGTAACGGGCCTCCTTGGCCAGGTCGCGCCCCGTCGCTTCAGCGAGCGCCTCCGCGAGTCGCAGCGCCGTGCCCGAGGGCGCGTCGCGCTTCGCGCGGTGGTGCGTCTCGACGATCTCCAGGTCGTACGACGGGCCCAGCGTCCGCGCCGCGTCGGCGATCAGCTTGAGCATCACGTTGACGCCCACGGAGTAGTTCGCCGAGAAGACGACGGGAACCTTCTTCGCGGCGCGCTCGATCGCGGCCTTCTGCTCGGCGCCGAGGCCGGTGGTGCCGATCACGAGCGCCGCGTTCGCCGCGACGGCCGCCTCGGTGTACGCCACCGTCGCGGCCGGCACCGTGAAGTCGATCCACACGTCGGCGGCGCTCGTCGCGGGCACGCCGGCCGTGATCGCGACGCCGAGCGCCTGACCCGTCGCCGCGCTGCCGGCGTCCGCGCCCAGCGCGGGGCTGCCCGCGCGCTCGGTGGCCGCGGTCAGCTTCGCCTCGGGCCCAGCCGCCACGACCGCGCGCACGAGCGCGCGCCCCATCTTGCCGTCGGCCCCCAAGATCGCGATGCGCATGGCGCGCCTACACCAGCTCGAGGTCGCGCAGAATGCCGCGCAGCTTCTCGCGATGCTGCTCGGCCAGCGGGTACAGCGGCGGACGGAGCTCGTCGGCCATGCGCCCCATCATGGCGAGCGCGGCCTTCACCGGGACCGGGTTCGCTTCGACGAACAGCCCCTCGGAGAGCGGCAAGCACTTGTAGTGCAGCTCGCGCGCTTTCTTCCAATCACCGGCGGCGGCCGCGTCCCACATCGCGCTGAACTCGCGCGGCGCGACGTTGCTCACGACGGAGATGACGCCCTTGGCGCCGAGCGCGAACGCCGGGAACGCGTTGGCGTCGTCGCCCGAGAGCACGGCGAGGCGGTCGCCCGTCTTCGCGAGGATCTGTGACACGCGCAGCGCCGAGCCCGTCGCCTCCTTCACGGCGACGACCTCGGGCAGCTCGCACAGGCGCGCCAGCGTGTCGGGCAGCATGTCGCACGCCGTGCGGCCGGGCACGTTGTAGAGCACGGTCGGCAGCGGCACGGCCTGGATGACCGTCTTGAAGTGACGGTAGAGGTGATCCTGGCTGGGCTTGTTGTAGTAGGGCGTCACGAGGAGAAGGCCGTCGGCGCCCACCTTCTTCGCCGCCTGCGACATCTCGATCGTCTCGCGGGTCGAGTTCGATCCGGTGCCCGCGATGACCGGCACGCGCTTCTTCGTGTGCTGCACGGTCAGCTCGATGACGCGGATGTGCTCTTCCACCGTCAACGTGGGGGACTCGCCCGTGGTCCCGACGGGCACGAGGCCGTCGACGCCGCCCGCGATCTGCTCGTCGATGAGGCGGCGCAGCGCCTCCTCGTCGACCTTGTCGTCGCGGAGAGGCGTCACGAGCGCGGTGATCACGCCAGAGAACGTCAACATCGCGCTTCGTATATCACAAGAATCACTCGCCTCCATCGGGAAGGCGCGCACGAAACAGCGGAACGAAGCGCGACCCGTCGAGCCATCCCGCCGCGGCGTGCACGGAGTGCAAGTTGCTGGCGTCGATCGTCGCCGCACCGGAGGGCGTCTCGAGCGGCAGCGTGCGCGGCTCGGCCTCGATCCCGTTCGCGCCGCGGCGCAGGAGCAGCAGCTGCAGCGCCGGGCTCTGCGTCCCGGGCGGCAGGTTCCACGTGAGGTGCAGGGCGTCACCGCGCTGCTCCAGCACGAGCGCGTGGCTTTGTCCCTGCGCGAGGGGAGGGGGCGTCGTGGTCCGCGCCGGCGTGGCGCGCGCCGCGACGGCGCCCCGGGAGATGCGCTCGAGCTCGCCGAGGCGGCCGGCGCGGCGCGCGCGCGTCACGTCATCGGGCGCCTCGGCGACCAGCCGGCGGTAGATCGCGAGCGCTTCGGAGACGAGGCCCTGCTTGATGCAGAGCTCGGCCATGGTCTCGGTCTCGAACACGCTCATGACACGCGGGCCCGCGTCTCGGCCACATCTACGGCGATCTGCGCCAGCAGCGCCTCCACCGAGTCGAAGCGTCGCTCGTCGCGCAGGCGGTGCAGCACCTCGATCCGCAGCCGCTTCTCGTAAAGATCGGCGTCGAAGTCCAGGAGATGAGCCTCGATCGTCACGGCGCCCGCCGCGACGAACGTCGGATTGCTGCCGATGCTGAGCGCCGCCTTGTGCGTCGAGGCGATCGCTCCCGCGGCGTCGAGGACGTGCGCGCGCGCGGCGTAGATGCCCACCTTCGGCACGAGCTCGGCCTCGGGCGTGACATTGGCGGTGGGGATGCCGAGGCCACGCCCGCGGCCCGCGCCGCGCACGACGACGCCCTGAAGCTCCGCGGGACGGCCCAGCAGCAGCGCGGCGCCCTCGACGCGCCCTTCGAGCACGAACTCCCGCACCTTCGTCGACGAGCAGACGAGCCCGTCCACTGTGACCGGCGGGACGACCGTGACGCCCAGCCCCAGCGCCGCGCCCGCGTCGCGCAGCAGCGCCGGATTTCCGCGCCGGCCTCGGCCGAAGCTGAAGTCCCAGCCGACGACGACTTGCCGCGCGCCCAGGCCCCGGACCAAGATGTCACGCACGAAGGCCTCCGCCTCGACGGCGGCGAGCGCGGGCGTGAACTCCTCGACGATGGCGACGTCGGCGCCCGCCAGGCCCAGAAGCTCGAGGCGACGCTCGAGCGAGACGATGAGCGGAGGCGCGAGCGCGGGCGCGAAGACGCGCGCCGGGTGGGGCGTGAAGGTCAGCACGCCCGCCGTCGCGCCCGTGGCGGCGGCTCGCTCGCGCGCCACGCGCACCAGCTCCTGGTGGCCGCGGTGCACGCCGTCGAAGTTGCCGATCGCGAGGGCGCGGGGAGGGTGAGCCCCGCGCATCGCCTCGGCGGCCGCGAGGACTCTCACGGGCGCGACACCATGTCCCGCACGGCCGCCACCAGCGCCTCGAGCTCGAACGGCTTCTCGAGCACGCGATCGTCCGCGACGCCCATCAGCGCGCGCCGCTTCGGCGGCACGCCCGTCATCAGCGTGAGCGGTACGCCCGGGAACAGCGCGGTGAGCTCGCCGCGCAGATGCTCCGGCCCTTGCGAGCCCGCGATCATCAGATCGCTCAGCATGGCCGCGGGCCGCAGCCCGCTCGCGGCGAGCGCGCGCGCCGCGACGACGTCGCGCACGATCTCGGGGGAAAATCCCGCCTCCCTCAACACCTGACCCACCAGCCCTCCGATGTGGACGTCGTCTTCGATCACCAAAATGACTTCAGGAGACATTCAATTGTGTGCTTCACGCGCGGAGATCGCTCATCGACGAGCGCCGAGCCTCATTCGCGCATTGACTTCGAAGGCCCAGATGTAAACAATGCTCTCCCGAGTTGAAGACGACATTCTTCTCGGCGTCAATACAAACGGCTCGGCAGCGGGCCTATGCAGACGCGGATAGGGGCTTTTGAGATGACCGCGCCTGTTAGGGGCTCTGCCAAACAAACCAAGTTCATTTTCGTGACCGGCGGCGTCGTGTCGTCGCTGGGCAAGGGACTCGCCTCCGCGTCGATCGGGAGCTTGCTCGAGACCCGCGGCCTCAGGATCACGATCCAGAAGCTCGACCCGTACCTGAACGTCGATCCTGGGACGATGAACCCCATGCAGCACGGGGAGGTCTTCGTCACCGACGACGGCGCCGAGACGGACCTCGACCTCGGTCACTACGAGCGCTTCATCTCCCAGCGGATGACGAAGCTCAACAACGCGACGTCTGGCCAGATCTATCAGACGGTCATCCAGAAGGAGCGCCGCGGCGAGTACCTGGGCGGCACCGTCCAGGTGATTCCGCACGTCACCGACGAGATCAAGTCGCGCATCCTCTCCTGCGCCAAGGGCCAGGACGTGCTGATCGTCGAAGTCGGAGGGACGGTCGGCGACATCGAGTCGCTGCCCTTCCTCGAAGCGATCAGGCAGCTGCGCCTCGAGGTGGGGGCCACGAACGCGATCTCCGTGCACGTCACCCTGGTGCCGTTCATCGGCGCGGCGGGCGAGCTGAAGACCAAGCCGACGCAGCACTCGGTCATGAAGCTGCGCGAGATCGGCATCCAGGCGGACATCTTGCTCTGCCGCTCCGAGAAGCCCATCGAGGCGCCCCTCAAGAAGAAGATCGCGATGTTCACGAACGTCGCCGCCGACTGCGTGTTCTCGGCCGAGGACGTCTCCTCGATCTACGAGGTGCCGATCCGCTTCCACGCCGAGGGCGTCGACGACAAGATCAGCGAGCTGCTCAACATCTGGACGCGCGCGCCAGAGCTCACCGGCTGGGAGCGCGTCGTTCACCGGCGCAAGAGCCCGACGACCGAGGTCGAGATCGGCCTGGTCGGCAAGTACGTCGACCTCGTCGAGTCGTACAAGAGCCTCAACGAGGCGCTGATCCACGGCGGCATCGGCAACGACTGCCGCGTGAACCTGCACCACATCGACTCCGAAGAGATCGAAAAGCGCGGGGCCGCCGCGCTGCTGTCGGGCATGGACGGCATCCTCGTGGCGCCGGGCTTCGGCAGCCGCGGCATCGAGGGCAAGGTCGAGGCCGTGCGCTACGCGCGCGAGCAGGGCGTGCCGTTCTTCGGCATCTGCCTGGGCATGCAGGTGGCCGTCATCGAGTTCGCGCGCAACGTGGCCGGGCTCAAGGGCGCGAACTCGACCGAGTTCGACACGAAGAACCCGCACCCGGTCGTCGACTTCCTGCCCGAGCAGCGCCAGGTCACGGAGAAGGGCGCGACGATGCGCCTCGGCGCCTACCCGTGCCTCCTCACGGAGGGGACCAAGGCTGCCGCCGCGTATGGCGCCACGGAGATCTCCGAGCGCCACCGTCACCGGTACGAGGTCAACAACGACTACCGCGACGCGCTGACGAGCAAGGGGCTGCTGGTCTCGGGCGTGTCCCCCGACCGCCGCCTGGTCGAGATGGTGGAGCTGCCCAACCACCCGTACTTCGTGGGCTGCCAGTTCCACCCCGAGTTCAAGTCGCGGCCGCAGGCGCCGCACCCGCTCTTCCAGTCGTTCGTCGCCGCCGCGCTCAAGGAGCGCGTCACCGGGCGCCGCCGGGCCGCGCCCGCCGGCAGTCCCGTCGCGCAGCGTCCCTAGTCGCCCCCCGGTCAGAGAAATCTGAAGGATACCGAAGGCTTGGCGGAAACCGCCTTGTCTTCGCGTGCGGCGTTGCAATACATGTACCACATGGAGTTTTGCGCCTTGTTAACGTGGCACCATCAGTGCTACAAGCAATGTGGATCCCACGTATGAACGGCGCGGGGCGGCCACTCACGGGGCGATAGATGGAGATCAAACAACACCTCAAGCTCTCCCAGCAGCTGGTCATGACGCCCCAGCTGCAGCAGGCGATCAAGCTGTTGCAGCTCTCCCGCATGGAGCTCGTCGACATGGTGCGCGACGAGATGCTGGAGAACCCGATCCTCGAGGATTCGGTCGAGTCGAGCGCCGAGCAGGCCAAGGCCCAGCAGGACGCCCCCATGACGGCCGAGCCCTCCGAGGGCGAGGTCGAGCGGGTCGGTGAGACCGAGACGCCGATCCAGGAGATGCCCGTCGAGCGAGCCGAGGCGTCCGAGGTGAAGGCCGACGACCGCTCGAACGAGGCGGTCAGCGACTTCGACTGGGAGGGCTACCTCGACAACCAGGCCGCGGCGGCGCCCATGCCGTCGTACAAGTCGAACAACGACGACCTGCCGTCGCTCGAGTCGACGCTGACGCGCGGCACCTCGCTTTTCGACCACCTCGAATGGCAGCTGAAGCTCTCGCACTTCTCGCGCGAGGAAGACGGCATCGCCATGCTGATCATCGGGAACCTCACGCCCGACGGCTACCTCGAGGAGCCGCTCGCCGACCTCGCCGAAGAGGCGGAGGTCTCGGTGGAGGCGGCCGAGAAGGTGCTCGCGCGCATCCAGGAGTTCGATCCCGTGGGGGTCGGCGCACGCTCGCTGGAAGAGTGCCTCATGATCCAGGCGCGCCACATCGGCGCCGACGACGAGGTCGTCGTGGGGATCCTGCAGAAGCACCTCCACAACCTGGAGAAGAAGAACTACCAGGCGATCGCCAAGGATCTGAACCAGCCGATCGACGAGATCTACGAGGCCGCCAAGGTCGTGATGTCGTTCGATCCGAAGCCGGGCCGGCAGTACACGTCGGAGGAGCCGACGTACATTACGCCCGACGTCTACATCCACAAGGTCGGCGACAAGTACTTCGTGGTCGCCAACGACGACGGCCTGCCCAAGCTGAAGATCAGCGACTTTTACCGGACGGCGCTCGCGGGCGGCTCGAAGGCGCGCGAGTACATCCAGGAGAAGCTCCGCAGCGCGCAGTGGCTCATCCGCAGCATCCAGCAGCGGCAGCGCACGATCGTCAAGGTGACCGAGTCGATCCTGAAGTTTCAGCGCGACTTCTTCGACAAGGGCACGGCGCACCTGAAGCCGCTCATCTTGCGGGACGTCGCCGAGGACATCGGCATGCACGAGTCCACGGTCTCGCGCGTGACGACCAACAAGTACGTCCACACGCCTCAGGGCATCTACGAGCTGAAGTACTTCTTCAACTCGGGCATCGCCCGCACCGACGGTGACGATCTCGCGTCGGAGGCGGTGAAGCTCAAGATCAAGCAGATCATCGGCTCGGAGAGCCCGCAGCACCCGCACTCCGATCAGAAGATCGTCGAGCTGCTCCGAGACCAGAACATCGAGATCGCACGGCGGACCGTCGCGAAGTACCGCGAGCAGCTGCGCATCCTCAGCTCCAGCAAGCGCCGGCAAGTCTTTTAGGACCTCGAAGGCTTCCCTGCCCGCTCGCGGGGCCCACCCCCTGCCGATCGCGCCGCTCGGGTCTTCGATCGGGTGTGCCGCGTGGTGAGCCCCGGTGGGCGGAACCTTGCGGAATCAGGCGGCAAGTCCTGTCGCCCGACGGGGAAATGCTGTAATAGTTTTGCTGGAGCCTAAAACGATGCAGCTCTCGACGACCTTCCGTCACATGGACGCTTCTCAGGCCGTGCGTGACTACGCGGCCGACAAGCTGGACAAGATCAAGAAGTACTTCAACAAGGATCCGATCTCGGCCCACGCGGTCTTTTCGGTGGAGCGCGGCTTCAATCACGTCGCCGACATCCAAATCACGCTCCCGAACGGCATCGTCATCAACGCGAAGGAAACCACCGAGGACATGTACTCCTCGATCGACCTCGCGTCGGCGCGCATCGAGCGCCAGGTGCGCAAGTGGAAGGAGAAGATCCGCGACCACAAGCCGCACGGGGGCCCGAGCACCGAGTTCCGTGACGTCGTCTTCCCGGGCGAAGAGTTCGAGCCGCAGCCGGCCGGGGCGGGGGAGGCCAAGCCGGCGAATCTCGGGACGAAGGGCGGCGAGCCGGGGCCCGGCTTCCGTGTCATGAAGGACGAGACCTTCAGCGCCCGCGCGCTCACGGTCGAGGACGCCGTGATGCAGCTCAACCTGCTGGGCGACGAGCTGCTGGTCTTCACGGACGCCCGAACGCAGCGCCTCTCCATTCTTTACAGGCGCAAGGACGGCAACTACCGTCTCATCGAGACGACGAGCTCGGGGCCGCCCGCGGCCTGACGCCACGGGACCGGGCCGGAGCTTCACGGATTGACCCTCCATGAAGGTCATCGACTTTCTCAAGCTCGACGCCATCATCGCGGACCTTCCCGCGACGACGAAGGCGGGTGCGCTCGCGGAGCTCGCGACCCACATGGCCGGCCTCAACCCCAAGGTCGAGGCCGGCGAGCTGCGGCGCGTGCTCGAGGAGCGCGAGCTCCTCGCTTCGACGGCCATCGGCGACGGCATCGCCATCCCGCACGGGAAGCTCGACTCCATCGGTGAGCTGGCCGGCGTGCTGGCGCGGTCGCCGCAGGGCATCGAGTTCGAGTCGATCGACGGCCGGCCGACCCACCTCATCTTCATGCTCGTGGCGCCCGTGAGCTCGACGGGCGTGCACCTCAAGGCGCTGGCGCGCCTGTCGCGGCTGTTCCGCGACGCCGACTTCCGACGGCGGCTCATGGCCGCGCCTACACGCGAGGACATGTATCGGGTGATTTCGGACGAGGACGCCAAGTACTGAGCAGGAAGTCCTGCCCAGGAAGTCCTGAGCAGGTCCTGCGCAGGAATTGCTGGGCAGCAAGTGCTGAGCAGCAAGTGCTGAGAAGAAGGTCCGGACGGAGAAGTATCGAAGTACTGACGGTTACGCGCCCTCCTCGGTAGAATAGGTGTCGCATGACCCCGATGCTCACGGTTCGATCGCTGCTCGACGAGAGCTCGGGGCTTCGGCTCGTGCTGCTCGCCGGCGAGGCGGGCCTGGCTCGGCGCATCTCGAACCAGCGCATCCAGAAGCCGGGGCTGGCGCTGGCCGGTTACGTCAAGCAGGTGCACCCCGAGCGCGTGCAGATCCTGGGGTCCACCGAGATCTCGTACCTGCAGACGCTGAACGAGGAGGAGGCGCGGCGCTCGGTCGACTCGTTCATGAGCCTCGATCCGGCCTGTGTCATCGTCACGAAGGGCCTCGACGTGCCGCAGGTGCTCCTGGAGAGCGCCGAGAAGATGGGCGTGCCGCTGCTGCGCACGCCGATCGTGTCTTCGACCGCGATCGACGCCATCCAAAAGCACCTCGAGCTGCAGCTCGCGCCGACCGCCAGCATCCACGCCGTGCTCATGGACGTGCTCGGCGTCGGGGTCCTGCTGCTGGGCAAGAGCGGCATCGGCAAGTCGGAGGCCGCGCTCGATCTCATCATGCGTGGGCACCGCCTGGTGGCCGACGACCTCGTCGAGGTGCGCCGCACGTCGGGTGAGACGCTGGTCGGCTGGGCCTCCGAGCTCATCAAGCACCACATGGAGGTGCGCGGCCTCGGCATCATCAACATCAAGGACATGTTCGGCGTGGCTGCCGTCCGCGACGAGAAGCGCATCGAGCTCGTGCTCGAGCTCACGCGGTGGGACGCGAGCGAGAGCCACGATCGGCTGGGCCTCGACGAGATGGTCTACCCGATCCTCGAGGTCCCTGTCCCGTTGCTGCGGATCCCCGTGTCCCCGGGCCGCAACGTCAGCTCGCTCATCGAGGTGGCGGCGCGGAACCGCCTGCTCCAGGTGCGCGGCCACCACTCGGCGCGTGAGTTCCAAGAGCGCCTCGACCGCGCGCTGGCCGACGCGCGCGAGCGGCGCTGGAGGGACGACGTCGAATGAAGCTGGTCGTCGTCACCGGAGTGTCGGGCGCCGGCAAGTCCACGGCGCTGCGCGCGCTCGAGGATCTGGGCTTCTACGCCGCCGACAACCTGCCGTTGCCGCTGGTCCCGAAATTCATCGAGCTCGTCTCGACCCGCCCCGACATCGATCGCGCCGCGCTGGGCATCGACGCGCGCGGCGCCGACTTCCTCGAGGGCGCCCTCAAGGTATTCGACGACGTGCGCAAGGCCGGGCACCACATCGAGATGCTGTTCCTCGACGCGTCCGACGAGATCCTCATCCGGCGCTTCTCGGAGACGCGCCGCAAGCACCCGCTGTCGGACACCGACATCCGCGCCGGCATCCACGAGGAGCGGGAGAAGCTGTCCGTGCTGCGCCAGGCGGCCGACGCGCTGGTCGACACGGGCGCCCTCACCGTCCACGTGCTGCGCGCGCTGATCATGGAGCGCTACGGCCACGCCGACGGTGACCTGGCCGTGACGCTGCTGTCCTTCGGCTTCAAGCACGGCCTTCCCGTCGAGGCCGACATCGTGCTCGACGTGCGTTTCCTCCCGAACCCGTTCTTCGTGCCGACGCTGTCGGCGCTCTCGGGTGAGGACGAGGCGGTCGCGCGCTTCGTGCTCGAAGACCCCGAGACGAAGCCGTTCGTCGATCGCGCCGAGGAGCTCATCGCGTGCTCGGTGCGCGGCTTCCAGCGCGAAGGCAAGTCGTACGCGACGGTGGCGATCGGCTGCACGGGGGGGCGTCACCGCTCGGTGGCCATCGCGAAAGAGCTGGGGCGGCGCCTCGGGGCCAGGTTCTCGATCTCGGTGCGCCACCGCGACATCCAGCGCGGAGGCGCGGCGTGACGCGGCAGATTCCGGGTGCGATCCCGGTCGCCGGCGAGAGGCGTTGACGCTAGACTGTGTCGGCACCATGGCTAGCGCGCGCGCACAAGGAGGAGGGTCGGCGATGAAAGATGGCCAAGGTGACGACGCGCTCGTCGGCCTGGTGATCGTCACGCATGGCGGCAGCGGCGCGTGCTTGCTGTCGGCCGCGGCGGAGATCGTCGGTCCACTCGAGTCCTCGGCGTCGATCGCGGTCGTCGTCGGCGAAGAGTTCAGCGACACGTTGCGCCGGGTGGCTCACGCCTGCGACGGCGTCGACACGGGGAAGGGCATCCTCATCCTCGTGGACGTGCACGGCTCGTCGGAGTTCCGCGCTTGCCTCGCCATGGTCGACGGCTCGCGGCCGGTCGAGATCGTCTGCGGCGTCAACCTGCCCATGCTCATCAAGCTCGCGACCGTCGATCGCCGGTCCCTCTCGCCCGCCGACATCGCCGACGTCCTCAAGGAGGTCGGCAAGCGCTCGATCCGCCTCGGGTCGGAGCTGACGGGGAAGATCACGACGCACGCCCACCCGGGAGATTCACGCTGATGGCTCAGCTCGCAAAGCGCGACGTCCGCATTCGGAACCAGCTGGGCATGCACGCCCGTGCGGCGGTGAAGTTCGTGCAGCTCGCCAACAAGTACCGCTCCGAGGTGAAGGTCTCGAAGGACGGCAACGAGGCGAACGGCAAGAGCATCATGGGCCTGCTCACCCTGGTGGCCGCCGTGGGCTCGACGATGACGATCGTTTGTGAGGGCGACGACGCGGACAAGGCCGTCGCGGCGCTGTCGACCCTGGTGGACGAGGGCTTCGGCGAAGGCGTCGACGCTTGAACGGACGCGCGATGAACGCGACGAGGAGGATCGAGTCGCCAGGATGAAATGGTGAGAGCGTGATGGTGGAAGCGTGATGGTGTTTTCGGGAGATCGCCCATGGAGCGGCTGACAGGCGTCGCCGCGTCTCCGGGCATTGCGATCGGCGTCGCGCACGTGCTCGGCAGCCGCGTCGACGTCCACGAGCGCCGCGTCGCGGCCGAGGCGGTCGAGGCGGAGCTCGCGCGGTTCGAGCACGCGCTGAAGACGACCGACGATCAGCTGGCGCGCATCCAGCAGCAGATCGCCGAGCGCGAAGGCGACGAGCACCAGTACCGCGTGCTGGAGGCGCACCGCCTGATGCTCACGGACGTGCACCTCGTCGAGCAGACGCGGCGCCACATCCGCGACGACCACGCGGGGGCCGAGTGGGCCGTGCGCAAGGCGCTGGATCAGATCCAGGCCGTCTTCGAGCGCATCGAGGATCCTTACTTCCGCGATCGGCGCAGCGACTTCGCCTACGTCGGCGAGAACCTGCTGCGCAACCTGATGGGCGCGAACGTCTCGACCGAGCCCGACGAGGCGCCGAAGGGCAGCGTCGCCGTGGCGCACGAGCTCTCGCCCGCGGACGCCGCGCAGCTGGGGCGCGCCGAGGTCGCCGGTTTTTGCACCGAAGGCGGTGGACGCACCTCCCACACGGCGATCATCGCGCGCGCCATGGGCCTGCCGTACGTCGTCGGCGTCGAGGGGCTGGACCGGAAGGTGTGGTCCGGCAAGACCCTCATCATCGACGGCTCGCGCGGCGAGGTCATCGTCGACCCGGACGAGGAGGCGCTGGGGCGCTACCGCGCGCGCGCCGACGTCGCGCGCGAGCGCGCCCGTCACCTGGAAGGCACGCGCGACGCGCCCGCGGTGACGCGCGACGGGGCGCACATCCACCTCGCGGCCAACGTCGAGATGCTCGAGGAGATCCCCATCGCGGTGGATCTGGGCGCGGCGTCCGTGGGCCTCTTCCGCACGGAGTTCCTGTACCTCGAGCGGCCCGACCTGCCGAGCGAGGAAGAGCAGCACCATCACGCCGTCGGGGCCCTCAAGAGCATGCGCGGCGGCGCGATCACGTTCCGCACGCTGGACCTCGGGGGCGACAAGCTGCCGGCGTCGGTGCGCATCCCGAGCGGAACGAATCCTGCGCTGGGTCTGCGCTCGATCCGCTACTCGCTGCACCGCCCGGATCTCTTCCGCACGCAGCTGCGCGCCCTCTATCGCGCGGCCAGCGAGGGGCCGATGCAGATTCTCTTCCCGCTCATCTCGGGCGTCGCCGAGCTGCGCGCCGCCAAGCAGCTCTGCGCCGAGGTCTGTGCGGAGCTCGCGCGCGAGGGCATCCCGCACGACCCGAAGGTCCCGCTGGGCGTCATGATCGAGACGCCCAGCGCGGCGCTCATCGCCGACCTGCTGGCGGCCGAGTGCGACTTCCTCAGCATCGGCACGAACGATCTCATTCAATACTCCCTCGCGGCCGATCGCGACGACGAGCACGTCGGGTACCTCTACCACCCGCTCCACCCCGCGATCCTGCGGGCCTTGAAGCAGATCGTCCTCGGTGCGATGCGCGCCGGCAAGCCCGTCGCGATGTGCGGCGACATGGCGGGCGATCCGATGCTGGCGTGGATCCTACTCGGCCTCGGCCTTCGGAACCTCTCGATGGCGCCGCGCCAGATCCCGGTGCTGCGCTCGATCATCCGGTCGACGGACCTGTTCGACGCCGAGCGCATGCTGGCGCAGGCCATGGCGATGAGCACGGAGACGGAGATCGAGACCATGGTGTACCGCGCGATGCGCGAACGGTTCCCCATGGAGGTCAGCGAGGGCGAGGGCTAGCCGGCCGCCCGAGCCGGGACTGCCATGATCCGCCGCGCGCGCGCCACCGACTGGGCCCACGCGCGCGCCTTGCTCGGCGAGGCCGACGAGCTGCACGCCCGCCTCGCTCCTTCCTACTTCCGGAAGGGCGCGCGCGCCGAGGCCGACTGGCGCAAGCTGGTCGCCGCGTTCGATGCGGGCGTCTTCGTCTCCGAGGGCGAACCGGGAGTTGGGCTCGTCGGTGTCGCCATCGTGCGCGTCTACGACACGCCGCCCGATCCCACGATGGTGGCGCTGCGGCGCGCGCACGTCGAGACGCTGGTCGTGAGCGCGCCGCGGCGCCGGCGAGGCCTCGGCGCGCAGCTCATGGACGAGGTCGTCGCGTGGGCGCGCCGGCAGGGCGCCGCCGAGCTGGTGCTGACCGTGTGGGCCGGCAACGACGCCGCCCAGGCCTTCTACGAGCGCCTCGGGTACCGCGAGCTGTCGCGCGTGCTGGCGGCGAAGCTGTAGCCCCGCTGCGCGGGACGTCTTGGCCCCGTGCGCCTGGCGCCTGCCGCGCGCGTTGCGCGCGCCCTCGCTAGGTCGCCGCCGCCGTGTTCGCGCGGGCGCGGTTCTTCGCGCGCCGCGCCCAGAAGAGGTACAGGAGCGGCGCGGCCAGCAACGAGTAGGACAGCAGGTGCCCGCCCTGACCGTCGGGGCCCATGATCTCCGTCGCGTCGTGGAAGCTGCGGCTGTCGCCCAGCGCGCCGCTCTCGGCCAGCTCGTGGGCGCCGTAGATGAGGAGCTGCAGCAGGAAGACGCCCAGGAAGATCGACGTCACCTTGAGGACGATCCCCAGGTTGAGGCGGTGCGCGAAGCGCGTCCACGTCCACGCGATCACGGCGGCGAGCACGAGCCCGGCCGACGCGCCGATGATGACGTCCGCCGTCTTGATCGCGAACGCCTGCACGCCCAGATAGAAGACGGCCTCGAGCCCCTCGCGCGTGACGAGCGTCGCGGTCACGAGGGCCACGCCCAGGATCGCCTGGAGGCGCGCCTGCGGGTGCACGGGCCCGTCCGCAGCCCCCGCGACGCGGGCCACGCGCGCCTCGATCTCGCCCTTCATGCGGCGGCCGACGCGGACGGCTTGCCAGAGCAGGAAGCCGACGAAGCCCGCCGCGATGAACGCGCCGATGCCTTCGTACAGCGGCTGGTTGGGCACCTGCTGCCACAGCCACGCCCCCGCGAGACACGTCACCACCGAGATCGCGAGACCGATGTGAACGCCGCGCAGGAGCCCCGCGCGGTTGGTCTTGCGCAGATACGCGCTGATGACGCCGACGATCAGGAAGGACTCGATGCCTTCCCGGAACGTCACGAGCAGGGCCTGCAGCATGGCGGTCGGAATATAGCGTATTCTCGCGGGAACCCCATGGAGGCGACATCAATGCGGCCGAGGCCGATACGACGCGCAACGGCGACCCCTAGGATCCGGACCTTCCGCCTCATGGTGGGCCTGGCCTTTGGACTTTCCTCGACCCTGGCCGCGATGGCGCCCCGCGCAGTGCGCGCCGACGAGGCAGGGACGCACTACACCCTGGCGCTCCAGCTCAAGCGCGAGGGCAAGGTGGCGGAGGCCATCGCCGAGTGCCAGAAGGCGATCCAGACGCGCCCCGATTACGCCGCGGCGCACCTGACGCTGGGGAACCTCTACCGGGGCCAAGGCGACTACGCGAAGGCGGTCGCCGAGTTCGAGGCGACCGTGAAGCTCCAGCCGAAGGACGCGCTGGCCCACGCGAACCTCGGCGCCGCCTACGTCCGCCTCAAGCGCGTCGACGACGGCATCCGCGAGCTCGAGGCGGCCCTTGCGATCAAGCCCGACGACTACGAGGCGCGCGTCTCACTGGGCTTCGCCTACAAGCAGAAGGGCGACTACAAGCACGCCATCGAGAACCTGCAGAAGGCCACCGAGACCAAGCCCGACGCCGCCGAGGCCTGGACCAACCTGGGCATCACGAAATCGAAGACCGATGACCGCGACGGCGCCGTCAAGGCGCTGCGCAAGGCGATCAGCCTGCGTCCGGACGACGCCGACCTGCACTTCGATCTGGCCGTCGTCTTTCGCCGGGACCGCAAGACGGACGAGGCGATCGCCGAGTATCTGCTGTGCCTCGACAAGGACCCGAAGCACGCGCCCGCCTACTACGACCTGGGCGTCCTCTACTCGCAAGAGAAGAAGACGGCCGAGGCGAAGCAGGCCTTCGAGAACTACCTCAAGTACGGCACCCACGAGGACGCGGCCTCGCGCAAAGAGGCCGAGGAGCGCCTGAAGAGCTTCAAGTAGCGCGGGGCGCGGCCGCCTAAAACCGCACGCCCATGAAGATGCGGAGGATCTGGGCGGACGAGGCGTTCTGGGCGTTGGCGGCGCTCCAGAGCGAAGCCGGGCGGTTCAGCGCCGCCATGGGGAAGAACAGACCCCACGTGAAGCCGCCGTACACGCCCGCGCCCGTGTTGCGGTAGGTCGCGCCCAGGTCGCCTTCGACGCCGTAGTTGATCGCGTTGCCCGGCGTCGAGACCGGCACCTGCGCGGCGCTGTAGATCACGCTGCCGTTGATGCCGACCGCGCGCGTCTGGCCGAGGTCGAACCAGTACGCCGCCTGCGGCTTGACGTAGATGGCGTTCGTGACCGTGCCCATGATGTGGCGGAAGAAGATCTCGTCGACGTGGTAGTCGGGCGAGAAGTGGAAGTTGTTGATGGCGTGATCGCCTGCGGGCTGCTGGACGAAGCTCCAGCGATAGTTGAGGTACTGGCTCGGCTCTTCGGCCTGGTCGCCCGTGGCGCCGCCCGTCTCGAGGCCCACGAAGAACGAGTCACGGTAGAGGCGCAGCTCGCCGGCGGCGACCCACCCGACCTGGCGCAGCGTCAGCCGCTGCTGATCGACGGCCAGCACGCCCGGGTGATCGATCTTCCCGAACACGCCCACGCCCTCGAACTCGAAGGTGAACGCCTTGTAATAGAACTTGGCCCACAGGTCGGGCGTGACGGACAGGGCGTCGAAGACCACCGCCTTGTTCAGCTGCTCGGGCGTCAGCGGCTGCGGCCCCGTCGACATCGTCGTCGTCATCGTCGTGTCCATCGGCGTGACGATGTTGCCCTGGTTTCGGTAGACGACCTGGATGCCGTAGTTGAGCACGGGCTCGCCGCGGTCGATTCGCTCGCGCAGCTGCACGGGATTGTCCCGGTGCGCGATCGACGCCATGAGCTGGAGCACGTCGTCGTTCTGCGACAGGTCGTACGGATAGCCGTACGGCGACATCTGCCCCAGGTTCAGCTGCTGGGTCGTGTAGCCCTGCGGGCCGAGATCCCAGGAGACGGCGATCTGGTGGCCGTAGAGCTGGGTCAGCGCCATCACGCGGTCGACCGTCGTCCCGACGTCGCAGTCCGGGCACCCGCCGTCGTTGTAGAGGATCCCGCGGCCCCAGTTCCAGGGCATGCGGCCGAAGCGAACGGATCCGAGCTCGCTGTCGATCTCGGCCCAGGCGCGCTTGGCGACGATGCTGGACATGAAGCCGTTCTGGCCGATCTGCGGCGGATCCTGCGTCGTGTACTGGAAGCCCGTGGGCGCCGCGCCGTTGAGCGAGGTCGGCGACGTCGGCGTCATGGGCGCCGGGCGGTTGTAGCCGGGGATGCCCGTGAGCGAGTCGGGCGTCGAGCCGAGGAGCGTGTTGTCGAGCACGTCGATCTGCGCATGCACGCGCACCATGTCGGTGACGTTCAGCGTGGGCTCGAGGCGCAAGCGGAGATTGGCGCCGCCGACGTTCTTGCGGCCGCAGTTGCTGCCGGGGTTGTTGGCGCTCGTGTCGATGGCGGCCCCGCTGGCGACGAAGGCCGGGTCCGTCGGGCGCGGGCACTCGAGCGGGACCGGGAAGGGCGGCAGGCCGTAGTTGGTCGACTGACCGTTCGGCAGCGTGAACGGCACGGTCGAGTAGCCCTGGCCGAGGAAGAAGTTGTGCATGTAGTCCGCGCGCAGGCGCGTGTAGCCGTCGATCTCGAAGATCTGCAGCCGCTTCTTGCCCTGCTCGGGGTAGCCGGCCATCGGCTCGAGGTCGGTGGGCTTGTTGTCCTCCTCGGGAGCTTCCTCGGCGGGGCCTTCTTCCTTGGGCTCCTGGCCCATGCCCGGCTGCGGGCCCATGCCACCGGGGCTCATGCCGCCCGGGCCCATCTGCGCGCGCGCGGCGCGCGGCAGGCACAGCACGGACGCGAGGAGCGCGAACGCGGCGGGGCCGCGCAGAATGCGGAACGTGCTCATGACGACGCCCTTTCGCCGTGGTTCGCGGCGCACAGCTCGAAGAGCACGCCGCCCGTCGCCGCCGGATGGAGGAAGGCGACCCAGTGGCCACGCGCGCCCAGGCGGGGCGCCTCGTCGATGAGGCGCACGCCGGCGGCCTTCAGGCTGGCCAGGGTCGCGGGCAGGTCATCGACCTCGTAGCAGATGTGGTGCAGTCCCGGGCCGCGCTTGTCCAAGAAGCGCTGCAGGCTCTCGTTCCCGACGGGCGCGCACAGCTCGAGGGAGGCGGCGTCTTCGCCCCCGGCGAGCAGGAACGCGACGTCGGTCTTCTGGTTGGCGACGTGCTCGCTCGCGCCCGCGGCGAGGCCGAACAGGCCCTCGAGCTGCTTGGCGGACGCGTCGCGGTCGGCGACGGCGATGGCCACGTGATCGATGCGCTTGACCTTGATCATGGAGGGCAGGGGAGACGAGGGCACGGCGTAGTCCGGCTGAAAGGTTCGCGATTTATATCAGCAGACCAAGCATTTGAAAGTGGAATGCAGACCTTTCGTCCCTATCATCGATGGTCGATGCCGAGCCCACCACGGCCACCGGGAGAGACGAGGGCGACGACTATGACCGGGACCAGCGGTCGCCGGTTGCCCGACGGGAGGGACGCGTGACGGCCCTCGCGCGCCTGTGTGGTCAGCTGTTGTCCGTCGGCTTCGACGGGACCACGGCCCCCGACGAGCTGCGCGCGCGCATCGCCGCCTCGGCCGACGGCGGC
>DASZUD010000360.1:0-6747 GCA_035548155.1 Polyangia bacterium
CACGACGGCCGCCTGCGCGTGACGTTCCTCGACGTCGGCCAGGGCGACGCCGCCGTCATCGAGGCGCCCGGCGGCGCGGTGGCGGTCATCGACGGCGGCGGCGCGTTCGACGACGCGTTCGATCCGGGGGAGCGCATCGTCGAGCCGTTCCTGCGCGCGCGCGGCATCTCGCGCATCGACCTCGTCGCGCTGTCACACCCGCACCCGGACCACCTGAACGGGCTGCGCCGGATCGTGGCGCGGTTCCCGGTGCGCGCCCTTTGGACCAGCGGCGACGACGGCCACAACCCCGAGTACGCGCACCTCCTCGGGCTCGCCCGCGCCGCCGGCATCGCATCGCCGGTGCCGGCGCCCAGCGCGCTCGGCCCGGTTCACCTCGAGCCGCTCGGACCGTTCGTGGCCGGTCCCTCGGGCGAGGCCATCGGCCCGCCGCCCGGGCTCACCGTCAACGACGCGTCCCTCGTGCTGCGGTTGTCGTTCGCGGGGCGAGCCGTGCTGTTCCCCGGCGATCTGGAAGCGGACGGCGAGGGCGAGCTCGTGGGCCGGCGCGACGTGGGGCAACGGGTCGACGCCGACGTCCTCAAGGTCCCGCACCACGGCAGCCGCACGTCGTCCAGCGATGAGCTCCTCGACGCCGTGCGCCCGTCGCTGGCCGTGATGTCGCTCGGCTGGCGCAACCGCTTTCACTTCCCCGCGCCCGAGGTGCTGGCGCGCTACGCCACGCGCGACGTGAACGTGCTGCGCACCGATCGGGATGGCGCGGTCACGGTCGCGATCTCGCCCGACGGCCGCCTCGACGTCACCCACGCCCGGGGAGCTCGAGACGGTCGATGAGAGTGTTCGTCACGCTCGTCGTGCTCGTCTTTCTGCTGGGCTGCGCGCACCCGCACTCGCTCAACACGCGCGCGGTGGCGCTGCAGGCCGAGGGCGCCGCATCGCTCGAACGCGGGGAGCTCGATCGGGCCGCCGGGCAGTTCGCGCTCGCGCTCGACTACGAGCCGCGGTACGCCGAGGCGGAGAACGGGCTCGGCCTCGTGGCGACGCGCCATGAGGATTGGGACGCGGCGGAGGAGCACTTCGCCGCGGCGCTCGGCCTCAACGAGAACCTGGCCGAGGCGCACCTGAACTTGGGCGGCGTGTTGCTGCGGCGCGACCGCACCGAGGAGGCCGTCGGACACTTCTTGGCCGCGCTCGCGATAGACCCCGGGTACGGTGAGGCGCGGCTCGCGGCCGGGGAGGGGCTCTTGCGGCTCGGTCGCGCGAGCGAGGCGCGCTGGGAATTGGCCAAGGCCTGCGCGGCGGAGCCCGAGCGCGCGGAGGCACACGCGGCCTACGCGCTCGCGCTTTCGGCGCTCGGCCGCAGCGCGCTCGCCGAGGCGGAGGCGCGGGCGGCCCTGGCGCTCGATCCGGCGTTGCCCATGACCCACCGCGCGCGCGCGGACATCCTGCGGCGCAGCGGTGACTTCGACGGGGCGGCGGCCGAGCTGCACGTCGCGATCGGGAAAGGACCAGGCGAGATCGACGATCGGCTCGCGCTCGTGTCCGTGCTCGCGGCGCGCGGGCAATGGGACGAGGCCGCGCGCGAGGTCGCCGGCGTGGTCCTCGCGGCGCCGCGCCGGGCCGAGGCGCGCTTCCTGGTCGCCTATGTCGCGCTCGGGCGGGAGCGCCTCACCGAGGCGGTGGCGGCGGCCGGAGAGGCCTTGGCGCTCCGTCGCCAGTACCCGGAGGCGCGGCTCGTGCGCGCCGAGGCGCTGGCCCGGCAGGGGCGCCTCGAGGAGGCGCGGCGCGATCTCGAGCAATTCCTCGCCGAGGCGCCGCCCGAGCTATCAGCAGAAAGAGAGCGCGCGGAGGCCTTCTTGCGCCGGCCGCCATCGGGGGCGATTCGGCGTTAGATTCGGCCGATGCCGCTCTGCTTTCGCGTCTTGCCGGCGGACGACACGCGTCCCGCGGGCCGCGCCGGCGTGGCGGGACCGCTCGTCGAGCGCGAGGTCGTCATCCCGGACGGCTTGCCGCAGATCCGCATCGGCCGGCGCGCGGATCTCGAGCTGCCGCTGCCGTTCGCCGTCCTCTCGAGCGTCCATGCGCGGCTCACGCGCGAGGCGGCCGACGGCGAATGGGCGCTGGAAGATCTGGGCAGCACGAACGGCACCTGGCTCGACGGTCGGCGCCTCGCGCCGGGCGAGCGCAGGGCCGTGGCGCCCGGGACCGAGCTCGGGTTGGGAACGCTGCGGCTCCGCTTCGAAGGCCCTTCTTCGGCCGCTCCGAGTGCGGCCGGCACCGCGACGATCGCGCGCCGCCTCGTCGACGACTTGTTTGGCGACGCGCCCGAGAGCGCGCCCACCGTCCGCGTCGTCGCGGGCGCGCCTGCCACGGCTCTCCGCCTCGCGACCGAGGGCCGCGCCTACGTCGTGGGCCGCGCCGACACGTGCGCCCTCGCGCTGCCGAGCGACGCCGTCTCGCGCGAGCACGCCTCCTTCGTTCGACGCCAAGAGTCCGTCGTGGTCCGCGACCTCGGCTCGAAGAACGGCGTCCTCGTCGGCGGCGCGCGCATCACGGGCGAGCGCGCCCTCTCCGACGGCGACACGATCGCGATCGGTCCGATCACGCTGACCTTCGAAGACCCCGTGAGCCGCTACCTGGCCGAGCTCGCGCGCCTGCCAGCCGAAGGCGAGCGAAAGCCCGCACGCGAGGCCAATGCCGAGGTCGAAGCCCTCGCCGAAACATTGCCGGTGGATCCCGAGCCGCCCGCGCCACCACCGGTCGCCGACCCTGCGCCGGCGGCACCGCGGCGCAAGCTCGGCACCGCTCGCCTCGCCGTCATCGTCGCCATTGCGGCGCTCGTCCTCCTCTCCGCCGCGACGCTGAGCCTCTTTGTGCCGGCCCGCTGATTGAGCGCCGGAGCGCGGGCTAGCCAGCGCGGCTCGCCTCGGCAACCGGGGGTGGCCCAGGAGGGCCTGCGTCCGTGCGCGCGCCAGCGCGGCTCACCTCGGCAACCGGGGGTGACACCCCCGAGAGGGCCTGGCCGCCAGCGCCTCAGCGACGTTTGCGCGAAGCCTTGCGCGCCTTCTTCGCGTCCTTGCGCTTCCGCTTCTCCTTGGCGCGGTCGATGTTGCGCTTCGGGGCCTGGAAGCCGCCGCGCTCGGGCGAGGGCGTGTTCATCATGCTCGCGAGCTGGTTCATGTCCATGCCCATGAGCTTCTTCGCCTGCGCGAGCTGCTTGAACCCGGGGATCTTGCCGAGCAGGCCCGTCGAGGCTCCGAGCTGCATCATCATCTGCCGCATCATCGCGAAGCGGTTGAGCAGGTCGGCCACCTCCTGCTCCTTGTGGCCAGAGCCGCGCGCGACGCGCTGGAGCCGCTTCATGTCGTAGAAGGCGCTGCGCTTCTTCTTGCGCCGCCCGCCGTCGACGACCTCCTCCCAGCTCGTGACGACGAAGCGCTCCGGGTGGCGGCGCTCGTCCTCCGTCATCGAGCCGATCATCGCCTCGATGCGGACGAGCTCCTTGTCGTCGACCTGCACGCCCTGCGGGAGCGCGTCGGCGATGCCGGGGATCTTCTCCACCATGTCCTGGAGCGGCCCCATCTTCTTCAAGACGCCGAGCTGCTCCTGGAAGTCCTTCATGTCGAACTTCCCTTTGAGCATCCTGACGGCGTCTTGCTCGGCTTTCTCCTCGTCGACGACCTCCTCGAACTGCTGGATGAGGCCGACGACGTCGCCGCGTCCCAGGATGCGGCTCGCCATGCCGTCGGGGCGGAACTCCTCGAGGCGATCCGACGCCTCGCCCATACCGACGAACTTGATGGGCTTGCCCGTGACGGCCCGCACCGACAGCGCCGCGCCGCCGCGCGCGTCGCCGTCGAGCTTCGTGAGGATGACGCCGTCGAGGTTGAGCCGATCGTTGAACGCCTTCGCCGTGCCGACGGCGTCCTGGCCGATCATCGAGTCGACGACCAAGAGGATGTTCGCCGGCTTGACGCGCCTGTCGATTTCCGCGAGCTCCTGCATGAGCGGCTCGTCGATCGCGAGGCGGCCCGCGGTGTCGAAGAGGATGACGTCGCGCCCCGACTCGGAGGCGACGCGCACCGCCTTCTCGCAGATGTCGGGCGGGCTGCCGCCCGGCTCGGCGTAGACGGGGATGTTGAGCTGCTTGCCCAGGATTTGCAGCTGCTCGATGGCGGCCGGGCGGTACACGTCGGCCGCGACCAGCAGCGGCCGCTTGTGCCGCTTCTCCAGGTACCGGGCCAGCTTACCGATCGTCGTGGTCTTGCCCGAGCCCTGCAGGCCGACGAGCATCACGCCCGTGGGGCCTTTCTTGGCGAACTTGAGGCCCGTGTCGACGGCGCCCATGAGCTCGATGAGCTCGTCGTGGCACAGCTTGACGAAGTGGTCTTCGGGCGAGACGCGCCGGACCTTTTCCTTGGACGACGCCTTCACCTTGACGATGACGCCGACGGCCTTCTCTTTCACCCGCTTGCAGAAGTCCTGCACGACGTCGAAGCCGACGTCGGCTTCGAGCAAGGAGGTGCGCACGTCCTTGAGCGCCTCGTCGACGGTGGCCTCGTCGAGCTCGGCGAGGCCCTGGAACCGCTGCTTGGCGCTGCGAAAGCCCTTGGTGAGCGTCTCGAACATCGGCGCGGAATCTAGCCCTTAACGCCCTCGAGGGCCAGCGCCGCCGTTCTGGTACCACCAGGCCTGCCAGCGGGCGCGCGCCTCCTCGCGCTCGCGCTTGGGCAGGTCGTAGTGATAGCCGAAGTACTCGCCCGTGATGGCCTTCAGCTCCTCGGACGAGGAGAACCGAATCTCGGGCGCGCGGTGCGCCAGACCCTCGAGCAGCCACGCGACGCGGTCGGTGGTCTTGTGCTCGTCCCACCAGGCCTGCCACTTCTTGCGGCTCTGGCCGAAGTCCTGCTGCGCGATGTCCAGCAGCGCCCGGGCGGCGGTGCGCGACACCGACGGGGGCCCGCCCAGCGCCTCGATCAGCGCCGGGACGGCCTGCGCGTCGCGCAGCTCTCCGAGCGCGCTCGCCGCCAGCACGGCCCGTTCGGAGGGCCCCCACAGATCCGCGCGAAGCTTGTCCGCGAGCTGGCGCACGCGCGGACTTCCGAGCCGCGTTCGGAGCACGCGCAGGGCGGCGAGGCGCGCCTCCGACTCGGCGTCGTCGGCGACGGTGCACAGGCGATCTTCTTCGTCGTCCGAGGGCGGGGCGCCCGACGGCGCGTCGCTCGCCGGAGGAGCGGGCGCTTCCGCCCGAGGCGCGGCGCTCGCCGCGGCGTCGAGCGACAGCGCACGCGCGACCTCGTCCGCGGCGCGCGCGGTCTCCGCGTCGCCCGCTGCCTGCGCCGCCGCACGCGAGGCGCGCGACTCGATGATGTCGGCGGGCTGCGTCGCGTAGGTGTTCACGGGCACGTCGAACTCGGTCACGCCGAGCTCGACGCTGCCCGAAGTCTCCGCGAGCCCGGGCGCGTCCGGCGCGTTCGGGTCGCCTGGCTCGTTCGCGGCGGCAGGCGCGGAGGCCTGCTCGCGCTCGCGGACCAGCGCCTTTATCCATTTGCGCACCGGCTCCGCGCCCACGAGGCTGGCCAGCACGCGAAGGAGGCGCGGGGGCATCGCCTCGCCGTAGACGGCCTGGCGGGCGGCCGCCAGACGCACCTCCGGCACGACGTACAACTGAAAGGTCAGCCCCAAGGCCGCGCGCGCCGCCTCGAGCTCCGCCTCCGCGATGGGCTCGCCGCAGCACAGCTGGACCGAGCCTTCCGTCCGACCGACGGGGACGGCCCGGCACCGCCTCGACCAAGCGGCATCGAACGCGACCGCCGCCTCGGGATCCGGGTTCTCGAACAGCGCCGGGTCGGGGAGGGGCGCGCCCGTCGCGCTCGCGAGCGCCGACGAGAGCGTGGTCTCGTCCAGCGCGCCCAGCTCGAGGAGCGCCGTGTCGAGCGCGCCACCGTACACCGCTTGCCGCGCCGTCGCCGCGCGAACGACCTCGGCGGGGAGCGTGCCTTCGTGCACGAGGCAATCGGAGAGCCGCGTGGCCATCGCTGCTCTTCGAGACTACTCGGATTTGGCGCCGGCCGAAAGGCGCCCGGCGCGCCTATTGCTCTTCGAGGATGACGTACGTGCCCGCGAGGTGGTCGTGAAGGGCGCGGTGCTCGCGATCGAACAGCGCCCACAACCAGCCGAGCCCGGCCGGCAGCAGGCTGACGGCCAACGCTATCAACCTCACGAGCCCGCGCGCGGGACCAGGAGACGTCCCGCGGTAGGAGATGAGGCGGATTCCACAGAGGCGCATGCCCAGCGTCTGGCCGGAGATGCCCGCGAAGTAGAGCTCGTAGAGGCCGGTCATGCCGAGGAACAGGCCCACGGCGCCCACGGCCATGGGGTTGCGGTCGAGGATGCCGGCGACGAGCAGGTCGGGGCCGACCTCGCGCAGGCCCGGCATCGGCACGTGCAGCAGCATCGCGACGACCAGCGTGATCGCGGCCGTGAACCCGAGCAGCACGCCCACGTCGACCAGCGCGGCCGCCGTTCGCCGCGGAAATCCCGTGACGCGCACGCGCAGGACGCGCTCTTCGCGAACGGGGACGGACGTCGATGACGAGGCAACGGACGAGGGCATCGTTGGTGCGGTGGCGGCGAAGGCGGTCACGTCCCCATAGTGGGGACTGCGTGAAAGCCCGGCAAGTTTAGTTGATTTTTTGATCGGGGGTATGGCTCGCTTCGCTCGCATACCCCCGCGGCCCCCTCGCT
>DASZUD010000361.1:0-12911 GCA_035548155.1 Polyangia bacterium
ACGTGTCCGGCACCGGCCGCGCGTTCGCGCGCGCGACGAGCGGCGCCGTGAGGGCGAGCCCAACGACGGCACGCCGCGAGACCCTCACCAGCCGCCGCCGCCACCTCCGCCACCACCGCCCCCCGACGAGCCGTCGCCCCCCGAACCGGACGACGACGTCGATGCCGACGTCGAGACGGCCGACGAGAACGAGCTCGCGAAATCGCCATACGACGTGTCACCCCACGCGGCATCGTTCCAGAGCAACGGCGCGCGGCGCAGAGGTCCCGCGCCCACGGCGTCGACCAGGCCGCGCGTCCACGCGTCGACGACGCCCAGCGCGACGACCCAGGCGAACGGCGCCGTCGCGAGCGCCGCGCTTCGCCCCCCGTCGAGCCCGCCAAGGAACGATTTGTACGCCGCCGCCTCGTCCAACGCGCGGCGCCCGAGCGCCGTAGGGCACGGCATGGTCAAGATCAGCAGCGCGTCGAGCAGCAACGTCGTGGCGAGCAGGATTGCCGCCGCCCCCGAACCGGCGAAGCCGTAGGCGACCAGCGCGCCCACCTCGGCGCCCGCGAACGGCAACGCAAACAGCGAGATGAAGAGCGCGCTCGCCGTCGGGCCCGCGCGGTACCGCCCTTCGGCTGCCTTGCGCCACGCCGTGAACACGGCGGTCACGAGCGCGTAGACGCCCACCGTCCAGAACGTGAGCCAGAGCGTGAGGAAGGCACACGACGCGCGAGCGCCGCCGTCCACCGAGAAGATCAGCAGCGCGATCGGGATCACCGAAAGCAACAAGCCGGGGAGCACGACGCGGCCGTTGCGCGTGAAGTAGCGCCCGCGGCAGGTGGCGGCCAGCGCCTTGTCCATCGCCTGGCGCGCCGCCGCGACGGTGCGCTGACGGCCGTGCCCGAGCGGCACGGGGTTGCCCTCGGCGAACAGCGCCTCCACGATCGCGTGCTCTTCCGGGGCGAGGCTCGTCCGGCCTTCGTGGCGCTTCCTCAGCACGTACTTCGCCTGCCCGTCGGGCGCGATCGTGAGGTGCTGCTTGTCGGCGAGGCTGAGGAGCGCCGCCGCGAACGTCGTCTCATCGGCGCCCATCTGCTCGACGTAGCGAAGCGCCGCGGGAGAGAGGCCCTCCGGCGGCGTCTCTCTGAAGCCGCGGGGACCGGCCGGCGGGTCGCGCCCCACGCGCCACCAGGCAACGAACAAATACAGAGCCAGCAGGAGGACGCCGCCCGCAGCGACGACGAGCACGGCGTTGTCTCGCCAGAACCTCGCGCGCACGTCGGCCGCGCTCGGCGCACGCACGAACCCTTTGGGCCAGCCGAGGACGATCGTCAGCCCCTCCTCGGGGGCGAACGCTCGCGTCGTCGAGAACACGGCCGCGCCCTCGCGCCGCTCGGTGCGAAGCGCGCGCTCCTTCGACCCCGATGCCCCCGTGTACCCTTCGAATACCCCCACGCGCTCGTTCGCGCCCGCGGGCAGGTGAACGACGGCCTGCACGACGTCTATGGGGAACGTCCACTCGTTGCCGGTCACGTTCCAATAAAGCTCGTCGTGATCGGCGAAGAAGCGCAGCTGCTCGGCCGTTCGATACGCGATCGTGTACGTGAAGTCCCCCACGCCGAGGTGAACGGCGGGATCACCGATCTGCACGTGTGCCGAGTCGTCCTTCGACGTGACGGTGTAGCGCTCGACGCGCCCGTCACGGCGAACGTCCAAGACCTGGAACGGCACGCGGTGGTTGAAGAGCCCCGGCACACGCGTCGGAAAATCCCGGTAGATCCCGTGATCGATCGTGCGGCCGTCGCCGAATACGCGGATCGTCTCGACCACGCGCAGCGACGCGTCGGCCTCGACGGTGACGTCGGACGAGTACGAGAGGATGCGGGACTGCGCGCGCGCGGCGGCAGGGAAGACGGCGAGCGCCGCGATCGCAAGAAGGGCGACGCGTGACGCTCGCATGGAAACCGGCGGCCCTACTTCTTCGAGCCTTCGTCGGACTCGCCCAGGAGCTCCGTGAGCTCGCGGCGAGCGGGGCCCTCGGCCAGCGCGCGCATCGACTCGAGATGGTTGATGAGGAACCCGCGGTTGTCGAGCACCGACAGGTTCTGCATCTCGAGCGCGCCCATGCGGTCCTCGGGCGAGAAGAGGCTCTCGACCTTCTCCATCGAGAGCTTGTGCGGGTCGTACGCCATGTGCGGCGCCGCCGTGGAGATGATCGTGTAGTCGTCGCCGCGGCGCAGCTCGAGCTTCACCGTGCCGGTGATCGACGGCGCGATCCAGCGCGCGAGCGCGTCCTTCAGCATCATCGCCTCGGGGTCGAACCACTTGCCTTCGTACAGCAGGCGGCCCAGACGGCGCCCCATGACGTAGTACTGGTCCGTCGCGTTCTCGTTGTGGATCGCCGAGAGCAGGCGCTCGTAGACGATGTGCAGCAGCGCGAGGCCAGGCGCCTCGTAGATGCCGCGGCTCTTGGCGTCGATGACGCGGTTCTCGATCTGGTCGCTCATGCCGAGACCGTGCCGTCCGCCGATGACATTGCACTCGCGAAACAGCTCGAACTGCGTCGGGAAGCGCTTGCCGTTGATCGTCGTCGGGAAGCCCTGCTCGAAGCCGATCGTCACCTCTTCGGCGTCGATCTTCACCTCGGGCTTCCAGAACGCCACGCCCATGATCGGGTTGACGATGCGGATGCCCTTGTCGAGGAACTCGAGGTCCTTCGCCTCGTGCGTCGCGCCCAGGCAGTTCGCGTCGGTGCTGTACGCCTTCTCGACGCCCATGCGGTAGGGCAGCGCGAGGCCGTTCAGGTACTCGCTCATCTCCTTGCGGCCGCCGAACGCCTCGACGAACTTCGGGTCCAGCCACGGCTTGTAGATCGTGAGCGACGGGTTCGTGAGGATGCCGTAGCGGTAGAACCGCTGGATGTCGTTCCCCTTGTGCGTGCTGCCGTCGGAGAAGATGTCGACGCCGTCCTCCTTCATGGCGCGGACGATCGCGGTCGTCGTCACGGCGCGGCCGAGCGGCGTCGTGTTGTAGTACTTGCGACCCGCGACGCCGAGGTGGAACGCGCCGCACTGGATCGCGATCAGACCCTCGCGCACGAGCGCGTCGCGGCAGTCGACGAGACGCGCGGCCTTCGCGCCGTGCTGCAGGGCGACGGGCGGAATGTCCGAAGGCGTCTCCTCGTCGGGCTGCGCGAGGTCAGCGGTGTAGGCGAAGACCTCGAGGCCACTGCGCGCGAACCAGGCGACGGCGCAGCGCGTGTCGAGGCCACCCGAAAAGGCGATTCCAATCTTGGTCCCCTTGGGGGGAAGCGAGCGGTGAATGCGACCCATGCCCGTCCGAATACCACGGCGCAGGCCAGCGGAGCGAGGCCCTTGTCCGCGAACGATCGCGATGGCGACAGCGCCACGCAACCTAACAAATTCGCTCAGCTTTTACTCAGAACGTCTTGCGGCTCTGGGTGCGGTAGCTCACGACCTTGCCGTCGCCGTCGCTGGGATCGTTCTGCATCGCGCACACGAGCGCGCCCGAGTTTGGGAACACGAGGTCTTTCCAGTCCCACTCGGAGCCGCTCACGTAGGTGAACGTGTTGCCGTTCGACGCGCGGCACCCCATCTTCTTGCCGCCGATCGCGGGGCCGAGCGCGATCTGAACGTAGCTGCCGGCGCCGGACGGCATCGGACAGTTCATTTTGAATCCCGCATGACCACCGTAGGCCTCGACGAAGCCGCCCGGCTGGCCGGGATCCGGCGACGTGTAGGGCAGTGGGGCGCGCCGAGGAAGTACGTGAATGAGTCGCTCTGCGGCGTCTGGGCGCAAGCCGCCGCGGAGCTGATGCGGCGATTGGCCTGTACGGTGCCCTCCTCGGTGACGGTGTACTTCTGCAGCGTCGCGAATTCACCGAGCTGGCAGTGCAGCTCGGCATAGCTCCATGAGCTCGAGCTGCCCCAGTAGTTCGAGTGGTTCCCGTACATCGACATCGTGTACGAGTAGCCGGAGCCGTCGTCTTCGGATTGCCAGAGCACGTTCGAGTTGACGTTGATCGTGGATTGGTACTCGCTCAACGTGCACGTGGCCCAGCTCGTGTAACCGGAGGCCTTCACCGAGAGCCAGTCGTTCGTGATCCCCGGACCGCTGGTCGTCTTCGTGATGGGGCACACGACGTCGACGCTGTCGGGATAGCTCGTTCCCGAAGGCCAGTACTGAAGGGTGCCGGCGTAGCGCACGAGGTACTGCTCGTCCCGATGCGTGACGCCGTGACACTTCGACGCGTCGTAGTCGTTGGAGACTGCGCGCGCCGCCGCTGGCACCAGGATCACCGCCGCGACGAGCGTCGCTTTCATGAGTTGCTGAGCTGTCGGCATCGTCCGGATCCTCCGCGTGGGGAACACCCGAGCGAGCGCAGCGGGCAACACGGCCAGCCTTCGGGGAGGCGGGAAAAAGCGGCATTTCGAATGCGCGAGCGCGTGCGCGCCTAGCGCCGCTGACGAACACGGGACCGCCCCACGTCGCGCGAGAGAACGTCGCCGGAGACGATGGTTACCGTAGCGCCGAGGGGGTGGTGCGCGGTGGACGTGTCGGTCGTCATTCCAACCTTTCGCAGGCCTCATTCGCTGCGGCGTGCGCTGGACAGTTGCGCTCACCAGGTGCGCGTGCCCACCGCGGAGCTCGTCGTCGTCGACAATTGCCCGCACGCCTCCGCGCGGGAGATCGTCCGCGAGGTCGCTCCGGGAATTCCCTTCCCGGTGCGCTACGAGCACGAGCCGCGCGCGGGCGTCGCCTCGGCGCGCAACGCGGGCGTCGCGGCCGCGCGGGGCAGCTTGATCGCGTTCCTGGACGACGACAACGAGGCCGCGCCCGACTGGCTCGCGTCGCTGGTTCTCGCGCACGCCGAGAGCGGCGCCGACGCCGTGTTCGGCTCCGTCATCGCCGAGCTCGAGGGGCAGCCGCCGCCCAACGCCGAGCTCTATCTCACGGCGTTTCAACGCGTGCTGCCCGAACCTCCGGGCCCCGTGCGCTCTCGCTCCGTCGCGAAGCTGGGGACCGGCAACGCCCTCTTCGCCGCGCGCGCGCTCGGCCGCGCGCCGTTCAACCCCAGCTTGAACTTCCTGGGCGGCGAGGACACGGCGCTCATAAAGCGCTTCGTGTCCGAAAGGCGGCGCCTGTTCTGGGCGCCCAACGCGCGCGTTCGCGAGTACGTCCCCGTGGAGCGCGCGAATTTGAAATTCTTGCTGAAGCGTCGCTTCAGCGCGGGTCAGGTGCGCACGGCGACGTGCGTGCTGTCTCCGGCCGCGAACCCCGCGGACGCGCTCCGGTGGATGGCCGTGGGCGCCGTACAGTTCGGCGTCTTCGCTGCGCTGGCCGCCGCCGCCAGCGTGCTGGACCGAAGCGCCGCGAACCGGTTCCTGTGCGAGGCGGCCGGGGGGCTGGGCAAGGTGCTGTGGATGTCGCCGTTCCGGGTGCAAAGGTACCCGACGGCCCGCCAGCGCACGGTTCCTCCGCGCGACGACGCCGGCGGCTCATGATCCGGCGCCTGGTCGACAGCGCGATCTTTCACGGCACGCGCGTCGTCGCGCCGCTCTTCTTCGCCGGCCCGCGCGTCTTCGTACGCGGCGCGTACGCCTCGTTCACGTTCGACGACTTTCCCCGTTCGGCGCGGACGCGCGGCGCGCGCTTGCTCGAGGAGCGTGGCGCCCTCGGCACGTTCTACGTGTCCATGCGTCTGCTGACCGACGCGCCCACCGACCACGAAGGCTTCTCGACCGATGACCTCCGCGAGCTCGCGCGGCGCGGACACGAGCTTGGTTGCCACACGCACACGCACCTCGACTGCTTTCCGGCACGCGACGGGCGCATCCTGCGCGACGTCGCCAGCAACGCCGAAGCCGTGGCGCGTCTGCTGCCCGGCACGGCGCTCCGCCAGTTCGCGTTCCCGTACGGCCGGCTCCGCCCTTCGCACAAGCGGCTGCTCGGCACGCGCTTCACGACCTTGCGCACGATCTTCCCCGGCGTTCATCGCGGCGAGACCGACCTGCGCCTGCTTCGGGCGAACAAGCTCTTTTCGACGGGCTCACTCGTGCGCCGCGCGCGCGAGCTGATCGACGACGTGGCGGCCCGGGGCGGCTGGGTGATCTTCTTCACCCACGACGTCGCCAGCGCGCCCAGCGCCTACGGCGTGCGGCCGCGCGACCTCGACGAAGCCGTCGCCCACGCTCGGCGAAGGGGACTCGAGATCCTGCCCGTGGGCCAAGTCGTTTCGCGGCTGGCGCGGACGCTTGCCTGACGGCAAAGTCGCGCTAGCCTTCTCCAGCTCTTGCGAGTTGGTTGGTTCTCCGTTTCACTGTTGGTGCTCCTCGGATCGGCGTGCTCCGGCCCCCCGGCCACGCTGACGAAGGCCGAGCTCGGGAGCCGCGCATTCTCGGACAAGAACCTGTCGCAGCCGGCGGGAAACTCCTGCGCCGACTGCCACGCTTCGGACCGCGCGTTCGTCGATCCCGAGAACGATTCGTCGACCTCGGCCGGCGCCGTGCCGGATCGCTTCGGGTTTCGGAACGCGCCCACGGCGATGTACTCGAGCTTCGCGCCGCCGCTGCACTTCGACGAGGCGACGCGCCAATACAAGGGCGGCCTCTTCTGGGACGGCCGCGCCAGCACGCTGGAAGAGCAGGCCGCCGGCCCGCTGGTCAATCCGCTGGAGATGAACAATCCGAACAAGGCGGCGGTCATCGCGGCGCTGCGCGCCTCGAGCTACGCCGACGCATTCCGCGCGATCTACGGCCCGACGTCACTCGACGACGCCGAGCAAGCGTTCGCGCACCTCACGGACGCGATCGCGGCGTACGAGCGGACGGACGCGATGGCACCGTTCTCGTCGAAGTACGATCGTTATCTCGCCGGGGCGGCGACGCTGAACGAGCAGGAGCTGCGCGGCCTCGCGATCTTCGAGGACCCGGCGCGCGGCAACTGCGCCAGCTGTCACCCGAGTCGCCCCGCCGCGGACGGCACGCCGCCGCTGTTCACCGATTTTTCATACGCGAACGTCGGCATCCCGAAGTACGTGACCAGCAAGTTCCTGGCCCAGCCGAAGAGCCTGAACCCCGACGGCCCCGCCTTCGTCGATCACGGCCTCATGAAGACGGTCCACGACCAGCAGCAGGACGGGAAGTTCCGCGTGCCGACGCTGCGCAACGTCGCGCGGACGGCGCCGTACGGGCACAACGGCTACTTCGGGAACCTCGAGTACGTCCTCGACTTCCTGAACACGCGCGACGTCGGCTCGAAGGACGTCGGCCCGTGGGCCGCCCCGGAGGTCGCGGCGAACGTGGATGCGCGCGTCGGTCACCTGGGGCTCACGGAGAAGGACATCGAGGACCTGATGGCCTTCCTCGAGACGCTGAACGACCAGCCGCTGCCGTAGGCGCAGCGGCCGCCGCACGGCCGAGAATCAGCAGCATCGCGCGCCGAATCAGGCCGCCCACCACGGAAGCGCGCGTTGACGGAGCCCTGCGGCGGCGACACGTTGGCCCGTTGGATCATGGAACTAGCTGCCTCCGCCGAGGCGCCCGACTTGCGTCGGGTCGGCCTGCACCCGGACTTCTGGTACCCGCTGGCGCGCTGTTCCGACGTTCCAGCGGGCCGTACGCACCTCGCGATGTTCGCGGGCACGGCCATCGTGCTCGCGCGCGGTGAAGGAGGCGAGGTGTTCGCGCTCGACGATCGCTGCGCTCACCGCCAGTTCCCGCTGCACAAGGGCGTGGTGGCGGGGCAAGGGCTCCGCTGCGCCTACCACGCGTGGACCTATCGTCCGGACGGTCAGGTGGCGGCGGTGCCTTACCTGCCCAAGGGCGCTTGCAAGCCCGCCGGCGTGCGCAGCTACGCCTGCCGCGAGGCCTACGGGTACGTCTTCGTGTTCACGGGCTCGCGCGAAAAGGCCGCCGGCGTTCCGTTCCCCGAGGTCCCGGGCTTCGCTGCGCCCAAGACGCACACGATGCACTTCTGGAGGCGCGTCGCCTGCCACTACTCGTTCATGCACGAGAACCTCATGGACATGAACCATCAGTTCCTGCATCGGGGCATCTTGGGCAGCATCAAACCGACGCTGCTCGAGCACCGGCGCGGCTCCGACTGGGCGGAGGCCCGCTACCGGTTCCAGCTCGCGGCCGGCAAACCCGACGTCGGCGCGCGCTTCATGCTGGCAGGACGGCGCAAGCGCGCGGAGGGCCAAGGCGCCGACGGACCGGGCGACGTCATGACGATTCGCACGCAGTATCCCTACCAGACCCTCAGCGTGGTTCGGTCCGGAGCCGCGGAGCCTTCGTTCCGCCTGTGGACGGCGTACGTGCCCGAGGATCAGCAGCAGCGCAGCAACGTCAGCGTGGGCATGCTGACGATCGAGAAGCCTCCGGTGCCCGGTCTGATGCGCCTGTTCGCCCCGCTCATTCGGCGCTTCACGGAGGCCGTGTTCGCCGAGGACCGCATGGCGGTGGAAGCGGAGCAGCGCGCCTACGATCGGCAGCAGCGGGACGACAACCAGGAGATCAACCCCGTCATCCTCGATCTGCGCGACGTGTTGAGGCGCAACGGCGTGCCGCTTTAGCGAACAAACCGAGCGACGCGTCGCCCCCGCGATCTCGTCCGCGACTGGCAGCGGTCATCCGCGCCGACGGTCGGGTCACGGCGCGGTAGCGGCTCCTTCCGCCCCTCGCGAGGAACGCGAGAGAATTTCGGCGTAAAGATCGAGGTACTGCTGGGCGAGGCGCCGTTCATCGAAGCGCGCCACCACCTCCTTGGCCCGCTCGAGCTTGGAGACGCGCAGCCGCTCGTCGTCGAGGAGGCGCCCCATCACCTCCGCGAGCGCCGCGTGGTCACCGTTCGGGAACGTCCAAGCCGCATCGGCCGTGCACTCGGCTAGCCCGCCGCGCTCGGAGACGATGAGCGGGAGGCCCGCCGCGAGCAGCTCGAGCGCCACTCCTCCCATCGGCTCTTCCAAGACGGAAGGCACGACTGCGATCCGACCCCGGGCGATGGCGTCGAGCAGCTCCTGATCACGCTTCGAGCCGACGAACGAAACCTGAGCGCCGATGCCGAGCGAGGCCGCCAGGCTTTCGAGCCTGGCCTGGCCGCCCCCGCCGACGACGAGCAGAGTGGCCGGCGAACGGCCGGGCCGACTGTTCAAAGCCGCGAGGGCCTGGAGCAGCGTCTCGACCCCCTTTTCATTGACCAGCCTGCCGACGAAGAGGAAATCGTGGTCGGGACGCACCGGGTGCGTGGGCCCTCCTTTGAATCGGCCGAGCGGAAACGGATTGTAGATGACCACCTGGTTCGGCAGCGGCTGACGCCGCGCGACCCAGTTGGTGATCGCGACGTTCTTGTCGACCAGATGTCCGACGACACGCCGAACTCCGAGCTTGAAAGCGTCGACGCCGGCGCGGCGAATGCCTCGCTTGCGCGCGTACCAGCGCACGGAAGCGAGAGGCGTCAACGGCGTCGGCTCTCCGTTGGCCCAACCCGCCCCATCGATCGAGACCATCTGATACGCGGAGTGCGTCCACAGGAACGGCTTGCGGGCCAATTTGGCATAGGGGAACAGCGCGAGCGCAGCGCCGTTCGAATGAACGATGTCCGCGGATCGCGCCAGCTGAAGGCGCCGGAGCGGGCTGGGCGCCCGGGCGACAGCGAACGGAAACGCTCGCTCGCGTTCGGGGCTGGCCAAGGTTTCGGTCAGCACCGTGCATTCGTGACCAGCCGCGACGATTTGCTCGGCGAGCGTCTGGGAGACCGATTCTAAGCCGCCCATGTCCGGGAAGAATGGCTTGGAGTAGAGAAGGACGTGCACGTTGCGCGGCGGAGTGTATCTCACGCCTCCGCCTTAGCCCAACGGGCGCGCCTCGCTGTCCCGTCACCAGCTCGTCGAAAGCGCCAGCGTCGCGTAGAACGGGAACATCGGCGGTTGGCCCATCATCTCGCGCAGGATTCCGCCGCGCAGGGCGAGGTCGTAGGAGCCGAACGACGCGCCCGCCTGGCCGCCCAGCCGGTAGTTGCCGCCCGGGTTGACGTACCAGCCGTCGCGCGCGTCCGCGTAGACCGTCTCGCGATACAGCGCCGAGCTCTCGATGCCCGTCGCGAGCGTGTAGTCGAAGCCGAATTCACCGGCAACGAACCAGCGATGGGCATAGAAGCCGCCCGTGACGCCCGCGTTCGCGCCAATGCTGGTCATGCGACCAAGGTCGTTCTTCGTGCCGCGGACCGTCGGCTCGAGCGAGCCCGCGAGCCGCCAGCCGCCCCACCCGACGATCGGCACCAGCGCGCCCACGCGAGCCTGGTAGTCGGACGTGTCCATGGCGGCCCACGGCGCCGTCAGCTCGCCCACGAGCACCAGGCGATGCTGGCCGACGGCGACGGTCCGCGCGTAGCCCACGCCGGCGACGAAGGCCCACTCGGCGCCCGTCCGGACGTAGACGTGATTCGCGGGTTCCTCGTCGAGCCTCGCGAGGTTGACCTCTTGCGCGTGCGCCCCTGTGGGCGAGCACAAGGTCGCGAGCAGCGCGATCCCCAGGGCTGCCACCGCTCCAGCCCGCGGAATCATCGCGCCGCCCCGGCGAAGCCGATGGCCTGGAAGTACTCGCGCGTGCGCGCCAGATACACGTCAGGCTTCTCGTAGATCATCTCGTGCCCCGAGCCCGGGATCGTGATGATGCTGGCGTCGGCGAAGTGCGCCGCCATCTGTTGCTGGCTCTCCAGCGTATGCGCCGTATCGAGGTCGCTGCGCAGGAACAGCACCTTGTGCGGGAACGACGGCAGGTGCGTCGTCCAGTCGAAGCCGTACTTGTCGGCCAGCTTGAACAGCGCCGAGCTCACGACGGCGCCCAGGCGCCACATGGGGGGCAGGTGCGCGGCGTCCTTGTGCTCAGCGGGGACGCCGCGCAAGGCCATCAACATCTCGAGGTAGTCGGCGCGCGCGTGGTCGTCGGCCGACATGAACTGCCCCGACCACAGCGCATCGTTGAACTGCTCTCCCGTCAGATTCACGGACGCGAAATATCGCTTCATGAATGCGTCCAGCTCCGCCTTCGTGAGGCCGCCCGGGTCGCTGAGGATCGCTCCCCTGAGCCGCCCGCCGTAGTCGCCGTACTCGTTGATGAACCAGCTCGCGTACATGGCGCCCCAGGAGTGCCCGATGAACACGAACGGCTGGCCCGGGGCGCTCATCGCGTCGACGACCGCGCGCAGGTCATCGAGGTAGCCCACCATCGTGTACGTGTCGGCGTCGTGGCGCTCCGACAGGCCTGCGCCGCGATTGTCCCAGAACACGACGCGGTAGCCTTCGTCGGCCAGCGCCTTCAGGTTCAGCATGCTGCGGTAGTCACCGCCCGGACCACCGTGCAGCGTGATGATGGTGGGCGCCGTGGGATCGCCGAACGCCTCGGCATGAAGGTGCGTGCCGTTGACCTGAATCTGCGGCAGCGACGGGTCTTCGATGACCGTGCGCGGGACCAGATTGCCCGGGTCACCCGGGTCCAGGCAGCCGGCGCCCGCGAACGCCACGGCCACCAACATCAGCATCGATCTCTTCATGGTCGTCTCCGTGTGGTCGTCGGTCGCGCTCGACCGACATCACGGAAACACCGCCCCACGCCGCGGGTGTCACCCGCGCAGGACTTCGAAATTTCAGTGGGCGCGGCGGGATTCGAACCCACGACCCCCGGCTTCGGAGGCCGGTACTCTATCCAACTGAGCTACGCGCCCGTCTTCTGACGGAAGGCCGCGAGGATACCCGTTCGCGGCTGACCTGCAAGACCCTACCTACACTGTGTGAGAGCGTCGTGCGCGCTTCGTCCGACGCTTGTCCGACACGTCGTCGGACGCTTCGTGCGTGCGCTTTGGGTGCGCGCAAGGCCTTGGCCCCGCCCGGGGAGGGCACTAAAGACGACATTAAGACAGTCGATGTCTGGATAGGGAACGTCATGAGCGAGGTCGAGGCACTCCTCAGCGTCGACGCCGGCCGCGTGCCGACGGGAGCGGTGGTTTTCCGCGCGCGAGATCCCGACGCCGAGGTCAGGCGTCTCCGGACCGTGCTGGCCATCGGGTCGGGCCTTCTCACCGTGGGGCTCGCCATCGCGGGCGTCGCGCGCGAGCCGATCGCGATGCTGGTGATCACGACGGCGATGCTGTCCCTCTCGGCGACGCGCACCGACCCCGAAGGCGACGAGGCTCGTCACAAGCGGCCCACGATGGTGCTCACGACGACGGGCATGATCGTGCGTGACGCCAGCGGCCTGCGCAGCTGGCAGTACGACGAGATCTCCGACGTGCGCACGTGCGTGTGCCAAGGTCAAATCGGCATCGTCGTCGTCCTGGCCACCGGCGCGATGCACTTCATCGACAACCTGTCATTCGCGCGCGGCGAGCACGTGGGCGGCTTGATCCGCCGCCACCTGCAGCCGCACCGGACGTAGGCGCGCCGCCTCAGCCGGCGACGGCGGCGGGCTTCGCCACGAGGTGCAGCGCGTCCTCGTCGACGATGAAGCCGCGGCAGCTGGCCGTGCCGCAACGGCAGGGCTCGGCCACCTCGGGCGCGAAGGCGTAGTCGTAGGCGATCTCCTCGCCCGCGCGGATCGGCCGAATGGCGACGATGCGGGCCCAGGCGCCGTCGGCCTCGTGGCCGACCTCGACCTCGGCGTTCGGCTCGCACGAGTGGTTGATCCAGCGCGTCTGATCGACCATGTCGTAGAAGTAACCGTCGCCGATGATCAACGAGTAGCGATCGTCGACGGGCTCCGACTCGTGCCAGAGCACGCCGTCGACTTCGGCGAGGACGTCGCCTTCTTCGAAGTCCCGGGTCGCGACGACGCCGTAGCCGTCGATGGAGGAGCGAACGACGCGCAGGCCGGTGATAGCTGCCATGTTGTGAGGCGATGTTGCCA
>DASZUD010000362.1:0-3435 GCA_035548155.1 Polyangia bacterium
GGCGCCACGAGCGGCCTCGGCTTCGAGACGGCGCTCGCGCTCGCGACGCGTGGCGCGCGCGTGTTCCTCGGCTGCCGCACGGCCGCGAGCGGAGCCGCCGCGGCAGTCGCGCTGCGCGCCCGCGCGCGGCGCGACCTCGCCGTCGAGCCGCTGCCGTTCGACCTCGGCGACCTTTCGTCCGTGCGCGCGGCCGCCGAGGCGTTCGCGGCGCGCCGCGTGCCCCTCGCCGGCCTCGTCAACAACGCGGGCGTCGCGGGCGCGCGAGGGCTCGCGCCGTCCGGCGTCGAGCTCGCGTTCGGCGTCAACCACCTCGGGCACTTCCTACTGACGCGGCTCCTCGAGGAGCCGCTGCGCGCCGGGGCGCCCTCCCGGGTCGTCCACGTCGCGAGCGAGGCGCACCGCGCGGCGCGCACGCTCGACTTCGCGGCGCTCCGCCGGCCCACGCGCTCGCTGACCGGCCTGCCCGAGTACGGCGCCTCGAAGGCGTGCAACATCCTGTTCTCGCGCGAGCTCGCGCGGCGGTGGGCCGGCTCGGGCGTGATCAGCCTGGCGGTGCACCCGGGTGGCATCGCGACGGGCATCTGGCGACACGTGCCGGGGCCGCTGCGGTGGCTCATCACGCGCAAGATGCCGGCCGCCGCCGAGGGGGCGCGCCCGATCGTCCGCTGCGCGACCTCACCCGAGCTCGCCGGCGCGAACGGCCGCTACTTCGACGGCGAGCGCGAAGCGGAGCCCAGCGCGCTGGCCAGCGACGACGCGCTCGCGGCGCGCCTGTGGGACGAGAGTGAGGCACTCGCTGAGCTTCGTCCTGCCGTGTTGCCAGACCGGGCGCAGACCTTATGGATCGAGAGGTGAACACCAAGACACTTCGGGAGCGTGCATACGACGTGGCGATGGCGGCCCTCGAACCGGCGACGAAGCTGATCGAGCGGACGTCTCTGGTGCCCACGACGCCGTTCCTGCGGCCGCAGGACTTCCAGTGGACGTACGACCTCGAGCGCGGCTGGCGCGACATCCGGCACGAGCTCGAGGCGGTGTTGACGTGGCGAAACGACCTGCCGGCCTTCCACGAGATCAACGCCGACGCGACGGACATCCGGAACGACGACTGGAAGAGCTTCTTCCTCTACGGCTGGGGCGCCCGCTCCGAGGACAACTGCCGGCGCTGCCCGCGCACGGCCGCCCTCGTCGAGCAAGTCCCGGGCATGAAGACGGCGCTGTTCTCGATCCTCGCGCCGGGCGTGCGCGTGCCGCCGCACCGGGGCGCGTGGAAGGGCGTCATGCGTTACCACCTGGGCGTCATGGTGCCCGACCCGATCGAGGGCTGCGGCATCGTCGTGGGCGGCCAGAAGGCGCACTGGCGCGAAGGCGAGAGCATGCTCTTCGACGACACGTACGAGCACCAAGTGTGGAACGAGACCAACGCGACGCGCGTCGTGCTCTTCCTCGACGTCGTGCGCCCGTGCCGCTTCCCGGGCTCTCTCGTCAACCAAGCGGTGATCAACGGCGCCGCGCTGACGCCGTTCATCAAGAGCTCGATCCAGCGCCACCGCGACTGGGAGAAGCGCTTCGCCGCGAAGCACGGCAAGGTCGCGCTCGAGACGGGAGCGTGACGGGCCGGCGCTCGCCGCCCCTCCTCGGTTTTGCGACGCGGAAGAGGGAGGGTGAGGGACCGTGCCTTCACCCGTGGAGCTTCGCGAACTTCTTCTCCCAGGCGGCGTGACGGCGAAACGAGTCCTGCACGAAGGGCGTCATGCCGGCGATGCGGATCACGGCTTGGTTCACGAGCGAGCCCGGGAACCGGCACGGCCGCACGACGTCGAGGAACAACACGACGCGCGTGCCGTTCGTGTCGTTCCACACGTGGTGCTCGTAGGTGTCGTCGAACACCAGGCTCTGCCCCTCGCGCCAGTACGCCTTCACGCCGCCCACTTCGATCCCGCAGCGCTCCATCGGCTCGGGGACCATGAGGCCCAGGTGATAGCGGAGGAAACCCTTCCACGGTCCCTTGTGCGGTGGAAGCCGCACGCCCGGCGCCATGATCGAGAAGAACGCCGTCGACACGCCCGGCACCTTTTCGATGAGCGCCGCCGTGCGCGGGCAGCGCCGGCAGTTGTCGTCGGAGCGCCGCCCGAACCCGTAGAAGAAATAGCTCTTCCAGTTGTCGTTGCTGATCGTCGTGGCGTCGCCGTTGATCTCGTGGAACGCCGGCAAGTGGTCGCGGTACTCGAGCACGCCCTCGAGCTCGCGCCGGATCTCACGCCAGTTCTCTTCGAGGGGCCGGGTCCACGCGAAGTCCTCGGCGCGCAGCACCGGCTCGGTCGAGACCTTCGACGTCCGCGCGACGATGTCGCCGAGCGGCTTCATCATCGCCATGGCCGAGTTGTAGGCCTTCCGTCGCCACTTCTCGAGGCCGCGCGGAGGCCCGCTCGGCTTGGTGGCAGGAAGGACGACAGGCGAGATGGCCGCCTCCGAGGCGGCGGAGTCGGTCACGTGAGTGTCCATATTTCGTCGAAGGTGGGCACGCCCCGACGAGGTCGCAAGGCCCGCTGCCCGACGGGGACGTCCGGATTCGCTCACGCCCGCGCGTAGCGGCGATCGATCTGCTCGGCGGCGCGCGCCGCGGTCGCGAGCGCGCCGTGCACCGTGCCCGGATCGCCGCCCGTGTCCGTCGCCTCGCCGGCGAAGAAGACGCGATCGTCGACGGGCGTCGCGAGCGCCGCGGGCGCCTGCAAGCCGCCGCGCGGCACCCAGCTGTAGGCGCCGGCGGCCCACGGATCCTCGCCCCAATCGAAGACGCGCGCGTCCTCGACGGCGGCCTCCAGCGCGCCCGGGCGCAATCGCAGCGCGCGTCCGAGGCCCGCGATGGCCACCGCGGCGCGCGCACGCGCGCGATCGGGGCCGCCGTAGCGCGCCGCGAATCGATCGGCGCGCGGGCCTGCCAGCCAGCCGACGAGACAGCGCGGCGGCAGCGGCGACGGCACCCACCACGTCGGCACGACGGAGCCCGGCGCGTGCAGGAAGCCCGTCGCGCCCGGGATCGCGCCCAGCGGCGCGACGCCCAGCGCCTCGCGAAACCGCACCACCACCTTGATGACCCGGCCCATCGCCAGCCGCGCGATGGCCTCCCGGTGGCCCCGCGGCAACGCCGGCGAGAAGCGGATGGCGCCGCGCGCGCCCGCGCGCTGCTGCAGCACGCCCAGCGGGACGGTGACCAGCGCCGCCCGCGCGCGCAGCGTGTGCGGCGGGCCCCCCAGCGACGACTCGCAGCGCACCTCGACGCCCGCCTCGCTGCGGCGCACCTCGGTGACGGCAACCCCGAGCCAGAGGCGGCGTCGCCCGTTCATGAGGCCGCGCGCCAGCGCCTCGGGAAGCTGGTCGTAGCCGTCACGCACGCGGTAGAGGTGCTCGGCGTGCTCCGCCTGTGACGCCTCG
>DASZUD010000363.1:0-16347 GCA_035548155.1 Polyangia bacterium
GCTCCCGCACCCGCGGCTTCCGCCAAGGCCGAGGCCCCGGCGAAGCCGACCGAGCCCGCCCACAAGCACGAGCACGCCTCGAAGGCGTCATCGAAGAAGAAGTCCGGCAAGAAGCACCACTGATCGCCATCGCGAAAAGCCCTCGACCGGCGAGTCGAGCGTTTCTCGAGGTCGCGAAGACTGCTTCGAACGTCGCTGCGGAAGCAGCCCCTTCGGCCGCTCCGGGCTACTTGGCCGAACGAGACAGCAGGCCGTCGACGACGCCCGCGATCTCTGCGGCGACGGCCTCGATGCTGCCGCCGCCGTCGAGCACGACCACGGATGCATCCGCCGCGGCGAGGCGTCGATAGCCGTCGGCGACGCGCGCCTGCACGGCGTCGTCATCGTAACGCTCGGTGACCCGCCCGGCGGCCCGCCGCCGCTCCGCCGCCACGGAGACAGGGACGTCCAGCAGGATCGTGACGTCGGCCGGCCGCACCCCGCGGGCGAGCCCCGCGACCCAGTCGCGATCGGCCTCCTCGGCCTGGTAGGCGAGCGAGGACATGAGATATCGATCCGTGACGACGTCCACGCCGGCAGCGAGCTGCGGCTCGATTTCGCGCCGCAAGTGGTCGCGTCGATCGGCGGCGAAGAGCAACGCCATGGCCTGACCGTCGGCGGGCGCACCGTCGGGAAACGCGTGGCGGCCGAGCAAGAGCTCGCGCAGCAGCCGCCCGACAGGGCCGGTCGAAGGTTCGCGCGTCGCGTGGGCCCGGCGGCCGCGCGCCTCGAGGTGAGCGACGAGGCGGCCGAGCTGCGTCGTGGTGCCCGAGCCGTCGATGCCCTCGAGGGCGACGAAGATGGCGCGCGATTGAGTCACGAGGATTCCGAGCAAAAAGGACGGCTGGACCTTGAGTCGGCCCGCCCGCCGAGTTACCAACCTACTACACGGAGCCGGCGGTGACGGGAAGCGCGAACTCGATCCAGCACGCGAAGCGGCACGCGCGCCGCGCGGCGGTGCTCGCACTCGCGCTGATGTCCCTCGCGAGCGGCGCGGCGTGCCGGCGCTCGAGCGGGCTGCGCGCGACGCCCAACGCATCCCAGACGCCCCTCGACGACCGCGACGTTCGCTGCGTCGAGCGCCCCGAGGGCTGCGTCTACTGCGAAGGCCGCGGGCCCACGTCGACGTCGCCCCCCGGCGATCCGGACTCGCTGCCGGCGTCGTTGTGCGATCCGAAGGATCCGGGCACCTGCGTCGACTTCTGCACGAGCCTCGCGCCCGAGTGCGCCGTCCCGTGGCGCAGCGGTCCTAGTTGTCTGCTCCCGTCCGAGCTCGAGTTCCGGCGCGAGCTCTTCCGCCGCGACACCGCCGATCGCCCCGAGGCGCTCGTCCAAGGGCGCGTCCTGGACGAGGCCGGCCACCGGGTCGAAGGCGCCAAGATCGGCGTCTGGTTTCAGGGCACCGCGATCCTCGACGATGCTTCGGGCAAGGATGGCGCCTTCCGCCTGCGGCTTCCCGCCGGGCCGTGGAGCTATTCGGTGCGCGTGAGCCACGCCGGTCTCGCCACGGAGCTGGCCGAGGTGCGCATCGACCGGGGCGGGGCGGTCACGCGGAATTTTCGGCTCGCGACCGAGGTGGTGATGAAAGGCCGCGTGACGGACGCCGCCGGGGCGCCCGTCGCGGGCGCCACCGTGCACGCGCTCCGGAACGCCGACGATCCGATCGACACCGCCGAGGCCCAGAGCGCCGACGACGGCAGCTTCGCGTTGGGAGGCCTCGAGGCGAGGCGCTACACCCTGCGCGCGTCGAAGTTCGGATGGCTGCCGGTGACGCTGAAGGCGCCGGTCACGGTGCCCGGCCCGCGCGTCACGCTCAAGCTCACGCGCACGGGCGTCATCCGTGGACGCGTCGTCGACTCGGACGGCGACGGTCAGCCAGGAGCGACGGTGGTCGCGCTCGCGTCGGGCAGTCCGGGCTCGACCAGCTCACCCGTCATCTGGGAGGTGGACTCGAACGGCGAGTTCGCGCAGGACCGCTTCCAGCCGGGAACGTATTACCTCTGGGCGCGGCACGGGGAGATGCTGCTGTACCCGCCCGAGAAGCTCGAGATCACGCCTGACGATCTCGAAGCGGAGGTGGAGCTGAAGCTCTCACACCGAGGCGCACGCGTGCGCGGCACCGTCGTTTCGCGCGCCGGGACGCCCGTCGACCCGGAAGAGCGTGCCGTGCTGTTCGGGCGCTCGCCGCTCGCGCTGCCGCGCAAGGCCGTCGGCGAGATCGACCACGACGGCAAGTTCGTCGTCTCGGGGCTTTTGCCCGGCCGCTACGAGCTCTCGGTGCGCGTCGGCGCGCGCGTGCTCTCGATCGCGAGCGGCCCGCGTGAAGTCGAGCTCCCCATCGAGCCGGGCGTGTCGGTCGACCTTCCCGAGCCAGTGGTCGTTCGTCCCCAGGCCGAAGAGTGAACGCCAACCGAAAGCGTCAGCCGTTGAAACCCACCGCAGCGACTCTCGGGGTCCCGGTCAATGCAAAACGCGCATGCGCGTCAGGCAGTCGGCGAGGACAGAGTGGCTCTCGTTCTCGAAGGAAGTGAAGCGCACCGCCATGCCGGCGACGGCGCGAGTCGAGCCGCCCTGCGTGTAGTTGATGAAGTAGTGGTTCTTCACCTCGCCCGTGGCGACGATCTCTCCCGAGCCGTCAGGTACGGGAAAGCACACGCGGACGGTGGCGCCGAGGGGGAGGGGGTCCGGCAGCTCGAGGAAGATGCCACCGGCCGAGACATTGCGCGCGACGCAATAGATCTCCCCGAAGAGCAGCGACTCGACGCGCACGGCGAACATCTTGTCGAAGCGCAGGTGCGCGCGCTGCTCGACGGCGGATTCGACGGCGGGCGCGCTGGTCGCGGCGTCGCTCTCGCTCGCGGGCTCGAGGGTCGGGAAGGGCAGCTCGGGGTGGGTCGGCATGGGCACATCCTACCTTGTCGCCAAATGGAGTCAAAAAACCTACATGTGGGATAACTCGCGATCGGGCCGCTTTCGCCCGTGGATACCGGCACTTGGGTGGGCGCTGATCATCTTCGCTTTGTCTTCGATTCCGGGCAGCGCCATCCCCGAAGGTCCGGTTCCCGAGACGGACAAGCTGGTTCACCTCGCGCTCTACGGCGTGCTCGGGTCCTTCTGCGCGCGGGCCCTCGTGGCGCACGGGCGGGCGGCGCGCACCAGCAAGCTCATTCTCGCGGCGGCGATCCTTGCGACCGGCTACGGCGTCACCGACGAGATCCACCAGCTCTTCACGCCGCGCCGGTCGTGCGACTGGCACGACGTCGTCGCCGACGCGATCGGCGGCCTGCTGGGGGCGTTCGTCGCCACACGATGGCTCGCGAGCCGGCCCGCGCCGGGAACGCCCGAAACGCAGAGCGAGCCGACGAGCACTCAAATACGCAACCAGCCGTAGAGGAAATCTCGCGCCTGCCTTATGATGGCGCCGGACCCGAGTGTCGATGCTCCCCGACGAGAGGACCACTCACAACAACACCCTGTCGCTGCCGAGCGACGTGGAGGGTTTGGTGGCGGCGCCGGGCCGAGGGGTCGCGCGGCCCCTCGTGGATTTCCTGCGCGGGCAGGGGATCAACGTGCAGACGACGTCGGACGCCGACGCGGCCATCGAGGAGGCGCTGCTTCATCCGCCGGACATCGTCCTCATCGACGATCGCCTGCCGCCCGCCGGCGGCATCGAGCTTTGCCAGCGGCTGAAGAGCAACGTGCGCACGCACTTCGTCCCGGTGATCGTGTGGGCACCCAACGACGAGCGCTCGCACCGCATCCGTGCCTACGCCGCGGGCGCCGACGCCGTGTTCGGGCCCAGCAGCGACGCCCAGGAGCGGCGCACGCGCCTGTGGGCGCTCCTGCGCACGCGCGCCCTCTACCGCCAGCTCGAAAAAAAGCAGCGCGCGCAGGGGACGGAGATCGTCGATCGCCGGCGCTGGCTGGGAAATTTCCTGCACGACCTCCAAGGCCAGGTCGCCGCGCTCAGCGTGAACGTCGACTACCTGGCGAAGCACGCGCCTGCCAAAGGTGACGTGAGACTGGAGAATTTTCTCGAAAGCATCGAGGATGTCCGCACCGTGTTCGCCCAGCTCGTGGCCAACGTACGGACGGTGCAGGACTACGATCGGTACGAGACGAACCGCCTCGTTCCGCAAGAGACCAGCATCTCGCTCGGGGACGTCGCCGCCGAGGTCGCGGACGACCTTCGCCGCCAGGCGTCCGCGTCCGAGCGCTCGTTCACGTTTGCGCGGCCGCCCGCCGATAGCGAGAGGAAGGTGCAGGGCGATCGCGAGCTCCTCCGGCGGGCGATGCTCAACCTCGGAATGTCGGCGATGCGCCGCTCGCCGGGGCGTTCGACCGTGGCCATGTCAGTCTCCGAGACCGACAGCGGCACGCTCTTCCGCGTGACGGTGCCTGGAGAAGGCCTGCAGGGCGCCGATCGCCTCAACGTGTTCGAGCCGTACGCGCCGCGCTCGGTCAGCGCCGCCGGGTACGGGCTCGGCCTCGCGCTCGCGCGCGCCATCGTCGAGCTGCACGAGGGTCATTTGTGGATCGAAGACGTCCCCGAGGGTGGATGCGCATTCGTGTTCGACCTGAAGTGGCAACGGCGCGGGCCACAGGCCAAGCGTCCGAACGACAACGCAGCTTCCTCCAACGAAGGTCCGGGGCCCGCGTGAGAACGCGGTTCGCGACGGCAGCGCGGCTGGGCCTTTGCCTCGGCCTGGGCGTCTACCTGGCGGCCGCCGCACCGGCGCGCGCCGGTCAGCCCCCGGTCAAGGTCGAGGAGCTGACGAAGGCGCTGCTCGAGGACGGCAACTACAAGGTGCGCGTCCAGGCCGCCCTCGTGCTGGGACGACTCGGCGACCACCAAGCGGTGCCGTACCTCGTCAAAGCTCTCTCCGACAACAACAAGACCGTGCGCGCCATCGCGGCGCAGGCGCTGGGACAGCTCGCGGATCACGACGCCGCGGACGCCCTCCGGGACCTGCTCAAGCGAGAGGGCGACCCGTTCGTGCGCAGCCAGACCGAGAAGGCGCTCGCCCTGGTATCCAGCGACGTTGGGCAGAAGAAGGCGAAGATCTACTTGAACTTCGGCCCGTTCACCGGCGGCGCGAAATCGGGCGGCGCCGAGGCGGCGAAGATCATCCACGACGCGCTGGCGCGAGAGCTGGGCAAGCTGCCCGTCGTGACGCTGACGCTGGCGCCCGCCGACCAGAAGGCCTTTCCGAAGAGCGGCCTCCAGGGCTACTACATCGACGGCAACATCACGCGCCTCGACGATCTGCCCGCCGGCGGCGCGTCGGAGACGTCGTGTGACGTCAAGGTCATGGTCGCGCGCTGGCCGTCGAAGAGCATCATCCTGTGGACCAACGCAGGCGCCAGCCTGCAGTCGGGCAACCGTCCTCAGGACAAGGTGAGCGCTCGCAAGGACTGCCTCGAGGCGTCCGCCGGGCAGCTCGCCGAAGACCTAGGAAAATTCTTCAAAGCGCAAGGTGGCTAGTATGCTGACTTTCGAAAGGGTGGCCAAGGTGGATTGCCAGCGGATCTGGAGGCACCAATGAACAACACCGATGCAGCGCCTGGCGCGCGCCCGGTCTACAAGCGCAAGGTCCGCAACTACCTGCTCGACGTCGGCCTTCAGCTTCGCTACACGGCCACCATCGTCGTGGTGGCGATCTTCCTGACGGCGGGCCTGGGCTTCAAGATGTACCAGGCGACGCGCGACGTCTCGAAGGTCATCCTGTGGACCAGCTTGGTCGATCCGGCGAGCGCCAACGAGCTGCAGACGCAGTTCGCCAACAGCGACCGCGTCGTGCTGTGGGGCATCGTCGGCTTCGGCGTCGTGCTGATCCTCTCGATCAGCGCCGTCGGCATCCTCATCACGCACAAGGTCGCGGGGCCGCTGTACAAGATCGCGACGTTCTTCGGACGCGTGCGCGACAATCGGCTCGGGCCCGCCCCGGCGAATCTGCGCAAGGGCGACGAGCTGCAAGAGTTCTACGGCGCGTTCAAGGAGATGCACTCGGCGGTTCGGGCGCGCGCCGAAGACGACGTGCGCGTCCTCGGCAACGCCGTCGCCGTGCTCGAGACGGCGCCGGAGGCGCGTTCGCCTTCGGTGGCGCGCGCGCTCGAGGAGCTGCGCGAGCTGCGCAAGCGCAAGGAAGAGAGCCTCGAGAAGCCCGTCGACGAGAACAGCGGGCTGATTCGTCCGGCCGACTGAGGCGGCCCGCTCACGTCTGGCGCGTCTGCGCGGCGCTCACGAGGCAGAGCCCGTGCAGGAAAAGGCCGGGCAGAAAGCAGCAGGCGTAGCCCATGAGCGTGGTCGCCATCCAGGCGACGCCCGCACCGGCGCGGCCCGCATAGATGTGCCCCGCGCCCGGAATGAGCATCGACAGCATGACCGCCGTCACCGGATTCGGCTTCGGGCGCAGCGTGAGGAAGTACGACTCGCCGGCGGAGATCGGCGGCGGGCCGACCAGGTTGTAGCCGGGCCCGTTGTTGTTCGTCTGCACGAGTGGCTTGCGCCCCGGATACACGTACTCGACGACGCCAGCCGCCGACGTGCGGACGAGCAGGGTGCCATGCTCGACCATGCGCGCGAGGTGTCGCTCGGCGGTGCGCACCGACACGCGCCCCAGATAGGCGACATGAGCGGCCGTCACGGGAACGTCCGTCTCGAACAGCACCTTCAAAACCAGCTGCTCGAACTCATCGAAGTCCATGCGACTCCTTCAACAGTAGCATACGACGGAGCGGGCGAGGTTCTTGAGATGCCGCGCGCGTGGCATCCGTCACGCGCCCGTCTTGACGAACCCGTAACGGAGACTCACGCGGAGCGCATGCGCCGCTCATCAGGGTCCGAGGTCCGCTGGCCACGAGCTCGAATCGTATGGCTTAGACTCGCGGCATGGGACTGCTGACCTTCACCATCAACGTCACCCTGGATGGCTGCGTCGACCACCAGGAGGGGATCGCCGACGACGAGACGCACGCCTTCTTCACCCGCCTCATGGACGAGAGCGGCGCGATGCTGTGGGGCCGCGTCACCTACGAGATGATGGAAAGCTACTGGCCGGCGGTCGCCCGTGGCGACGAGGAGGTGCCCCCAGCGATGCGCGAGTGGGCGGTCAAGCTGGAGACCAAGCCGAAGTACGTGGTGTCGTCCACGCGCAAGGACTTCCCGTGGACCAACAGCCACCACATCGCCGGCGATCTGCGGACGGGCGTGCAGAAGCTCAAGGACGCGACCCCGGCCGGCGTGCTCCTCGGCAGCGGCAAGCTCGCGACCGAGCTGGATCGGCTGGATCTCATCGACGAGTACAAGTTCCTCGTCCACCCCAAGCTCGCCGGCCACGGCCCGACGCTGTACCAGAGCGGGCTGCCGGCCGCGCGGCGGCTCGAGCTGGTCTCGGCCAAGCCGCTCCGCTGCGGCGCGGTGGCGATGCACCTCCGGCGCGCGCGCTGACCAACCGCGCGCCGGCCAAAGAGGAGCGCAGCTCGCGGGCCAGGGCGCGTCCCCGATTTAGCCTGGTCGCGCCGGGGCCTGAGTTTACAGAATGTTTATTATCGGACAACGATGCCCAACGGCAGGAAGGGGCGCTCGGAACCCGGACTATCCGCGCTTCGGCGGGATGCGCGAGCGCAGCGACCAGACGAGCGTGAGCGCCTCGAAGAAGATCGTGCCGGACATCTTCGATTGCCCGACGCGGCGGTCGACGAAGCGGATCGGAATCTCCACGACCTTGAAGCCGTTCCGCAGCGTGCGGAACGTCATCTCGATCTGGAAGCCGTAGCCCTTCGCGGAGACGGCGGGGAGATCGATCCCACGCAGCGTGTCCGCCTTCCAAGCCTTGAAGCCCGCGGTGAGATCACGCACGTCTACGCCCAGCACCGTCTGCGCGTAGACACCGCCGCCCCGGCTGATGATGCGCCGGCCGAGGCCCCAGTTCTCCGTGCCGCCTCCCTCGGTGTAACGCGAGCCGATCGCGAGATCGGCGCCGGCGTCCAGCGCCGCGAGCAACCGCGGGACGTCCTTCGGGTCGTGCGAGAAGTCAGCGTCCATCTGGACGATGCGCCGCCAGCCGATGTCGGCGTCGAGCGCGAACTGGAACGCGGCCAGGTACGCGGCACCGAGCCCCTGCTTGCGCACCCGGTGCAGCACGCGCACGCGCGGGTCGGCGGCCGCCAGCTCGTCGGCCAAGGCGCCCGTGCCGTCGGGCGAGTTGTCGTCGACGATCAGCAGGTCGGCGTAGGGAACGGCCGCACGCACGGCCGAGACGATCGGCGCCAAGCAATCGCGCTCGTTGTAGGTGGGAATCACCACGACCGTCGAGGGAGCGTCCATTGACTTTTCAGGTTAATACACGAGACTGCCGGGGCTGTGAACTTGCTCATCACCGGAGGTGCGGGTTTCATCGGGTCCTGCTACGCCCGCCTGGTTCGTCGCGCGCGCCCTGCCGACCTGCTCGTCAACGTCGACGCGCTGACCTACGCGGGAAATCTCGAGAACCTGCGCGACCTCGAGGGCGATCCGCGCCACGTATTCGTCAAGGCCGACATCCGCGACGGCGCGAAGATGGCGGACCTCATGCGCAAGCACGCCATCGACGCCGTGGTGAACTTCGCCGCCGAGAGCCACGTCGACCGCAGCATCCAGTCGGCGGAGCCGTTCCTCGACACGAACGTCATGGGCACTCTGCGCATGCTGGAGGCGGCGCGCGCCGTCGGCGTCAAGCGCTTCGTCCAGGTCTCGACCGACGAGGTCTACGGCAGCCTCGGGCCGACCGGCGCGTTCGAAGAGACGACGCCCCTGTCGCCGCGCAGTCCCTATTCGGCCAGCAAGGCCGCCGCTGACCACTTCGTGATGGCGTTCCACGAGACGCACGGAATGGACACCGTCATCACGCGGTGCTCGAACAACTACGGGCCGTATCAATTCCCCGAGAAGCTGATCCCGCTCATGATCCTGAACGCCTTCGCGGGCCAGTCGCTGCCGGTCTATGGAGACGGCATGCAGGTGCGCGACTGGATCCACGTCGAGGATCACTGCGAGGCGATCGATCTCGTGCTCGAGGGCGGCACCTCCGGCCACGTTTACAACATCGGCGCCGAGAACGAGCGACCCAACCTCGAGGTCGTGCGGGCGATCCTGAAGCACGCCGGTCAGAGCCCTGAGCTGGTCCGCCACGTCGCGGATCGTCCCGGCCACGACCGCCGCTATGCGATGAACTCGAAGAAGATCCGCGAGGCGCTCGGATGGCGCCCGCGCCATTCGTTCGAGGTCGGCCTCGCCGAGACGGTGCAGTGGTACCGCGACAACCCCGCGTGGGCCGAGCGCGTCCGGAGCGGCGCGTACCGTGACTACTACTCGCAGCAGTACGGCGCTCGACTGGCTTGAAGGGCGTCAGCCGCGCGCGAGCGCGCTCAGAAACTGCACGGCCCAGGCGAGGTAGCTGGCCACGGCCGAAACGACGGCGGCCGCGGTCGCCAAGGCGCCCCATCGCCCTTCCCACCCCCGCTCGAACGCGGCGCGCGCCTGCGCCCGTGTGCGCGCGGACAAGGCAGCCGGCAGCGGCACCTCCGCCCAGGCGCGCAGTTCTTCTTCCAGCCGTTCGTTCATCGCTTCTCTCCGTCGGACATGGGTAAGCAGCGCAAGAGCTCGGCGCGCGCGCGGTGCAGCCGCTGGCGCGCGGCTTCGGACGTGAGCTTCAGGACGCGAGCGGCGTCGTCGACGGACAGCCCCTCGACGACGACCAGGAGCAGCACTTCGCGGCCGGACGCAGGCAAACGCGCGATGCCCGCCTCGAGCCGGCGCGCCGCGTCCGCCGCGAGCACGGCCTCGAGAGGCGCGGATGCCGGCGCTTCTAGGTACCACCAACTCGCGAGCGCCGCGAGCCCCGCCGCGTCCCCGACGGACCAGCGCGCGTGGCTGCGGACCAAGTTCCGCGCCACGGTGTAAAGCCAGGGGCCGAGCCGGGTGTCGGGGCGCAGGCGCCGCCCGTGACGAGCCACCCGCATCCACAGCTCCTGAAACAGGTCCTCCGCGAGATCCCGGCGGCCACAGAGCCGGACGAGGAATCGAAACATCGTCGGCGCGTGGCGATCGTAGACCGCGGTGAACGCCGCCGAATCGCCCGAGCGCAGGCCCGCGACCAGGTCGGCCTCGGCGGACGGATCCGGAGCATCGGCGATGGCCACCCTGGAATCAACGCACGGCCCCGGCGCGCGTGACATGAAAATTCCCGTCACGCCCGCACGCGCGGCGCGTTCTGTCGGGTCAGGAGGGCTCGATGCTCGATCTACTGCGCGAAGGCGGCGGTCCCATGTTGTTCGTCGTGATCTTTGGCCTGCTGACGTTCGGCGCCGCGGCGCTCTTCGCCGCGCGCGGCGATCGGAGGCGCGTCGCCTTCATCTCCTGGATGGGCGTCGCGACCGCGCTGTCGGTGGCCGGCGGCATCGCGTCCGATCTGGCTGCCGTTGGGCACCACGGGATGGAGCGCTGCGCCGAGCGGCACGTCGAACCGGTCGCCTGCCTGCTGGTCGGCATGGCCGAGTCGATGGCCCCCGGCATCGTCGGGTTCACTCTGCTGTCGCTCGCGGCGATGCTGACGGCCGTGGGCATGAGCCGCACGGCCCGCGCCGCTGAACGCTAGGCCGCCGAGGCCTCGATGAAGGCGAGCGCCGCGTCCTGCCACGACGGCATCGTGTCGAGCCCGCGCAGCCGCAGCATGCGGTTGTCGAGGATCGCGCGACGGGGGCGTGGCGCCTTCATGGGCAGCGCCGACGTCGGCAACCCCTCGACGCGCGACTCGGGCACGCCCAGCTTCGCCGCGCAGAAGCGAGCGTAGTCGGCCCAGCTGGTCTCGCCCTGCGACGTGCAGTGGTACATGCCGTAGAAGTCCGTGCGCGCGAGCGCCGCCGAAGCGCGCGACACGTCCCGCACCCACGTCGGTGAGCCCATGCGCTCTCGGTCGGCGCGGATGGTCTCGCCCGCGCGGAGGCGCCGCACGATCGTCGACGGGAAGTTGCGCCCGTTGCGGCCGTAGAGGCAACCGACGCGCAACGTGAAGAGGCGGGACGTCGCCGCGGCGGCCAGCGACTCGCCGGCGACCTTCGATCGCGCGTACACGCCCTGCGGCGTTGGCGGATCGAACTCGTCGTAGAGGCGCTCGAGCGTGCCGTCGAACACGAAGTCGGTCGAGTAATGAACCAGCTTCGCGCCCGCCTCGTCCGTCGCGCGCGCGAGCGCCTCGACGGCGAGGGCATTCACGGCGTAGGACAGATCGCCCTCGGTCTCGGCGCGATCGACGTCCGTGTAAGCCGCCGCGTTGAAGACGACGCCGGGGCGGCCGCCGAACGCCTTCGCGACGACGGCCCGCACCGACGCGAGATCGCGCAGGTCGCACGTGCTGCGGTCCGCCGCGAGCGCGACGGTCCAGCCCGCGCGCGGCAGCTCCTCGACCAGCGACTGCCCCAGCGTCCCCTTCGCCCCGACGACGAGGGCGAGGGGGCTCTCTCCTCCCCCGCCAACCATCACGACGTCGGAGGGCGGCCAGCCAACGACGCGCGCACGTCCTCCTCGTCGGCGCGCACCATCATCTGAATGAGGCCCTTGAACGTGACCTTGGGCTTCCAGCCGAGCTTGCGCATGGCCTTCGCCGGGTTGCCCTTGAGGTGGTCGACCTCGGTCGGGCGGAAGTAGCGCGGATCGATCTCGACGTACTTCTTCCAGTCGAGCTCGAGCTCGCCGAACGCGACGTCCAGGCACTCGCGGATGCTGTGCGACTCGCCCGTGGCGATGACGTAGTCGTCGCCGCGCTCCTGCTGCAGCATGAGCCACATCGCCTCGACGTAGTCGCCGGCGAAGCCCCAGTCGCGGAACGAGTCGAGGTTCCCGAGGTAGAGCTTCTTGTCGAGCCCGTGGCGGATGCGCGCCGCCGCGCGCGTGATCTTGCGCGTGACGAACGGGATGCCGCGGCGGGGCGACTCGTGGTTGAAGAGGATGCCGCACGAGATGTGCATGCCGTAAGCGTCGCGGTAGTTCTGGCACAACTGGTGCGCGAACACCTTGGCGCACGCGTACGGGCTGCGCGGGATGAACGGCGTGTTCTCGTCCTGCGGCGGCGCCGCGGCGCCGAACCTCTCGCTCGACGACGCCTGGTAGAAGCGCACCGACTTCTCCTGACCCGACTCGCGGATCGCCTCGAGGAGGCGCAACGTGCCGATGCCCACGGTCGACGCCGTGTACTCGGGGACGTCGAAGCTGACGCGGACGTGGCTCTGCGCGCCCAGGTTGTAGATCTCGTCGGGCTTGATCTCGCGCAGGACGCGGTTCAAGGAGCTCGCGTCGTCGAGATCGCCGTAGACGAGGCGCAGCTTGTAGTTCGAGGAGTGCGGATCCTGATAAATCGAATCGAGGCGCTCCGTGTTGAAGGAGCTCGACCTGCGGACCAGGCCGGTGACTTCGTACCCCTTCGCCAGCAACAGCTCCGCCAGGTACGACCCGTCCTGTCCGGTGACGCCCGTGATGAGGGCTTTCTTCATCGCTCGATTTCCTTCCTGTGTTCTTCGAAGTAGGCCACGGTCTTCGCGATCCCTTGCTCGAAAGAGGTCCTCGCCACGAACCCGAAGCGCTCACGCGCGCGCGTGACGTCCAGCTGGCGGCGCGGCTGCCCGTTCGGCTTCGTGCTGTCCCACACGAATCGGCCGGCGAAGCGCGTCGCGCGCCCGATCAGCGTCGCGAGATCGCGGATGCTGATCTCGATGCCGCTGCCCAGGTTCACGGGGTCGCTCGAGTCGTACCTTTCGGCCGCGAGCACGATGCCCTCCGCGGCGTCCTCGACATAGAGGAACTCGCGCGTCGGCGAGCCGTCCCCCCACAGCACGACCTCGCTCTGCCCCGCGTCGCGCGCGGCGACGCACTTGCGAATCATGGCCGGGATGACGTGCGAAGACTCGAGATCGAAGTTGTCGCGCGGCCCATACAGATTCACGGGGTACACGACGGCGCTGTTCATGCCGTACTGCTCGCGGTACCCCGCCGACTGCACGGTCATCATCTTCTTCGCGATGCCGTAAGGAGCGTTGGTCTCCTCCGGGTACCCGTTCCAGAGGTCGTCCTCTTTGAACGGGATCGGGGCGAACTTCGGATAGGCGCAGATGGTCCCCGTGGCGACCAGCTTCTTCACGCCCGCGAGCCGGCACTCCTCGAACATGTTGAGGCCCATCATGGCGTTGTCGAAGAGGAACTTTCCGGGGTTCAGCCGATTCGCGCCGATGCCGCCCACGCGCGCCGCGAGGTGAACCACCAGGTCGGGCCGGGTGTCGGCCAGGAGCTTGCGGACCGCGCCGCGGTCGACCAGGTCGTACTGCGCCGAGCGCGGGGACGTCACCTGGGCGCCCTCGCGCGTGAGACGCTCGGCCACGAAGGAGCCGAGGAAACCCGCCCCGCCGGTCACGACGACGCGCTTCCCTTGCCAGAACATGCTCATGCGCCGCGGAATTTATACGGATAAGGGCGGCGCCGCTAGTCCGCATCGCACCTTCGACGCGAGCGCCGCGAGAGAACGGATCAGCGGGGCGCGAGCGCCGCTCGAATCGACTGCCGTCCCGCCGTCACTTCGGCCGCCAGCGCCGTGAGCTCGGGCACCGCGGACGTCGCATTCGGCGACACGCCGCCGGGCTTCACCGTCGCGCCGTAGGTCGTGACGACGAAGATGCGCACCGCCTCTGCGCGCTCGTCGGGCATGGCGCGCCCGTAGGCCTCGACCAGCTGGGAGATGTCCTTGGGCGGCATGCCCGAAAGCACCGCCCGCGCCCACGCCGTGAGCAGCTTGGCCTGGAAGTTCCGGAAGGGCCCCAGCACGGCGGCCGGGCTGACCCCGGGAGGAACGCGCTCCGACACGAACGGCGCATACACGTCGGCGGGCGCGACCTTGCGGCCGACGAGCTTCGACTGGGCCAGACGGTAGATCACGGTCGCGGCCAGTCCCGGGTCGGCCAGCAGCTCGGCCGCGGACCGCGGCGCTCCGTCGGCGCCGACGGCGAACTGGTTCTCGCGCACGCCCGCGAACAGCGCGCGTTGCGTGCCCGTCCCGGCGTCGGCGGACACGGCGCCCGCCGGGCCCTCGCCCACGCGCCACTCGCGCGCGATGACCTCCATCGCGTGCACGTACCCGTCGACCAGCGTGGGCGGCGACGCCGTCCCGGCCACGCGCGAGATCACGCGGCGCGCGAGCAGCGCCGTCACGGTCTGAGGCATGGCGCGATCGTCGCCGACGTCCTCCTTGAGGCCGATCCACGGGACGTCACCGCGATCGACGGCGCTGCCAAAGAACCCCTTGCGAGCGAAGCCGACGCCGAACGGCTCGAGCCCACGCCCCACGACAAAAATCGTCGGCTCGCGGGCCGCGACGCGCGCCGCCTCGGCGAAGGTGTTTCCACCGATCGAGACGTCGCGCACGATCTGCTTCGCGAGGTAATCCGTCCGCAACACCTCGCCGACGATGCCGAGGGCGACCTGCTTGTGCAGCGGCGCCGCCCGCTGGTCGTCGAGGGCCAGCGCCTCGAAAAGGGGCAACCCCGACGCGCTCCGCTGCGCGGCCCCGTCCGCTCCCACGACGGGCGTGTAGACGAGGTACGAGTCGGGCAGCCCGAGCGAGGTGTCCTTGCGACAGGACGCGCCCGCGGCGAGCGCGGCCCAACAATAGATGCCGAGCGTCACGAGGTGCGGCTTCGTGCGCTTCATGCCTTCTCCTTCCCGCATGCGGTGAGGGATCAGTACGCTGGCGAGGCAAAAAGTTCCAATCGGGAAGCGAGAAAGCGCCGCTCCCCGCCACCTACTGGATCGTCCTCGACAAGGAGGCCGCGCAGGGAGCTCTCCATCGAGACCTCATTCAAGCGACGTCTTCATCGTTCGGAGCAAGAGGCTGACCTTCGATCCGTCCATACGCGGCCGCGCTCGAGGACGAGACGCTGGATGCCCCCGGATCCCGGCCCCGCGTGAGCTCGTCGAGGATGGCCGTGAGCTGCTCGAGGCGCACGGGCTTGACGAGGTGCGCGTCGAAGCCGGCGGCCCGGCCGGCGGCGCGGTCCGCCGGTTGCCCGTAGCCCGTGAGGGCGACGAGGCGGATGTCGGCGCCATCGGGCCGCGCGCGAATCCGGCGCGCGACGTCGAAGCCGTCAATCCCCGGCAGTCCGAGGTCGATGAGCGCCACCGCGGGGCGCAGCTCGTCGAGGATCTCGAGCGCGGCGGCGCCGCTCTCGACGGAGCGGCAGCGGCGCCCCGAGAGCTCGAGCAGCTCCGTCAGGACCTCGCGGCTATCGAGGTTGTCCTCCACGAGGAGGATCAGGGCGTCGCTCGGATCCGCCGGCGCGCGCGCCGAGCCCTCCTTGCGCCGGGCGGGAGCCCCCAGCGCCGCGGAGTCGATCGGCAGGGTCACCGTGAAGGTGCTCCCCCTCCCCTCGCCCTCGCTCGTGGCCGCGACCTTCCCGCCGTGCATCGCGACGAGCGAGCGCACGAGCGAGAGGCCGAGCCCGAGCCCGCCCTCGGCGCGATCGAGGGTGCGGCGCGACTGGACGAAGAGTTCGAAGATCGATTCGAGGAGATCGGGAGCGATGCCGGCGCCGTCGTCGGTGACCGAGATCACGGCGAGGCCGCTCTCGCGGCGTGTCGTCACGATGACGTGACCGCAAGGCGGCGTGTACTTCGCGGCATTCGTCAGCAGGTTGACGAGAACCTGCTGGAGGCGGGCCGGGTCGCCGTCGACGACGAGCGCCCCGGGGGCGAGGTCGACGCGCAGCTCCAGGCGACGCGCGTCGACATGCGGCCGCACGGCGTCGACGGCGTCGCGCGCGACGTCGTTGAGATCGACGAGCTCCTTCTTGAGGACGATCTTGTTCTCGATGACGCGACTCGCCTCGAGGAGCTCGTCGAGCAGGTGCGCCATTTGAGTCGTCTGCCGGTCGAGGACATCGACGAGGCGGCCGTCTCCGTTGGTCGTTCCGTGCGCCTTGAGCACGCCGATCGCGGATACGATCGCCGCGAGGGGGTTGCGCAGCTCGTGCGAGAGCATGGCGAGGAACTGGTCGCGGCGGCGCACCGCCTCGCGGATGCTCTCTTCGGCGGTCTTCTGGTCCGTGACGTCGCGAAATATCGTCGTAGCGCCCACGATGCGACCCTCTGCGTCGCGCAGCGGCAGTCTCGTCACCGAGTCCCAGCGGCGCTCGCCGTCGACGATCCGAGGCTCGAGCTGGTGGTGCTCGGCCTCGCCCGTCCGCAGCACCATCTCGTCGTGCCGGTCGAGCGCCCGCCCGAGCTCGGGG
>DASZUD010000364.1:0-3859 GCA_035548155.1 Polyangia bacterium
TCTCGACGACCACGGCGCCGCTCGTCCTTCCCGCGCCGCCCGCGCCCAAGCACACGCCGATCTACCGCAAGCCCTGGTTCTGGGGCGCCGTCGGCGTGGTGGCCGTCACCGGCATGATCCTCCTGGCCGTCGCGCTGGCCCACACGGATCCGTCGACGCCTTCCACGCGCCTCGGAGACATGCGTGCGTTCTAGGTTCGTGCGCTTCGCGCCCTTCTCGCCCAACGAAGCGAAGGCGGCGCCGAGCGTCGCGCGGCTCGGCCTGCTCGTCCTCGTGATCATGACGGCCGCGCTCGGCGCGTGCTCGAAGCCGAAGTCGTTCATCGTGCTCGATCTGCGCTCGGCCGACACCAGCGAGATCCACGACGTGACCGAGGTCGTCGTGAAGGTCTCTCAGGAGCCGTCCTTTTCGACGACGCTGACCTACCCCCCGAAAGACGGGAAGCCCCTGGTGATCAACCAGTCGAACACCAACGACCTGTCGGTCAGCTTCACGGGCGCGCGGTCCGGCGCCGTGAAGATCGAGGTCTCGGTGCGCAACGCCGGCGGATGCGAGCTCGGCGTCGGGCAACCCTTCACGACGTACATCAAGCAGGGATCGATCACGAGCGACACCGTGTATCTTCAGAGGCGGCCGACCTGCTCGACGCCCGACGGCGGCGCCACCGACGCCCAGGAGAGCGACGTGACGTTCCCCGGCTGCGATCCCGTCCCGCCGACGTGCGCCGCCGGCCAGACCTGCCAGGTCAACTGCACGACCGAGAGCGCCGAGTGCACCGCGGGCGGTACGCACACCGCCGGCCAGGCCTGCACCTCCAACAAGGACTGCGCGCCCGGCACCCAGTGCTTCAACTACGCGTCGGTGGGCTGCGACGTGAAGATCTGCCTCCGCTTCTGCGACCGGGACGCCGTCTGTGCGCCCGCGCGCGACGGCGGCACCGACGGCGGCAATCCCGACGCGGGCGCCGACGGCCCCGCCTCCCTCGGCGTCGGTACGCGGAGCGTCTGTCAGGGGCCCGTCAACTGCGGCACGATCCAGACCGCGTATCACACGTGCACCTTCGCGTGCGATCCGCGCCTCGCGGCCGTGGGCGCGAAGACGACGGGCTGCCCGGCTGGCCTCGCCTGTCTGGTCGTCGGCTCGATGGACCAGGTCGACTGCTCGTGCGCCGAGACCACGCGAACGAAGACCGACGGCATGGATTGCCAGGACGGCTCGGAGTGCGCGCCCGGGTACATCTGCAACATCATGGGCGGCACGAAGACCTGCCGCGCCGTCTGCCGCTGCGACGCCGTGAACGGCGTGTGCGCCGCGGCCAACGAATGCGCCGGCGGCAAGGCCTGCACGGCGTTGCAGAACGAGACGACCTTCGGCGTCTGCCTGTAGGCCTGGCGGCGCCGGGGCCCCTTCGCCCCGCGCGACGGCGCGACACCGCGGGCGCGGCGCGTGATACCGTCGAGAGGGCTCCGATGAGCGAGGCGCCGACCATGAAGGGGGTTGCGGCCGAGTCGGGGGACCCGACCGTCCTCCCCCGGGCCTTCGGCAACTTCACGTTGTTGAAGGCGATCGCGCGCGGCGCGCGCGGCGAGGTGTTCGCCGCCCTGCGCCCGGTCGAGATCGAGCGCTTCTGCGGCCTCAAGATCCTGCACGAGGAGACGGTGAAGCGGCCGGACTTCGTCACGGCGCTGCGGGCCGAGGCGACGCGCGTCGTGCGGCGCATCCACGGCAACCTCGTCCAGATCTACGACGTCGGCATGGTCGATCAGCGCCTCTTCTTGGTGAGCGAGCTGGTCGAGGGAGCCGACCTCGCGACGATCCTCGCCGAGCTCGGGCGGCGGCGGCAGCTCTTCCCCGCCGACGTCGCCGTCTTCGTCGCGATGGAGCTCGCGGCGGCGCTGAGCTACCTGCGGCGGCTCGCAGCCCGCAACGCCGAGCCGCCGCCGCTGCCGCTCGGGATCTCGCCGCGCAGCGTGCTGCTGTCGACCGACGGCGAGGTGAAGCTGCTGCACTACGGCGCCGCGGTCTCGGCGCTGCCGGTCGCGGATGCCATCGTCGCGCCCGAAGGCGGGGCCGGCGGCGCCGCCGACGCGTATCTGCTCGGCGCGCTCCTGCGCCGGCTCGTGGGCGCGACGCCTCCCCCGCCGGTCCGCGCGCTGATCGACCGCGCGCTCGCGAGCGATCCAGGAGCACGCCCCGCCGACGCCGACGAGATGCGCACGGCGCTGGGCGCGCTGCTGCGCACGCTCAAGGGCCCGGGCGCCACGCCCGCCGTGGGCGAGCTCGTGCGCGCGTGCCGCAGCGACGCGACCGTCGACAGAGCGGCGCTCGGCGCCATCGCGCGATCGTACGACCCGAAGCGCGGCGCCTCGCCGCCCACCTGGAAGGTGATCACCCTCACCCGCCTCGAGACGGGCACCGGGCGCGGATCCCGTTCGAGCGCCGCCAGCGGGCCGCTGGTCGAGCTCGGGCGCAACCAGGTGATCCCCGGGACGCGCTACCGCATCCTCACGAAGATCGGCGAAGGCGGCATGGGCAGCGTGTACCTGTCCGAGCACGTCGATCTCGAGAAGAAGGTCGCGCTCAAGCTCCTGCGTCCGGACGTCGCGCGCGACGCCGAGACGCTGCAGCAGTTCCGCCAGGAGGCGCGCGCGGCGTCGAAGGTGGGCAGCGCCTACATCTGCGACGTCACCGACTTCGGAGAGCTCGGCGACGGGCGCGTGTTCTTCGTCATGGAGTACCTCGACGGCCAGTCGCTGGGCCGCGTGCTCCGCCACCTGTCGCGCGTGGACGCCGCGCGCGCGATCCCGATCCTGCGCCAGGTCGCGAAGGCGCTGGGCGCGGCGCACGACAAGGGCATCGTTCACCTGGACGTGAAGCCCGACAACGTCATGCTGCTCGAGGTGGGCAAGCGCTCCGATGCCGTGAAGGTCGTCGACTTCGGCATCGCGGGCCTCATGCACCAGACCGGCGAAGAAGAGGAGATCGCCGGCACGCCCGAGTACATCGCGCCCGAGCGCGCGAGCGGGCACGGCTACGATCACCGCAGCGACATCTACGCTCTCGGCGTGATGGCCTACGAGATGCTGTGCGGGACGGTGCCCTTCCACGGCAAGAACCACGTGGCGACGCTCACCATGCAGGTGAAGGATCCGCCGCTCCCGCTCCGCCGCCAAGCGGGCGGCAAGGACGTGCCCGAGGAGCTGGCCGACCTGGTGATGCGCATGCTCTCGAAGGATCCGGCGGCGCGCCCGCAGAGCATGGCCGAGGTCGAAGCGCTCGTCTGCGAGGTGCAGATCGCGCTCGGCGTCACGACGAAGTGGGACGGGCTCGAGCTGCCCGCCGTCGACGAGGCGTGGAGAGAGAAGCTCGCGCGGCGGATGCCGTCGGCCGTGCGCCCGCGCAAGTCGATCGTCATCGGCGCCGGCAGCGTCGCGGCCGCGTCCCTCGCCGCTGCGGTCTACCTCGGCTTTTTCCGCGCGCCCGCCGTCGTGGTCAAGGAGGTGCGCGTCGAGCTGACGAAGACCGAGGAGGCGCCCGCCGTGGCGGCGGCGCTGCTGAAGGCCGATCAGGCGGCCCGCGGCGAGCGCTACGTGCGGCCGCCGACCGACTCGGCGCTGTCCTACATCGGCGAGGCCGAGGGCGAGGCGCGCAAGATCGGGCGTCCCTCTGCAGGCGCTGCCGCGCTCCGCCGCGCGTACGCCTCCGCGCTCACCGTGATCGGCAACGAGCTCTACAAGGCCAACCTGCGCGACCTCGCGGTGACGAAGTACAAAGAGGCGCTGCTGTTCCTGCCGGACGACGCCGACCTGCAGGCGAAGGCCGAGCTCTCGGCCGAGGAGCGTCGCCGACGGCCTCGCGA
>DASZUD010000365.1:0-4472 GCA_035548155.1 Polyangia bacterium
TCCGCGCCTCGTACGGAACCAGGCAGGTGCTCTTCGACGTCAGCATTGGCGTCGCGCGAGGCCAATGCCTGGCCCTCGTCGGCGAATCGGGCTGCGGCAAGACGACGCTGTCGCGCTCGCTCGCGGGCGTGGGCCACCAGAGCGCGGGCGAGGTGCTCTACACGGGAGCCCCGCTGTCGCTGCGCGCGCGTGAACGCGACGGCCAGGTGCGGCGCGAGATTCAGTACATCTTCCAGAACCCCTATCGCGCCCTCAACCCACGCAAGACGGTGGGCGAGACCCTGCGCGGCGTGCTGGGCCACTTCTTCGAGCTCGACGTCGCGGAGACGCGCCGGCGCACCGCCGCGGCGCTGGCCCAGGTCTCCTTGCCGTGCGCGCTGGCCAACGCCTACCCGCGCGAGCTCTCGGGCGGCGAGCGCCAGCGCGTCGCGCTCGCGCGCGCCCTCGTCTGCGAGCCGCGCCTGCTCATCTGCGACGAAATCACCTCGTCTCTCGACGTCTCGGTGCAGGCGACGATCCTCAAGCTTCTGCGAGACCTGCAAACGCGCGGCCTCGCGATGCTGTTCGTGACGCACGATCTCGGCGTCGTGCGCTCCCTCGCCGACAGCGTCGTCGTCCTGCACAAGGGCCGCGTCGTCGAGGCCGGCGCCGTCGACGACGTCCTCGATCGACCGACGGACCCCTACACGCGCGCGCTGGTTGCCAACTCGCCGCGCGTCCCAGCACCCAGTCATCAACAGGAGCTCGCATCATGGCCGTGAAGATCCTCTGGTACCTCACCGCTCCCGACGGAATCGTCCCCTGGGAGCCCGACGGCCGCTGGGCCCCGAGCTATCCGCAGATGCAGCAGCTCGCCACGACGATAGACCGCCTGGGCTACTACGGCGCGCTGCTCGCGACGGGCGCCGACGAGGTCAACACGCTGGCCGCGTCGATGGTCGCGGCGACGTCGCGCATGAAGTTCGTGGCCGCCGTCTACCCCGGCCTGATCGCGCCCGCGAAGCTGGCGCAGATCGCCCAGACCATCAACCGCTTCTCGGGCGGGCGCCTCATCTACAACGCGGTCAACGGCAACGACGCCATGCTGCCCGCGCAGGGCATGCACCTGTCGCACGACGAGCGCTACGAGTACAGCCTCGAGTACTGGGAGGCCTTCCAGAAGCTCTACTCGGGCGCGACCGACGGCTTCCAGGGCAAGCACTTCCAGATCGCGCCCCGGCCCAAGGACGCGGGCGGCGGCAGCGGCCGCGGCGCCGCGCCCCCGCAATACGACCACTTCCCGCTCTGGGGCGCGGGCAGCTCGTCGGCGGGCGTCGAGCACTCGGTCCGGCTGCTCGATCTCTACCTCAGCTTCGCGAACACCCCGCCCGCGCTGGGTGACAAGTTCCGGCGCGTGGGAGCCGCCGCCGAGAAGCTCGGCCGCAAGCTCACCTTCGGGACGCGCCTGCAGATCATCGTGCGCGAGACCGAAGAGGAGGCCTGGGAGTACGCGCAGTTCCTCGTCGACCGCACGTCCGTCGAGTACGCGCGGCAGTGCATCCAGCGGCAGCTCCCCAAGGGAGAAACGATTGATTCGTACGTGCCCGAGAACCCGCAGGTGCGCCGCAACCTGGAGGTGATCCGCAGCGGCAAGCTCCCTCCCGCGCGCGACTACGAGATCTATCCGAACGTCTGGACCGGCCCCGCGCTGCACGGGTTCAACGTGCTCGGGCCGCTGTCGGGCACGACGCTCGTCGGCAGCGCTGAGAACGTCGCGGCGCGCATCCGCGAGTTCGAGGCGCAAGGCGTCCACGCCTTCATCCTCTCGGGCTGGCCGCTCATCGAGGAGGCGTACCGCGTGGCCGACCTCGTGTTCCCGCTCCTCGACCTCGACCACGGGTTCGAGGTGCCGCTGCTCTCGCCCTGGCGGCGCCGCGCGCCCGGCGCTGGGGCCGCCACGAACGAGCCTCGCGCCGCGGCCGCGGGGTGACCGCCATGAGCATCGCCTTCTACACGCGCCTGCCGCTGCACGGCGAGACGCAGTTCCTGCCCGGCGACAGCCGGAACCGCGGCGATTGGAACCGCCCCGGCGCGCCGAGCACGGGCGCCGTCTCGAGCTTCGCGGTCGGCGACGACTTCACGTACATCGACTACCTCGCGCAGATCGCGCGGGGCGCGGAGATCGCCAGCTTCGACGGCGTGCTCATGGTCAACGGCCAGACGAGCGAGGAGCCGTGGATGGTGTCGGCGCTGCTCGCGCGCGAGACGCGGCGCCTCAAGTTCGTGACGGCGTTCCACCCGTTCGCGCTCAGCCCCTGGTGCGCGACGCAGATGGCCGCGACGTACCAGCGCGCCACGGGCGGCCGGCTCGTCTGGAACATCATTCAGGGCGGCTCGGACGCCGTTCAGCACGCCATCGGCGATCCTGCGGCGCACGACGAGCGCTACGCGCGCGCCTCCGAGTACCTCGATGTCGTGAAGGGCTTCTGGCAGAACGAGTCCTTCCACTATGACGGCCGCTATTACAAGGCGGCGGGAGGAGGCCTGCGTGGCCCCTTGCGCAAGGCGCCGCTGCCGCTCATCTGCACGGCCGGCGCGTCGGAGGCGGCGCGCGATCTCGGCGCGCGCCACGCCGACTACTACCTGATGACGGCCGAGGATCCCGCCGTGAACCGCGCGATCATCGACGACGTGCGCGGCCGCGCCGCGCGCCTCGGCCGCAAGGACCTGCGCTTCGGCCTCTCGGTCGACGTCATCGCGCGGCCCACCGACGACGAGGCGTTCGCCGAGGCGCGCCGCTTCTACGACGCCGGCGTCGCCTCGGGCGCCGTCGCGGCCGCGGCCGCGCGCGGGCAGCAGATGTCGAACACCTACAAGCGCCGGCGCACGGCCTACTACAACGACGCGCTCCCCGCGTTCGACGATCTGTTCGTCGCGCCCCACGTCTGGTCCGGCTTCGGCCTCATCGGCATCCCGCCCGGCTTCGCGCTGGTCGGCAGCTACGAGTCCGTCGCCCAGCGCGTGCTCGATTTTCATCGCATCGGCTTCTCCCTGTTCTTCCTCGCGGGCTACCCGCACCTAGAGGAGGCCTACCGCCTGGGCGAGCACGTGCTGCCGCGCGTGCGCGCCGGCCTCGCGGCCACTGGCACAGCGGCCGCTGCCTGAACGCTTCTCGCATACCGACCCAACGAAAGGACACGCTCATGAGCAACGACAGCAAGATCGACGAAATCTGGTTCACCCGGTGTCCGGTACCGACGGCGACGGGCCTGGCCTACAAGCTCGGCTGGCTCGACGACGAGTTCCGCGCCGACGGCATCGCCGTCAGGACGCTGCAGGACGCGGGCGGCGAGCTCGCGCGCCACCACTACGAGCACGGCCTGCGCACGCTCGTGCGCGAAGGCGGGAACCTGTTCGCGCTGCCGGCGCGCGCCCAGGGCGCGCCCACGCGCCTCATCGGCCTCACGTGGATCGACGAGGGCCAGTCGATCCTCGTGCGCCCCGACGCGAACATCCATTCGCCACGCGATCTCGTCGGCAAGCGCCTGGCGCTTCCGGTGTTCCGCAAGGCCGACCTCGAGGAAGGCCGGCGCGGCCGCAGCATCGCGCGCGGCATGAGCCTCGCCGGCTACCACGGCGCGCTCGCGTCCGCGGGCCTCTCCTTCCAGGACGTGCGCCTCGTCGAGGTGGGCGACGGGTCGGGCAACGGCCGCGGCGCCGGGGGCGGGCGTGGGGGCGATCTGGGCGCCCTGTGGGAGGGCATCGCGCCGCTCCTGCGCGGCGAGGTCGACGCCGTCTACGTCAAGGGCGCGGCGGCCGCAGAGGCGGCGCGGCGCCAGGGCGCGGTCGTCGGCATCGATCTCGATCAGCTCCCCGCGCGCCGCTACCGCGTCAACAACGGCACGCCGCGCCCCATCACGGTGCACGAAGACTTCTTGCGCGACCACTTCGATCTCTTGACGCGCTTCCTGTACCAAACGCTGCGCGCCGCCGCGTGGGCGAAGGCGAACCTCGAAGGCGTCTACCGCGTTCTCGAGGGGGAGACGCGCGCGGGCCGCGAGGGCGTCACCGCGGCCTATCGCGACGGGTTCCACGAGACGCTCGCGCCCGATCTCAGCGCGGAGCGCGTCGAGCTGTTCCGCCAGCAGAAGGACTTCCAGCTGCTCTACGGGTTCCTCGACCGCGACTTCGACTTCGACGCGTGGATCGATCACCGCCCGCTCGAAGCGGCGCGGGCCCGGCTGGCCGAGGATGGCATCCCCGCGGCCGCCTGAGCCCATGCGGCTCTTCGATCCGATCAGCCTTGGGGCGCTGACGCTGCCCAACCGGATCGTCATGGCGCCTCTCGGGCGCGCGCGTGCCGACGCGGCAACGCGCGCGCCCACGGCGTCGATGGCGCTCTACTACGCGCAGCGGGCCTCGGCTGGCCTCATCGTGACAGAGGCGACGCACGTCTCGGCCCGCAGCGTGAGCCGCCCCGGCTCGGCCGCGAT
>DASZUD010000366.1:0-20506 GCA_035548155.1 Polyangia bacterium
GACGGCGCGCGCGACCTGATCTCCGAACGCGCGCTGTACGGCCGCGCCGCCTGCCGCGCGCGCCTCGGCGAGAACGACGCCGCGCGCGCCGATCTCGAGACCTATCTCGCGCGCTTCCCCGCGGGTCGCTTCGCGGTGCGCGCGCGCGCGGCGCTCGGCAAGTGAAAGGTCGGACGTGGCTCGCGGCACGAGGGAACGAAACAAGGAGCCGACGACCATGAACAGATCCGTTCGTTCCGTGAAGACCATCGGCGCCGTCCTGGCGGCCGCCGTGACGCTCGCCGTGGGGTGCGACGCCAACCATATCCTCGGGACCGACGGGTCTCCCGACGCCGGAGGCGGCGCGGGTGGCGGCGGGCACGCGGGCACTTTCGATGGGGCGCAAGCCGGGAGCTCCGCCGGCTCGGGCGGCGCCGCGGGCGCCGTGGGCGGCTCCACCGGCGCCGCGGGCCTCAAGGCCGGTCCGCTCGGACCGTCGCAGTCATGGACGGGCTACATCGAGCAAGCAATGTTCCCGTCCGGGTCCGATCAGGTCAAGTTGACCTTCGCGCAGGACGCGAACGGCGTCGTCGCCGGAACGGTCGTGTTCGGTATGGGCACGCCGCCGCCGCCCGCGACGGACCCCGACGTCGGCTACCCCGTCAGCAGCGGGAACAACGGCCTCGGCGGCGCGCCGGGCGGCGACCTCACCGAGGGATACACATACGCTTTCGACGGAGGCACGCTCGAGACGCACCGGCTGCGCTTCAGCGTGAACATGGCTCAGCTGTGGGCCGGGTGGTGCGCGCTGCAGACGCAGGCCAGCGACGGCTCGAGCGGTTGCGTGCCGAACTGGTCGGGCCAGACCGACGGGCACAGCTGCTGGCTGATCGACCCGAAGACGAACCAGAGAACGATGTACGACTGCGGGAAGGTGACGCTGTGCTCGCCCGTAGGCGTGTGCGCCTGCTCGGCGGCGGGGTGCACGTTCAACGAGATGGGACCGTACTCGTCGTCGTTCGACCTCTTCATGAGCGGCGACACCTTGAGCGGAAGCGCACAGGGCCCCGCGGGCGGCACTTTCCACTTCGTGCGCGACTGACGAACCGCCGAGCGGCCGGCCGCGCGCGCAACGTGCGTGGCGGCCGTCTCGGGCGACCGCCGGGAGTCAACTCTAAGCGTCGAACGCTTCCAGCGAACGGGCCAGCAACGCCCCGCCGCCCTGGAAGGCGCGCTGCAGCCCGCGCAGCTCGCTGCGAACGCGTGCCTGAAGGCGTCGCGTCCCCGCCGCGCGCAGGCGCGGCGAGAAGGCGGCGTCGAAGGTCGCGTCGGCGCGATCGGCGAGACGCGCCACGAACGCGTGCAGCTCGTCGAGGGCCGCCGCGAAGCGCGCCGTCGCCTCGTCGTGCAGCGCGTGCGCGCGGCGCGCGAGGAACGCCTCCGAGCGGTCCCAGGAGTGAATGCGCGCGTCCACTCCGCGCAGCTCGTCGGTGGCGGCCTGCAGCCGCGCCTTCACGGTGTTGAGATCGTCGAGGATGACGCGCAGGGCGCGCGCCGACGGGCGCGGAGGCCGGCGCTTCGCCGCCTTGGCCCTCGTGTCCGCGGGCTGCGCCGCAGCCTCGACGCTGCGCGCAGCCTTCGGGATGGCCTTCGTGCCTCGCCCGCCAGTGCGCGGGCGGGCCGCCTCCGTCTCCGTGTCCGTCGACACCGGGGAGAACCTACTTGTTCTCCTTCTCCTTCTTGGCCTTGAACTCGGCGATCATCGCCTCGCGCTGCTGCTTGGGCATCTCGGCGTACTTCGCGAACTCCATCGTGAACTCGCCCTTGCCCTGCGTCGACGAGCGGAGGTCCGTCGAGTAGCCGAACATGTCGTTCAGCGGCACCTCGGCCATCGCCTGCACGAAGCCTTCCTGCTTCTCCGTGGAGACGATCGTGCCGCGGCGCTGGTTGATCTGGCCGAGGACGGCGCCCTGGAACTCCTCCGGGAACTGGACCTCGACCTTCATGATCGGCTCGAGGATCGTCGGCTTCGCCGCCATGTACGCCTCGCGGAAGCCCATGAGGGCCGCCGTGCGGAACGCGATTTCGGACGAGTCGACGGGGTGCGAGGCGCCGTCGTTGATCGTGCACTTGACCCCGACGATCGGGAACCCGATGAGCGGGCCCTTCTTCATGGCCTCCTGGAAGCCCTTGTCGCAGGCCGGGATGAACTCGCGCGGGATCGAGCCGCCGACGATCTCGTCGACGAACTCGTAGCCCGTGGGGTGATCGGCCGGCAACGGCTCGATGAAGCCCGCGACCTTACCGTACTGGCCCGAGCCGCCCGTCTGCTTCTTGTGCGTGTAGTTGAACTCGCCGCGCTGGAGGATGGCCTCGCGGTACGCCACCTGCGGCTTGCCGGCGACGACCTCGCAGTTGTACTCGCGCTTCATGCGCTCGATGTAGATCTCGAGGTGGAGCTCACCCATGCCCTGGATGATGGTCTCCGCCGACTGCTCGTCGCGGTACACGCGGAAGGTCGGGTCCTCCTTCGTGAAGCGGTTGAGCGCCTTCGAGAAGTTCGCGGCGTTGCCCTTGTCCTTCGGCGCGACGGCGAGCGAGATGACGGCGTCCGGCACGTGCATGGACGTCATCGTGTAGGCGACCGACTCGTTCGTGAACGTGTCGCCCGAGGCGCACTCGACGCCGAACAGCGCGACGATGTCGCCGGCCGACGCCGACTCGATGTCGTTCATCTCGTTCGAGTGCATGCGCACGAGCCGCGGCACCTTGACGCGCTTGCGGTTCGCCGAGTTGTTGACGATGAAGTCGCCCTTGGCGAGCGTGCCCTGGTAGATGCGCATGTACGTCAGCTGACCGTAACGGCCGTCCTCGAGCTTGAACGCGAGGCCGACGAATGGCTTCTTCGGGTCGGAGGAGAGGACGGTCTTCTCTTCCTTGTTGTTCTGGTCGAGGGCGATGTTCTGCACCTCGGTCGGGTTCGGCAGGTAGCGGTTGACGCCGTTGAGCATCAGCTGGACGCCCTTGTTCTTGTACGCCGAGCCGATGAAGACCGGCGTCATCTTGAGGGAGATCGTCACGCGGCGGATCGCGGCGTGGAGCTCGTCCTCGGTCGGCTCCTGCTCGGCCAGGAACTTGTCGGCGAGCGCGTCGTCGTGGTCGGCGATGGCCGCGATCATCTCGTGGCGCGCCTCCTTGGCCTCCTCGAGGCGGTCGGCCGGGATCGGCTCCTCGCGGATGTCCTCGCCGTTGTCGCCGTCGAAAAAGAAGGCCTTCATCTTGATCAGATCGATGATGCCCTCGAAGTCGGCCTCGGCGCCGATGGGGAGCTGCATCGTGATCGTGTTGTGACGCAGCTTCTCCTTGAGCTGGTTCGTCACGCGCTTCGGGTCGGCGCCCGCGCGGTCGAGCTTGTTGATGAACGCCAGGCGCGGAACGTTGTACCGGCGCATCTGGCGATCGACGGTGTACGACTGCGACTGCACGCCCGAGGTGCCGCAGAGCACGAGCACGGCGCCGTCGAGGACGCGCAGCGCGCGCTCGACCTCGATCGTGAAGTCGACGTGCCCGGGCGTGTCGATCAGGTTGATGTTGTAGCCGTCCCACTCGCAGTACGTCGCGGCGGACTGGATCGTGATGCCCTTCTCACGCTCGAGATCCATCGAGTCCATCTTCGCGCCGACGCCCGACTTGCCACGGACCTCTTCGATTTTGTGGATCTTGCCCGTGTAGAAGAGGATGCGCTCGGAGAGCGTCGTCTTCCCCGAGTCGATGTGGGCCGAGATGCCGATGTTGCGAACTTTGTCGATGGAGGGCATGAGCGTGAGGATCCCTTCGAGTTGCGTGTTTCTTGGTGAGAAGGCGGCGCAGTTTAGCCAAAAAAGTGAAATAGGCCAGGGGGTCTAGTCGGGGGGACCGCCCGGCGCCGCGAACCGCGAGTGATTCTTGGAGAAGCGCACCCGGGGCGCCTCTGCGTCGCCCCGCGCCCCGGCTGAACGTCGCGGAAAGGCCGCGTCGTTCAGCCGATGCGGCCTGGTCGCGCCTACTTGACGCCGACGAGCTCGACGTCGAAGACGAGCGTGGCGTTCGGGGGGATCGGGCCGCCGGGCGTGCCGCGGGCGCCGTAGGCGAGCTCGGGCGGAATCGTCAGCTTGCGCTTGCCGCCCACCTTCATGCCGTCGATGCCCTGGTCCCAGCCCTTGATGACCATGCCCGAGCCGAGGACGAACTCGATGGGCTGGCCGCGATCGAGCGAGCTGTCGAACTTCGTGCCGTTCGTGAGCTTGCCCGTGTAGTGCACCGAGACGGTCTTGCCCTTCGTGGCGAGGGCGCCTTCTCCGACCTTCACTTCTTCGATCATGAGCCGCTCTCCTTGGGGCGCCTGTGCGCCGCTGGCGGCCGAGCTGGCCGCGTCTTCCTTCTTCTTGCTACACCCGCCGAGGCCCACAATGAGCGCCGCTGCCAGTGCGAGGGTCTTCATGGCGCGCACCATACCCATTTCGTCCCCCTCGATCTAGTTGTGGGTGACGTCGTGATGCACGGGGGCGTTCTGGTCGGCGCCGTGCTGCAGCCGGTGCGCGTGCCCGATCATCTCGGCCAGGTAAGTCGCCAGCGCGCAGAACTGCACCTCTCGGCGCGCCGCCGCGAAATGAACCGCCTTGTGAACGAGCGCCCGCACGAGCGCGAGGTCCGAGTCCGCGCCGCGCCCGCCCAGACCTACGAGGAGCGCCTCGAGGCGTTCCTCGTGCTGCGTCTGAAGCTCGTCGATGTTCGCCATGCGGCTCGTCTACCACGGCCCCGAGCGGAGGCCAGCTTCGCTCGCCGCAGCTCGCGCCGGGTGGGGCCCTCCGAGGGTCCCGCGCTCAATAGGCGAAGCTCTTCACGAGCAATTCACCGACGGAGCCGCGCGCCGCCGCCACCGAGTTGATGGCGCGCCGCACCGGCACGGTCTCGGCGGGCATCGGTCGATAGAGCTCGCGCGTCGCCTCGCAGTCGGAGTTCGACAGCAGCGCCTGCACGCGCCGCTCGCCGAGGTCGCGCAACGTCTCCGCCAGACGCGCCTGGGCGGCGGCGTCGAAGGGCGTCTTGGCGTACGCCGTGAACGACGACGTCGGAGAGAGCGGAACGTAAGGGGGATCGAGGTAGACGAAGTCCCCGGCCGAGGCGCCGCGCAGCGTGCGCTCGAAGTCGCCATGAACGACCTTGACGCCGCGAAGCGCGCGCGCCGCGGCGCGCAGACGTCGCACGTCGCAGATCACGGGGTCTTTGTAGCGACCGAACGGGACGTTGAACTGCCCCGACCGGTTCACGCGGTAGAGGCCATTGTACCCGCAGCGATTGAGATAGATGAGGCGGGCCGCCCGCGCCGCGTCGGAGAGGCGCTCGGGGTCGCGCGCGCGCACCCGGTAGTAAACGTCGCGATCGTACTTGTGCGGCCGCAGCGCGCCGATCACGGCGTCGACGTCGCGCTGGATGGCCCGGTAGCAGCGGACGAGCTCTTCGTTCATGTCGCCCAGGACGGCGCGCTCGAAGCGGCGCCCCGCGGCGACGATGGCGAAGAACACGGCGCCGCCGCCGATGAAAGGCTCGAAGTACGTCCCCATGCGCTGGGGAACTGCCGCGAGGATCCGCGGCACGAGCTGACGCTTTCCCCCGGCCCATTTCAGGAACGGCGCAGGGGCAGCCTCTCCTGGCGAGAGGGGGGTTGGGTGTCCGTTGTTGCGCAACATCAAGCGGCGGCGCGCGACTTCGTCGACGAGAATGCCATGTGACAAGTTACGAGGAAGGGGGTTTTTCAGGGATTTTGGGGTGCTTTTTTGTTTTCAGGAAAGTTCTTTGTCTCTACAGTAACGACCGCTTTCCGGGGTGACTGTCGCCGCGAACGCGGGCGGCAGTTGCGGTTTAAAGAAGTCGCAAGTCGTATCGAAAGGAGACCCACATGGCGAAGGTGCTGACGAAGTCCCAGATCATCCAGGCGATCACGGACGCCCACAAGGACAAGCTCGCTCGGAAGGACGTCGCGCGCGTTCTGGAGTCGCTGGCGAACGTCGGCCACAAGGAGCTGAAGAAGAACGGCATCTTCGTGCTCCCGGGCTTCGCCAAGTTCATCGTGATCAAGAAGCCGGCGACGAAGGAGCGCCCCGGCATCAACCCGTTCACGAAGGAACCGATCATCATCAAGGCCAAGCCGGCGCGGAAGGTCCTCAAGGCCCGCCCGGTCAAGGCCGTCAAGGACGCCGTCTAAACGCCTTCGCCGTCACCAACGAACCCTCTCTCCGCGGCGCGGGGGGAGGGTTTTCGTTTTTCAGCCAGCCGCTCGGACCATGGCGTCCGTGAACGCCGCGAAGTCCTTGAAGCGCGGGGCTGGCACCCACGCGTGGATGTCGTGGGGATCGACGAGGGCGGCGCGGATGCCGAGGACGCGTGGGCCGAAGACGTCGGCCGTCGGCAGGTCGCCGATCATGACGGCGTCAGACGGCGGCACGTCGAGCCGCTCGAGGGCGATCTGAAAGATGCGTGGGTCGGGCTTCACCGAGCCGACGATCGCCGAGTCGATGATGGTCTCGAAGTACGGCTTCAGCCCCACTTCGGTGAGCATGGCGTCGATCGTTCCTTCGCTGTTCGAGACGATCGCGAGGCGAAAGCCGGCCGCGCGCAGCCGCTCGAGCGCGGCGGGATTGCCGGCGCCGACGCGCCGCCACACGTTGCGGCGCAGATGCTGCTCGTGGATGTACGCCGCCGCGCGCTCGATCGTCGCGTCGTCTGCGGCCGCGCCTGCGAGGCGCAGCGCGCGCGCGAACACGCGATCCAGATAGCGCTTGCCGCCGTCGTCGTGCGTACGCAACGGCTGGCCTTCGATCTCGCGCGTCTCCGTGCGGATGAGCATCTCGGCGCGCTCGATCGCGGCCGGCTCGACGCGCACGCCAGCGGCGGCCGCGTGCGCGGCGATGCGCGCGCCGTCCCAGAACGTCAGCGTGAAGCCCACGTCGACGAGGATGGCGCGCGGGCGTGGGTCGGAAAGCGTGCGAGCTTCGTGGTATGAGGCGCTCATGGTGCGGCTCAATCGTATCTACACCAAGGCGGGCGACGGAGGCGAGACGCGCCTCGTGGGCGGGCAGAAGGTCCCGAAGAACGCCGAGCGCATCGAGGCGTACGGCACCGTCGACGAGCTCTCGTCCTGCCTGGGCCTCGCGCGCGCGGCGCTGGCGACGCCTCCCGTGCCGCCCGGCGCGCCCGAGCTGGACGCCGTCATCAAGCGCATCCAGAACGAGCTCTTCAACCTGGGCAGCGATCTCGCGACGCTGCCCGAGGATCGCCACCCGCAGCAGCCCCTGATCGAGGCCCGGCACGTCGCGGCGCTCGAGCGCGAGATCGACGCCTGGAACGAGTCGCTGCCCGAGCTGCGCTCCTTCATCCTGCCAGGCGGTGGATGGGTCGCGTCGACGCTGCACCTCGCCCGCACCGTGTGCCGACGGGCCGAGCGCCTCTGCGTCGGCCTCCGCGCCCACGAGCCCATCGGCGAGCACGTGATCCCCTACCTCAACCGCCTCTCCGACGCCCTCTTCGTGATGTCCCGCCACGCATCCCGCCTCTACAGCGAGCCCGAACCCCTCTGGGAGCCCGAAAAAACCTGAACCGAGCCAGAGCGAGCGCAGCGAGCGCGTTCAATGACGAGAGGCGCGGCTTCGCCGCGCCGGCTCACCTTGCGGAGGACAGGGAGGGGCCCGCGGGGAGGGCGAAGCCCTTCCCGCGCTCAGAACTCGAGCGCGACGCCGCCGTTGAAGTCGATGTTGAACGTCGTGTCGGGCACGCCCAGCTGAGCGGCGATGCCGACGTTGAAGGCGAAGTTGTCGGTCGCGTTGATCAGAAGGCCGGCGCCGCCGCCCAGGAAGAAGACGCCGCCGACGACCGTGTCGGTGCACTTCGCCGTCGCGGTCGACCCGCACATCCCCGTCCCCGCAGCCGGCACGACGCTCACCGTGTGACGGATCTGGCCGCCGCCCAGCAAGCCCGAGACATAGGGGTGCAGCGCGCTGTCGCCGAAGAGGTACGTCAACTTGCCGAAGCCGGAGACCGCATTCTTGGCCGCCTGGCAGGCGTGGTCAGGACCGCACTGGTTGTCGGTCGACGCGATCTTGAGATCCGTCGTGCCCGAGATCAGCTGGTAGCGCAGCTGCGCCGACAGCAGGAGGCGCGGGCTGACGAAGTAGCCAATTTCCGGCAGCAGGTGCACCGTCGCCGCCGGCGCGAAACCACCCGAGAGGGGAACCAGCTCGTTGACCTCGGGCTTGCCGCTCACCGAGCCCACGCCCGTGCCGACGCTGAACCCGATGTACCAGCTCGGCCCCTCGCCTTCCTCATCCTCCTCGTCTTCATCCTTCTCGCCCGAGGCCTTGCCCTTCTCGGGCGCCCCCGAGCCCTTGAGCGTGATGATGAGCGGGTCGTCGGCCGTGCCCTTCGTCCCCAGCACCGCCTCGTCCTTGCCCTGCGCTTCGAGGTAGTAGGCGACCCGGTTGCCCGACGTCGCCGTGGCGGGGATGTCGCCCGTCCAGTTGCCCTGCGTGACCTCTTTCATGACGCGCCCGAGGAACTCGGAAGCGCCGTCGGGGCGGTACGCGAGGATCATCTTCGTGACGCCGAGGTTGTAGTCGACGTGCGCCGTGATCGTGATGGCGCCGCCCTGGATGCCCTCGGACACCGCCTCGTGGACGATCGGCCCTTCGGCGCCGACCTTCTCGGCCGGCTTCTCAGTCTTCTCCGTACCCTTCTCGCCGCCCTTTTCAGGCTCCCCCTTCTCGGGCTGGCCCATGCCGGCGACCGCCTCGTCGAACGCCTCCTGAATTTCCGGGTTCGCCAGGCTCTTCGTCAGCTTGATGTCGGGCTGAATCTCGAGCGCCTTCCGGAATTGCTTGATGGCGACCTCGCGCTGCTTGAAGCCCGCCATGATGACGATGCCGAGGTGGATGTGGGTGCGCGCCTTGACGGGGTGCTTGTCGAGGCCGTTCTGCGAGCAGAAATCGAGGGCTTCTTTGAGGATCTTTCGCGACTCCTCGAAGTTGAGGTTTTCGTACTCCTCAACCGCCTTCTTGTTCATCTTCGTGACCTTCTCCACGGCGTCCTCGCTCTGAGCCTGGGCGGCGAGCGGGACCGCGAGCAACGCGGCGCAGAGAACGAAACACCAGAAAACACGCGTGGCGGCGGGGGACTTGACCATCGGCATCGTGGGCGGCTCTCCTCGCGGGTGCGGAAGCGTGTTCGCGCCGCGCCTCGTGCAACCCGACGAGACTGCTCGCGAAACGAGACCGACTGTAGACAAACCTCCGCGGGAAATCAAACGGCCCGCCTGGGGGGGAGGCGCGGGAGCTCGCCTGGCCTTATAATCGGGGCATGGCGATGCCCAGAGTGGTTCCTTGGGCCCTGTTCGCCGCGGCGACGCTGGGCACCAGCGCGTTGTGGCACTCGGGCGTTCGCGCCCCTCAGAAGAAGGCCGACGAGACCGCCTCCGAGCGGCCCGGCGCGGCGGCGGGGACGCGCCTCGTCGTGGACTTCAAGGACGACGTGTCCGACGCGGCCCTCGCCGCGAACGGCTTCGTCGAGGTTCCGATCAGCGACTATTCGGCGCGCGATCGCGTCTACGCGATCGACTTCGCGACGCCGGCCGACGCCGAAGCGGCGCGGAGGCAGCTCGCGGTCGACCCCGACGTCGAGAGCGTCGACTTCGACGCCATCGCGTCGATTCCGGCCGACGAGACGGTCGACGAAGCGAACGCCGACGCGAAGGCGCTCGCCGACGGATCGATGGAGGCCGAGTGCGGCGGCGCCGCCGCGGCGCGCCCGGCCGACGGCCCCAACGACCCGTGCTTCAAGTACCAGTGGCACATGCGCCAGGTGGGCCTGCCCGACGCGTGGAAGCTGGGCACGGGCAAGGGCGTCGTCGTCGCCGTCATCGACACGGGCGTCACGAAGGTCGCCGACCTCGCGAACACGAAGTTCGTGCCCGGCTGGAACTTCGTCGCCAACAACAAGAACGCCGACGACGATCACGGCCACGGCACGCACGTCGCGGGCACGATCGCGCAGTCGACGAACAACAAGCTCGGCGTCGCGGGCGTGGCGCCCGAGGTGGCGATCATGCCGCTCAAGGTGCTGTCGGCGCGCGGCTCGGGCTCCGTCGCGGCGATCGCGCAGTCGATCCGCTGGGCGGCCGACCACGGCGCGAACGTCATCAACATGAGCCTCGGCGGGCCCATGGCGATCGGCACGATGAAGAGCGCCGTGAAGTACGCCCGCGACAAGGGCGTCGTCGTGATCGCCGCCGCCGGCAACGACGGCCACGGGCGCGTCGGTTACCCGGCGAAGTATCCAGGCGTCGTCGCCGTCGCGGCCACGCAGTTCGACGAGTCGACGACGTTCTATTCGAACTGGGGACCGGAGATCGACATCTCGGCGCCCGGCGGCAACACGCGCGTCGACCAGAACGGCGACGGCAAGCCCGACGGCGTTCTGCAACACACGATCATCCCGACGAACACGTCCAAGACCGACTACCTGTGGTTCATGGGCACGTCGATGGCGACGCCGCACGTCGCCGGCGTGGCGGCGCTGGTCGTGGGCGCGGGCGTGAAGACGCCGGACGCCGTCGAGGAGATCCTCCTCGGCACGGCGCGCAAGCCGAAGGCGCACGCGGATGCGTCGGGCCGCGTCGACGATCACTATGGCGCGGGCCTGGTGGACGCGGGCGCGGCGCTGCGCAAGGCGCGCGGCGGACGCGGCGCGGGCGAGCTCGCGCTGGCGGGCGCCTTCGCGCTGCTGGGCATTGCTGGGCTCCGCCGCCGCGGCGGCTCGATCCCGCTCGGCCTGGGCTTCGCGGCCGCGCTGGTCGTCGGCTCGTCGGGCCTGTTCGCCCTGCCCTTCCTCATCCCCGGCCAGCACGCCGCGCTGAACGTCGCCTCCGAAGGCCTGCCGCTCATGCTCTCGGGCTTCCTCGGCGCCGGCAACCCGCTCATCTGGAGCGCGGCGCTGCCGCTGGGCTTCATCGTCCTCTTCTACGGCGTGCCCAAGCTCCGTCCGTTCCTGGCCGGTCTGGCCTTCGGCGCCGCGGGCGCGCTGCTCTTCGCGGCGGTCTCGGGCGTGGTCGACGTCAGCTTCGTGCCGAACGCGCTCGACCGCTTTTGGCTCGCGGGCAACGCCGCAATCGCCGCGCTGCTGGGCGCGGCCGTCGCGCGCAAAGCCTAACGGAGCGAGCCTCTCGGCCTCCCGGCTGACTCGAGGCCGGGAGGCGCGGCTTCGCCGCGTCGGCTCACCTCGGCAACAGGGGTTGGACCCGCCGGGGCCGAAGCCGCTTCGCGACTAACTTCCGCGCTTGAGCTCGGTGAGGACGCTCTTCGCGACGGCCTTGAGCGTGTCGAACACGCCGACGCCGCTGGTCGCGCAGGCCTCGAACTCGGGCACCTTCGTCGGGTTCAGCACCTCTTTGAGCTGCTCGAGGGGCGCGGCGTTCGGCAGGTCGCGCTTGTTGTACTGGACCACGTACGGGAGCTTGGCGAGGTCGTAGCCCTGCTCCGTCAGGTTGAGGCTCAGGTTCTCGAGCGACTCGATGTTCGCTTCCATGCGCTCGATCTGCGAGTCCGCAACGAACACGATGCCGTCGACGCCCTTCAAGATCAGCTTGCGGCTCGCGTCGTAGAAGACCTGGCCCGGCACCGTGTAGAGGTGGAAGCGCGTCTTGAAGCCGCGGATCTCGCCCAGCGACAACGGAAGGAAGTCGAAGAACAGCGTCCGCTCGGTCTCGGTCGCGAGTGAGATCATCTTGCCCTTCGCCTCGGGGCTGGTCTTCGCGTAGATGTACTGCAGGTTCGTGGTCTTCCCACAGAGCCCCGGCCCGTAATAGACGAGCTTGCAGTTGATCTCGCGCGATGAGTAGTTGATGAAGCTCATCTGCGGATCACAACCTCGGGACCCTCGGAAGGTCCCGCGCCCCCGGCGCTCGTCGGCCGGGCGAAGCCCGACCTCCTCGACCAGTTTGTTTGATTAGTCATTGAAGAGGTTGTCGATGTCGCTGTCGGTGATCTCCGTCAGGATGGACGGTTGACTCTTGGCAGCGGCCTTCTTCGCCACGGCGTCGAACAGCTTCACCATCTCGTCCGACGACTTCTTCACGCGCAGGCGGACGAGGCCCAGCGACGAGCGCTCGTCGAACAGCACGACGAGGATGGCGCGGCCGCCGACCAGCGTGATGTGGACGTGCGTCTTCTCGCCCTCGTGGAACTGGCTCGTGAAGTCCTTCTCGCGAAGGATCTTCGAGATGCCGCCCGTCGCGGCGACGTTGCCGGCCGTCAGTGACGACAGCGACGTCACGTCGAGCTCGTTCACGTCGCCGGCGTCGGCGATGGGCTGACCGTCGCGGCCGATCAGCAAAACGGCCTTGGCATTCGCGTCCCGTGCGAGTCGCTGGCAGACCATCGACATCTGCTGCTGCTCCTCGGGGAACATCACATCGGGGCCGGCCATTGAACTCCTTACACGGTCAGTTGCAGCGACTTCTTGAGTGGAAGACGCGCCACGTCCAGGGATGACCACAATTAACATTCGTGACGAGGGGTTTCAAGCACGACACAGCGCCTCATCTTCTTCGTCAGGCCTCGTCAGGCCTTCGACCGCCTCGTCGTCGGCGCGTCGTCGTGCCCGCCGCGTGGCAGGCGGGCCGAGATGCACCTACATCTACATCGGCCTTCGGCCGTCGATCGCCCGCGCGAGGGTGAGCTGGTCGGCGTACTCGAGCTCGCCGCCGATGGGGACGCCCGTGGCGATGCGGCTCGCGCGCACGCCGAGCGGGCGCAAGAGCTTGGAGAGATAGACCGCCGTCGCCTCGCCCTCGACGGTCGAGCTGGTCGCGAGGATGACCTCCACGACGCCGCCCGCGCCGTCGCCCGAGCAGCGGCGCACCAGCTCGGCCACGCGCAGATCCTCGGGACCGATGCCGTCGAGGGGCGACAGAAGCCCGTGCAGCACGTGGTAGCGGCCGCGGTAGCCGCCCGTGCGCTCGATCGCGACCACGTCCTGCGGCTGACCCACGACGCAGACCAGGCCGGCGTCGCGGCGCTGGTCCGCGCAGATCGTGCACGGGTCCGACTCGGTCAGGTCGCAGCACACGCTGCAGAAGCGGATCTTCTCCTTCACGTCGTTGATGGCAGCGGCCAGCGCGGCGGCGTCCTCGGGCGCGGCGCGCAAGATGTGGAAGGCCAGGCGCGCGGCGGTCTTCTCGCCGATGCCCGGGAGCTTCGCGAGCTGCTGCACGAGGCGCGCGATGGGCGAGGCGAACACGTCAGCTCCCGAAGAGCCCCGGCGGCAGCGGCAGGCCGCCCGTGGCGGCGCCGAGCTCGGCCTGCGCCAGCTCGCGCGCCCGCTCGAGCGCCAGGTTGACCGCGCCCACCGTGAGGTCTTCGACCATCTTCGCCTCGCCGAGGATCGCGGGATCGATCGCGAGCGACACCACCTCTCCCTTGCCGTTCGCGACACAGCGGACGAGGCCGCCCCCGGTCTCGCCCGTCACCGTCTTGCTGCCCAGCGTGTCGCGCACGCGCGCGACCTCGTCCTGAATGCGGCGCGCGGTGTCGAGGAGGTTTTTGATGTCGTTGATCGCCATCAGGGCGTCTTGACCTCTTTGAGCAATGTATTGAACACGTCCTGCGCCTTCTGGATGGTGGGGTGCTGGCGCGCCTCGGCCTCACGGCGCTTGCGATCGGCGGCGAGGGCGTCCGTCTCGGTGCCCACCTCCGACCGCAGCACGGTGGGCGCGCCGTTGGCCGCGACGCCGAACGACACCTTCGTGGGCTGGCCCACGACGCTGGCAATGGCGTCCTCGATGTCCTTGCGCGACTTCTCGACGGCGTCGGCGGTGTACTTGTCCGGGAAGGTGAGCGCCAACGTCCCCGACTGGAACGACGTGACGTTCGCGTGGGCCAACCGGCCGCCGAGCAGCGGCTTCGACTCGAACCGCGCGAGCACGGCGCGCCAGAGCTCCGCAGGTGACGACGTGACGCCGAGGCCGGGTGATGCCGCGGGCGCAGGCGGAGCGGCGGGCGCGGTGGCGACAGGCGGTGGAGGCGCCGTCGGCGTCGACGCGGGAGCCGGAGGCGCGGCCCACGAGCGAGGCCCCGCAGCGGGGGCGGGCGCCGGAGCGACCGGGCGCGGCGCCGGTGCGCCTCCCGAGCCCCCAGCGCTGCGCGGCGCGGGCGCGCTGCCGCCGAGGCGCGCCTCCAGCTGTTCGAGCCGCTCGAGCAGGTCGCCGATCGGCAGCAGCGGCTCCGCGGCGCACAGATCGACGGCGGCCATCTCGATCAGCAGGCGCGGCGTCTGCGACTTCGACGCCTCGTCGACCAGGCGCGCCCAGCGCTCGAACAACACCGAGAACACGCCCGGCGCGGCCTTGCCCACGAGGGCGCGGATCTCTCCGAGCTCGTCGGGCGTCGCGTCGACCAGATCGTCGGGGTCCTTCACGCGCGAGGCAATCTCGAGGTCGCGCAGAAAGCCGAGGAACGCGCGCGAGAGCTGCCCGAGATCGACGCCGCCGTCGGCCGCGCGCGCGAGCGCCCGCAGCGTCGCGCCCGCGTCACGCGCCAGCACGTGCCCCGCCAGCTCGACGAGCAGCCGGCGGTCGGCGACGCCCAGCACGTCGGCGACGATGTCGCGCGTCAGCTTCGCCTGACCGATGTACGCAATCACCTGATCCAGCAGCGACAGCGAGTCGCGCACCGAGCCCGCGGCCTGGCGCGCGATGACGCGCACGGCGTCCTCGTCGGCGGCGATCTGCTCCTTGCCCAGCACGCCCAGGAGGTGCTCGGTGAGACGCACCGTCGAGATGAGCTTGAAGTCGAAGCGCTGGCAGCGCGACAGGATCGTGACCGGGATCTTGTGCACCTCGGTCGTCGCGAACACGAACACGACGTGCGGCGGCGGCTCTTCCAGCGTCTTCAGCAGCGCGTTGAACGAGTGCGACGAGAGCATGTGCACCTCGTCGATGATGTAGACCTTGCGCCTGGCGCGGGCCGGCGCGTAGCGCACGCCCTCGAGGACGGACTTCGTCTCTTCGACCTTCGTGTTCGAGGCCGCGTCGATCTCGACGACGTCGACCGAGCGCCCGCCGGCGATCTCCTGGCACTGCTCGCACTCGCCGCACGGCTCGGCCGTGGGCGCGTCCCCTTTCTCGCAGCACAGCGCCTTCGCCAGGATGCGCGCCGCGCTGGTCTTGCCCACGCCGCGCGCGCCCGTGAAGAGGAACGCGTGGTGCACGCGGTTCTGCTGGATCGCGTTCGTCAGAGTGCGCGCGACGTGCTCCTGCCCGACGAGATCGGCGAACCGCTGGGGGCGGTACTTGCGGGCGAGCACGAGGTACGACATGGACGCGTCAACATACCTCACGCGGCCGCCCCTCGCGGCACGATTTCGGCCCCGGATCGCCGCGGGGATCACCGCCGAAAGCGCGCGGATTCGGCCTCCAGACGCGCCTTGTCGGACATGTCTCGGTGCTTACGGTCTCAGCGTCATGAGGATCGACAAGCTCACCACCAAGGCTCAAGAGGCGCTGCAGCAGGCCCAGGCGCTGGCCGAGCGGCGCGGCCACCAGGAGCTCACGCCCGAGCACCTGCTCTCGGCGCTGCTGTCGCAGGAGCAGGGCGTCGCGCCGGCGCTGCTGCGCAAGGTCGGCGTCGAGCCGGGGCTGATTTCGGCGAAGGTCGACGAGGCGCTGAACGCGCAGCCCCAGGTGCGCGGCGCGGCGGCGGATCTGTACGTCGGCCGCCGGCTGAAGGCGCTGCTCGAGGACGCGACGACGCAGTCGAAGGAGTTCAAGGACGAGTACGTTTCGAGCGAGCACCTCTTGCTGGCGCTCATCGCCAAGGACCACGGCGCCGCGACCCGCGCCCTCAAGGACGCGGGCGTCCGCAAGGACGAGCTCATGAAGGCGCTCGCCGAGGTGCGCGGCAACCAGCGCGTCACGGATCCCGAGGCCGAGCAGAAGTACCAGGCGCTCGCGAAGTACACGCGCGATCTCACCGAGCTCGCGCAGAAGGGCAAGCTCGACCCGGTCATCGGCCGCGACGAGGAGATTCGCCGCACGATGCAGGTGCTCTCGCGACGCACGAAGAACAATCCGGTGCTCATCGGCGACCCGGGCGTCGGCAAGACGGCCATCGCCGAGGGCATCGCGCTGCGCATCGCGGGCGGGGACGTGGCCGAGTCGCTGAAGGACAAGAAGATCCTGGCGCTGGATCTCGGCGCTCTCATCGCCGGCGCCAAGTACCGCGGCGAGTTCGAGGACCGCCTCAAGGCCGTGCTCAAGGAGGTCGAGGCGTCCGAGGGCACGATCATCCTCTTCATCGACGAGCTGCACACGCTGGTGGGCGCGGGCGGCGCCGAGGGCGCCGTGGACGCGGCCAACATGCTGAAGCCGGCGCTGGCGCGCGGCGACCTGCGCTGCATCGGCGCGACGACGCTGGACGAGTACCGGAAGTACGTCGAGAAGGACAAGGCGCTCGAGCGCCGCTTCCAGCCCGTCTACGTGGGCGAGCCGTCGCAGGAGGACGCGATCGCGATCCTGCGCGGCCTCAAGGAGCGCTACGAAGTTCACCACGGCATCCAGATCCGCGACGCGGCCCTCGTCGCGGCCGTGAAGCTCTCGACCCGCTACATCTCCGGCCGGCAGCTTCCCGACAAGGCCATCGACCTGGTCGACGAGGCGGCGAGCCGCCTCAAGATGCAGATAGACTCCTTGCCGGAGCCCATCGATCACCTCGAGCGGCGGCTGACGTCGCTGGCGATCGAGGAGCAGGCGCTCGGGCGAGAGAAGGACGAGGCCTCCCGCAAGCGCCTCGGCGCCGTGGCGGCCGAGATCGCCGAGCTGCGCGAGCGCGCCTCGCAAATGAAGTCCGTGTGGCAGCGCGAAAAGCAGCTGATCGCCGATCTGCGCAAGCTGAAGGAGGACGCGGAGGCGGCGAAGACCGAGGCGGAGCTGGCCCAGCGGCGCGGCGAGCTGCAGCGCGCGGCCGAGCTGCGCTTCGGGCGCGTGCCCGAGCTCGAGAAGGCCGCCGCCGCGAAGACCGCCGAGCTGAAGGAGGCCCAGAAGCAGGGGTCCTTCTTGCGCGAGGAGGTCACCGAGCAGGACATCGCCGCCGTCGTCTCGAAGTGGACGGGGATCCCCGTCGACAAGATGCTCGAGGGCGAGCAGGAGCGCTTGCTCCACCTGGAGGACCGGCTGCACGCGCGCGTCGTCGGCCAGGACGACGCCGTCGAGGCCATCGCGAACGCCGTCCGGCGCTCACGCTCCGGCCTGCAGGACCCCAACCGGCCGATCGGTTCGTTCATCTTCCTCGGCCCCACGGGGGTCGGAAAGACCGAGCTCGCGCGCGCCCTGGCCGGGTTCCTGTTCGACGACGAGACGCACATGGTGCGCATCGACATGTCCGAGTACATGGAGAAGCACGCCGTGTCGCGGCTCATCGGCGCGCCTCCCGGGTACGTCGGCTACGATCAGGGCGGCCAGCTGACCGAGGCCGTGCGCCGCCGCCCCTACTCCGTCGTGCTCTTCGACGAGATCGAGAAGGCGCACCCGGACGTCTTCAACGTGCTGCTGCAGCTGCTCGACGACGGCCGGCTCACCGACGGCCAGGGCCGCACGGTCGACTTCCGCAACACGGTGGTCATCATGACCTCCAACGCCGGCAGTCACCTCGTGAGCGATCCCGTGCTGGGGGCCGATCCCGAGGCGCTGCAGAAGAAGGTCATGGAGGAGCTGCGCAAGACGTTCCGGCCCGAGTTCCTGAACCGCGTGGACGACATCGTCGTCTTCCACCGGCTGCAGCGCGCCGAGCTGGACCGCATCGTCGACCTCCAGCTGGAGCGCCTGCGGAAGCTGCTCCGCGACCGGGAGCTCGAGCTGGAGCTCTCGCCCGAAGCCCGGACCTTCCTGGCCGACGAGGGCTACGACCCGGTGTTCGGCGCGCGGCCTCTCAAGCGCGCCATCACCCGGTACGTGCAGGATCCGCTGGCCAAGCGCCTGCTCGCGGGCAGCTTTGCCCCGGGCGACGTCATCGTCATCGACCGCGGGACGGGCACGGACGCGGACGCCCTCACCTTCACCCGCAAGCGGGCCAAAGCCCTCTCGGCGGTGGTCTGAGTCACCACATTTGCCACAGGGGCCCGGTCCCCGTAGCGTTCACATGAGGCCATGAAAGATCTCTACAAGGTGCTGGGCGTCGCCGAGAACGCCGACGAGGCGTCGATCAAGAAGGCCTACCGGAAGCTGGCGAAGGAGTACCACCCCGACGTCACAGGGAACGACAAGAAGAAGACCGAGCGCTTCAAGGAGATCAACGAGGCGTACGCCGTCCTTGGCGACAAGGACAAGCGCGCCGAGTACGAGCGGCTGCGGCACGCGCCCGTGCGCCCCGACGGCATGCCGGAAGGCTTCGACGCCGAGGCGTTCGCACGTACGTTCGGAGGCGGCGGCATGCGCGGCGGCCGCGCGGGGAGCGTCAGCTTCGACACCGACGATCTGGGCGATCTGTTCGCAACCCTGTTCGGCGAAGGCGGCGGCCGTCCGGGCTCGCCGTTCGGCGGCGGCGCGCGGGTACGCCCGGCCCGCGGCGCCGACGTCATCGGGACGTTGCCCCTGACGTTCAGCGAGGCGGCGCTGGGCACGCGGCGCACCGTGCGCACCGGCAGCGGCTCCACCGTCGAGGTCTCGGTTCCCCCCGGCGTCGAGAGCGGCGGGCGCCTGCGCGTCGCGGGCCACGGCCAGCCCGCGCCCGGCAAGGGCGGCGCCCCCGGCGACCTCTACCTGGAGCTCGAAGTCCGTCCCGACGCGCACCTGCAGCGCGACGGTGCGGACGTCCTGCTCGACGTCCCCGTGACGTTCAGCGAGGCGGCGCTGGGCACGAAAGTACAGGTGCCCACGATCGAGGGCCCGGTCACGGTGACGATCCCGCCGGGCACGTCCAGCGGCGCGCGCCTCCGCCTGCGCGGCAAGGGCATCAAGAAGCCCGACGGCTCGCGCGGCGACCAGATGGTGCGGGTCGAGATCGTGGCACCCAAGGGCGCGGCCGACGATCCCGAGACGCGCAAGCTGCTCGAAGCGCTGGCCAAGCGCACGGAGCAGAAGAGCCCGCGGCCTTTTTGATCACGCGTCCAAAGGTCAAAATCGCGGGTCCGTCGGGGCAGCTCTGAGAAAGAGCCTGGCCGCCAGGAACCCATGGAGGTCCCCATGGCTCACCGCGAAAATCGATATACCTTTTCAGGCCCGCCGGCATCATAGTGGAGAAGGGGGCTCGTGGGGGGCGGGTGGGAAAGCAGCCATCTGGAGCGAGACGACGAAATGACAACCGAAGACTCCAAGACACTTCCACTTCTTTCCCTCCGTAATCTGGTTCTGTTCCCCGGCGCCGTGATGCCGGTCGAGATCGGGCGTCCCAGCTCGCTGCGCCTCATCGAGGCGCTCGGCGGCAAGGGAGCGCGCGTGCTGGTCGGCACCCAGAAGGACGCCGACATCGAAGAGCCCGCGTCCAGCGACCTCTACACGATCTGCGTCGAGGGCGAGGTCGTCCGCATCGTCAAGGCGGCGGAGAACCGCGTGACGGCGGTCCTGCGCGGCCTCGAGCGCCGGCGCGTCACCGGGTTCGTGCAGGAGAAGCCGTACCTGGTCGCCTCGTATGGGCCGCTCACGGAGATCCGCAAGGACCCGATCGAGATCGACGGCCTGGGCATGGCCGTGTACGACGTCGCCAAGCAGCTCATCGCGATCTCGCCGGACATCCCGGACGAGACGGCGCAGGTGCTGGATCAGAGCAAGGATCCGGGCCGCCTTGGTGACATCGTCGCGGCCACCGTGGACCTGTCGCCCGAGGAGCGCGCGTCGTTGCTGGTCGAGAGCGACGTCGCGGAGCGGCTCCGCCGCCTGCTGGTCCTCCTGCAGCGCAAGGTCGAGCTCATCAAGGTGAAGCAGAAGATCGACTCGCAGGTGCGCGAGGAGTTCTCGAAGCACCAGCGCGAGGCCGTGCTGCGCCAGAAGCTGAAGGCCATCCAGGACGAGCTGGGCGAAGGCGAGGACGCCTCCGACCTCGACGCGTTCGAGGAGAAGATCAAAGCGGCGGACATGCCGGCCGAGGTCGAGAAGACGGCGCGCAAGCAGCTGGACCGCCTCAAGCAGATGGCGCAGTCCTCGGCCGAGTACACCGTTCAGCGCACGTACCTCGAGTGGCTCGTCGAGCTGCCGTGGACGAAGCAGACGGAGGACCGCCTCGACCTCGACAAGGCGCGCGAGATCCTCGACAGCGAGCACTACGATCTCAAGAAGGTGAAGAAGCGGATCCTCGAGTACCTGGCCGTGCGCAAGCTCGCGCCCGGCAAGAAAGGTCCGATCCTGTGCCTCGCCGGCCCTCCCGGCGTCGGCAAGACGTCGCTCGGCAAGTCGATCGCGCGCTCGCTCGGCCGCGAGTTCATCCGCATCTCGCTGGGCGGCGTGCGTGACGAGGCC